>JAAUYX010000021.1 GCA_014804905.1 Desulfovibrio sp. | reverse complement strand
TCACCTTCGAGATTACCATCCTTTCCATCTGCTTCGCCGTGCCGCTCGGGCTGCTCACCGGGCTCGGGCGCATCTCGCGCAACCGCTTCATCAATCTCCTGGCCTCCACCTATGTGGAGGTCATCCGCGGCATCCCGCTGCTCGTGCAGCTTTTTTACATCTATTACGCGCTCTCGCGCTTCTTCCAGGTGAGCGGCATCGCCTCCGCCGTGACCGCCATCAGCATCTGCTACGGCGCGTATATGGGCGAGGTGTTCCGCGCGGGCATCATGGCCATCCCCAAGGGGCAGACCGAGGCCGCGCGCTCGCTCGGCTTCAACCGCTTCCAGACCATGTTCCTCGTCATCCTGCCGCAGGCCTGGCGCACCATCCTGCCGCCGGTGGGCAACGAGTGCATCGCCATGCTCAAGGACACGTCGCTCGTGTCCATCCTCGCCGTGCCGGACATCATGCAGCGCGCCCGCAGCTTCGTCGGGACCACCTACCTCTATTTCGAGACATATACGGTGGTGGCGCTCATCTACCTCATCATCACCCTTATCCTCTCCAAGTGCGTGAGCCACATGGAGGGCAGGCTCAATTATTACGACGGCAAGTAGCCGGGCGTGAAATTTTGCCGCAAAAGGCTCCGTATCGCGCGGGGCCTTTTGCATTTGCGCGCATTTGGGTTTAGGGTGGACGCTGACCGCCGGAAGCCGATGCGGCCGCGTGGCCGGAACAATCGACAAGCGCCAACCTCTACAAGGAGTCGCCATGTTTTGTGACCAGTGTGAACAGACCGCCAAGGGCACCGGCTGCACCGTGGCCGGCGTGTGCGGCAAGACTGCGGATGTGGCCCTGCTCCAGGACCAGCTGACCTATCTTTTGCGGCGTCTCGCTCCGCTGGTGGAGCAGGCGCGCGAAAAAGGCATGAATACGGACGTGTATGACGATTTCATCGCCGANNCGCTTTTCGCCACGCTGACCAATGTCAACTTTGACCCCAAGGCCATCGAGGCCCTCCAGACCGAGACCCTGCTCCATGCGCGCACCCTGGCCGCCCAGCTCGGCGAGGTGCCCGAGGACCTNNCGCTCTCCATCGAGGAATACCGGGCGCAGCTCCCCGAGAGCGTGGTGGGCATGGACCACTTCTCCAGCGACGCGGACGTGAATTCCGCCATGCAGATNCTNCTCTTCGGGCTCAAGGGCCTCTGCGCCTACAAGGACCACGCGGCGCGCCTCGGNCAGAGGGACAGCAAGCTCTCGTCCTTTGTCTGCAAGGCGCTCATCGCCGGGAGCCCGTGGGACGGCGCGGTGCGCGACCTCGGCGGCTGGCTCGACCTCGTGCTGGAATGCGGCCGCGGCAATCTCAAGGCCATGGAGCTTCTGGACGCGGGCAATACGGGCCACTTCGGCGACCCGGTTCCCACCGAGGTGGACCTCGGCCACCGCAAGGGCAAGGCCATCCTCATCTCCGGGCATGACCTCTACGACCTCGAGGCACTGCTCAAGCAGACCGAGGGCACGGGCATCAATGTCTATACCCATTGCGAGATGCTGCCCGCGCACGGCTATCCGCGCCTCAAGGCCTATCCGCACCTCGCCGGGAACTTCGGCACGGCGTGGGAGAACCAGCAGAAGGAACTTCCGGACTTCCCCGGCCCCGTCATCTTCACCACCAACTGTATCCAGAACCCGCGCGCCTANGGCGACAAGGTGTTCACGTCAGGCAACGTGTCGTGGCCCGGCTGTACGCACTGCAAGGAGCGGGACTTCTCCGCGGTCATCGAAAAAGCCAAGGCCATGCCCGGCTATGCCGAGGACGCGCCAGGCCAGAAAATCCTCACGGGCTTCGGCCGCAAGACCATGCTCGCCGCCGCCCCGGCCGTGCTGGACGCCGTGGCCCAGGGCAAGCTCAGGCACATCTTCCTCGTGGGCGGCTGCGACGGCGCCAAGCCCGCCCGCAACTACTACACGGAATTTGTGGAAAAGACGCCCGAGGACACGGTGGTGCTCACCCTCGCCTGCGGCAAGTTCCGCTTCAACACCAAGGAGCTGGGCAAGCTCGGCGATTTGCCGCGCCTCATGGACTGCGGCCAGTGCAACGACGCCTACACCGCCATCCAGACGGCGCTCGCCCTGGCGGACGCGCTCAAGTGCGACGTCAACGACCTGCCGCTCTCCATGGTGCTCTCGTGGTATGAGCAAAAGGCCGTGGCCATCCTGCTCACCNTGNTGGCGCTGGGCGTNNGNAACATCGTCATCGGGCCGAGTCTGCCCGCCTTCATCTCGCCCGCCATCCTCAATGTGCTCGTGGAGCAGTGGGGCCTTAGCCTCATGACCACGCCGGAAGAGGATATGGCGCGCCTGCTCGGCAAGAAATAGCCATGCACAGCAAGGGCCGCCGCCTGAAGCGCGGGCGGCGGCCTTTTCAATACATCAGGAGGAGCCATGCGCCGCAAAGACCGGGAAAGGACGGACGCCGCCTTTTTTGACGAGGTACTCGCCGCGGCGGAGGGAAATCTTCCTCGCGCTTCAGAACGGCGATTTTCCCTATTGCCTGCCCGTGAATTTCGCGCGGGACGGGCAGCGCCTCTACATCCACTGCGCCCACGAGGGCCTCAAGCTCGACTGCGTGCGCCGCGACTCCAATGTGGCCTTCAGTTGCGCCGTGGGCGTTGAAATCGACCGCGAAAACGCCTCCACCTATTACAAGTCGGTCTGCGGTACGGGGCGGGCGCAGGTGGTGGAGGACATGGCGGAAAAGCAGCACGCGCTCGACTGTATCGGNGCCCGCTACGCCGCCCGCTGTCCGCGGCCCACNCCGNAGGCCACGGCCAGGCGCGTCGCCATCCTGCGNATCGACATCCTCTCCATGACGGGCAAGGCCTGCCTTCCCAAGTANGGGGCGGCCGCAGCCGCGGCCGATTACAGCGCGCACAAGGGGCTTCCATGCGCAAGAAATCTGCCCTCGCAGGGGCCNTGCTCTGCCTTTCCCTGCTCATTTCCGTGGCCTTCGCGGCGGCGACGGCCCCGGCCGGGGCCNTNCGCTATTTCCTCCAGCNGCCGGATACGGCGGGNAGNGCCACGCCCTACGGCAACAATGCCGCNGCCGCGCNCACGGTCCGTTCCGGGGACGCGAACATCTATTACGAGGTCTATGGCGAGGGGCGGCCCATTTTTGTGTTTCATGGCGGGGGCGTGGGCTCGCCCTATGAGCTCGGCAGGATCATCGACGAGCTGCGCAGGCAGTATCAGGTGGTGGTCGTCTCCTCCCGCGGCCACGGCCGCTCGGAACTGGGCCACAGCCCCATGAGTTTACGGCAAAAGGCCCAAGACATGCTCGCCGTGATGGAAAAAATCACGGACAGGCCCGCGCCCCTGCTGGGCTTCAGCGACGGAGCCTATACCGCGCTTGAAGTGGCGGCCCTCAAGCCCGCGGCCGTGGAGCGCGTGGTGGCCATTGGCGCGGGCACGCTCGAGCCGGGCTTCTTCCCGGACAAATTGCCGCTGGCGGAGCTGGAAAAGCTGGACAAGGCCTATGTGGAGCAAATGCGGGCGCTTTCGCCCGAACCGCAAAGGCTGGGCGACTTCCTCAACGACTACATGGNCTTCTGGCACAAGACGAAGGTCGGCAGCGAGACCTTCGGGGCCATCCGCTGCCCGGTGCTCTTTGTGGTGGGGGACAGGGACACGCACGCCCCGCCCCGGACCGTGCTCGAAGCCCGCGACCTGACCGCCAACGCGCGCCTCTGCGTCGTGCCCCATGCGGGCCACGCGGCCTTTTTGGACAATTATCCCGTGGCCTGGGCCGCCATCAGCCAGTTCCTCGATGCGCCGCTCAAGGAACTGGAACAGGGCGGCCCGAAAAAGCAGGGATTCTGAGGGCGGAGAGGGCGAAGGGGGGACGTTTCAGGCGCGCTAAAAACCCAGCGAGGTCTCGGGCCCCGGCCTGTCCGGCAGGGGCGCGCGCCCGGCCGTGGCGCCCCCGCCGCCGAAGCGGAGGAGGAACATGCCGGAAAAGCGCTTGTCCTTATAGACCTCCACGCGGAAAAGCCTCCCGCCCCTGTCCACGGAAAAGCGGGGCTGGAAGTCCTTGCGGCGCAGGGCGATGCCGCTTTCATCCGCCTTTCCGCAGTCCATGCCGATGGCNTTGACCCGGTAGCCCGCCAGCGGGCGCACCGTGGNCGCCTCCNGCACATCGAGGATGCTCCCGAAGGGCACGGTCTCCTCCCGGCCGTCCACCTGCACGGTCATGGCGTCGAGGCTCGCATCCACCTCGCGCCAGTCGGGCCGGATGAGGGTGATGGTGCGGTTGCCGTAGTGGACGCAGAGCCTGTCGCCCTTTCCCTCGCAGGGGAGCACGGCCATGATGGGCTTGGAGGTGATGGCGCGCGCCGGGCTGCTCTTCGGCAGCGGCAGGTAGCTGATGGCCGGGCGCACATCTTCCAGCGGCAGAAAGACGCGGTTCTCCGCGAAGGACACGCCCAGGTTCTCGCGCAAGGCACGGGCCACGCCCGCGGGCGTGAGCTCGAAATCCCGCCGGAAGCGCACGCCCGCGCGCNTGAGAAAGGCCTCCACCATGAGCAGGTGATAATAGGCCCGAAGCTCCACGGGAAATTCCTTGCTGGCCTCCAGGCCAAAGGCCGCCTTGCCGTGGCGCACGGCATAGTAGGAGAGGCTTTTTTCCATTTCCCGGTCGCCCGCAGCGGTGTGCGTGTTGTGCACATGCAGCGCGTGGANGGGCCGGATAAGGCGGCTGTTGGCCTCGCGGGCCACGGCGTCGGCCTCCTCGGCGAGNGCGCCCATGAAGGTGTCGGGCCCGAGCGCGTCCTGGTCGATGATGACCGACTGCCCCCAGCGGGCCGGATTGCGCAGCCTGTCCTCGTGGCGCGGGCGGTAATAGCCGCTGCCGTCGTGGAGATTGAGCACGAGGCCCACTTCCGGATGGCAGATGAGCTCCTGGATGCGGCGCACGGTGGCGAATTCCGGGTCGTTCTCGGCAAGGCGCGCGAACTTGCGGTTCATGTCCCCGTGGAGGCCGCGCGAACGCCTGATGATGCTCGGAAAATTGAGGTTGGGCACCACCCACACCGCGCCCTCGGCGATTTCGTAGCGGGTGGCGATGAGCGTGGCCGCGGAAAAGCCGCCGGGCTCGTCACCCTGGATGCCTCCCACCACCAGCACGGCCCGCGGCGCGGCGCCGAGGCGGATGGTGGTGAAGTCCAGCGGGAAGGTCTCGGCGCGGGCGCCCCGCACCTGTCCGAGGGAGAGCAGGGCGGAGAGGAAGAGGACGAAGCAGAGGCACGACGCCAGACCGCGCGACGCGACATGCGCGGACAGGGACGCCCGGCGCGGGCGCTCTATGGAGGGGCAAGTTCGCATCACTGCTGCACCAGTCCTGATTCGGCGATTTTTACGCCATTCACCAGCGCCCGGCAAGAGAAAAGCNCACANGGGCGCGCCTCTCGCAACCGGGGTGCGGCCACGCGCTTCTTGACGCGGCCCGGCAAAGCCTCTATAAACTGCGCTTTCGCCGCCTCCCGCGCCCGCGCACGGCCGGGGGCCGTTCCCCGCGGAAACGCTCCGGGGACGGCGGAACGCGAACCTGATTTTGTGCCAGTGCGGAGCCCGCATGTTCGAGAGCCTTTCCGACAGACTTTCCGGCGTTTTCAAGGCCTTCGGCGGCCGCCAGCTCACCGAGGAGAATATCCAGGCGGGCCTNAGGGAAGTGCGTCTCGCCCTNCTGGAGGCGGATGTCAATTTCCGCGTTGTCCGGGACTTTGTGGAAAGNGTGCGCGAGAAGGCCCTCGGGCAGGCGGTGCTCAANGGCGTGAGCCCGGCGCAGCAGGTGGTCAAGATCGTCCACGACGAGCTTGTCAGCCTGCTCGGCGGGGAGGCCCAGCCCCTCGCGCTGGAGGGCCGCAAGCCCGCGGTCATCATGCTCGTGGGCCTGCAGGGCTCGGGCAAGACCACCTCCGCCGCCAAAATCGCCAACCTGCTCAGGCGCGGCAAGCATCGCCCCTATCTCGTGCCCGCCGACGTCTATCGCCCGGCGGCCATCGACCAGCTCCAGGTACTCGCGCGCGAGCTCGACATGCCGGTCTATCCCTCCACGCAGGACATGGACCCGGTGGACATCGCCAAAAATGCCGTGGCGGCCGCNCGCGAGGCCGATGCGGACGTGGTGCTTCTCGATACGGCCGGCCGTCTGCATGTGGACGCGCCCCTCATGGACGAGCTCGCCGCCATCAAGGCGGCNGTCCAGCCGCAGGAAATCCTCTTTGTGGCCGACGCCATGACCGGNCAGGACGCNGTCACCGTGGCCGAGGCCTTCAACGAGCGCCTNGGGCTCACGGGCGTGGTNCTCACCAAGATGGACGGCGACGCCCGCGGCGGCGCGGCCCTTTCCATCCGCTCGGTGACGGGCGCGCCCGTGAAGTTCGTGGGNGTGGGCGAAAAGCTCTCCGAAATGGAGGTTTTTCATCCTGACCGNATNGCCGGNCGCATCCTCGGCATGGGCGACGTGCTCACCCTCGTGGAAAAGGCGCAGGACGCCTTTGACGCCGAGGAAGTGGAAGCCATGGCGCGCAAGATGCGCAAGGCGAGCTTCGACCTCGAGGACTTCCGCACCCAGATGCGCCGCGTGAAAAAACTCGGCTCGCTCGAGAGCATCCTCAAGATGATTCCGGGACTNGGCGGNCTCACCGACAAATTGGCGCAGGCCAACGGGGCACTCCCCGAGGCCGAGCTCGCCCGCACGGAGGCCATCATCAATTCCATGACCCCGGCGGAGCGGCGCGACCCGGACATCCTCAACGGCAGCCGCCGCGCGCGCATCGCCANNGGCTCCGGGACCAGCGTNGCCCAGGTGAACCAGCTGGTGCGCCAGTTCACGCAGATGCGCAAGATGATGCAGGGGATTATGGGAGGCCGCGGCGGCAAGGGGATGCCNCGGATGCCNCGCGGCCTTGGCGCGGGGNTGCCGGGCGGCTTTCCGGGCATGGGGGGCCTCCCCGGCATGGGCGGAATGCCCGGACTTCCCGGCATGGGCGGTATGCCCGGCGCTGGCCGCCCTCAGGGCCACGGCGGCGGCAAGTCCCAGGCCGCCAAAAAGCGCAGGAAGAAAGAGCGCCAGCAGAAGCGGAAGAAAAAATAGCCCGGCCCCCGCTGCCCTCGGGGCGCCCCGCGGCTTGCCCTTTTTTGGGCGCAACGCTACACTTCAAAAATACCATCAAGGGAGCAGAACACATGGCAGTGAAATTGAAACTCACCCGCCTCGGCAGCAAGAAACACCCCTTCTACCGCATCGTGGCCGCCCGTGACGAGACGCGCCGCGATGGGCGCCCGCTGGAATTTTTGGGCTTCTACGACCCCATGACCAACCCCGCGGACGTGCGCCTCGATGCGGAGAAGATTCGCGAGTGGCTCGGCCGGGGCGCTGAACCCACGAGCACGGTCCGCTCCCTGCTCAAGAAGCATCTGGGCTAAGGCCCTTTCGCCCGGAACGGGCTGCCCCGAGAACCGCGGGGCGGCTGCCCCCGTGGAGGCCGGGCATCGGCTGGCCGCATCCGGCCTGCCATGTGCCGGGCGTATCCGCCGAAGGCCCGTGCGGGCCTTTGCGGCGGTCTTTTCACGCCCGCTGGCCGGGGCGTCCGGGGAACAGCGGAGGTGCCTCTGATGAAAGCGCTGATTGAAAATATCGCCAAGGCTCTTGTGGATGAGCCCGAGGCCGTCAGGGTGCGCGAAGTGGAGGGCGACCACGCCACGGTGCTGGAGCTGACCGTCGCCCCCGATGACCTCGGCAAGGTCATCGGCCGCCAGGGGCGCACGGTGCGCGCCATGCGCACCCTCCTCGGGGCCGCCTCCATCCGCGCGGGCAGGCGCACCATGCTCGAAATCATGGAGTAGCCTTAGCGTGGCCGCTCCCACAGCAACAGCGGGACCGGCGCCCGGCGGGGCCGTGCCCGAGGGCTATGTGGAGCTCGGCGCCGTGGCGCGGCCCCACGGCATCCGCGGCGAACTCGCCGTGGACTGGTATGCGGACGCGGCCCCTGCCGCATTTCCGCGCCTCTGGCTCTGCCGCCGCGGCGCGGAGCCCGCATCCGTGGAGGTGCTCGCCAGCCGCAACCACAAGGGGCGCCCCCTGCTGACGCTGGCGGGCGTCACCGGCCGCGACGCGGCCGAGGCCCTGCGCGGGGCCCTGCTCTGCGTGCCGCGGGCCGAGCTTCCCGAGCCGGCCGGGGACGAGGTCTATGTCGCCGACCTCATGGGCGCGGACGTAATCCTCCCGGACGGCAGCCGCGTGGGCCGCCTCGACCATGTGGAGCAGCCCGCGGGGCAGGAAATCTGGGCCATCCGCACGGATGACGGCCGCGAGATACTCTTCCCCGCGCAGGCGGACTTCATCCGCTCCTTCGACCTTGCGGGGCGCCGGGTCTGCATCGACCCGCCCCCCGGCCTTCTGGACGTCTACCTTGCCTGAACTCCCCGAAGTGGAAACCGTGGTGCGCACCCTCGCGCCCCATGTGCAGGGCTCGCGCATCAGGGGCGCGGAAGTGCTCCGGGCATCGGCCGTCCATCCCCTGAGCCTGCCGCTGGACTCGCTGCCGGGCCTTGGCATCACGGGTGTCAGGCGGCGCGGCAAGCTCATCCTCTTGGACCTCGCGCCTGCGGCAGAAGCCGCAATGGCGGGGAGCCTCCCCAGCATCCTCGCCGTTCACCTGCGCATGACCGGGCGGCTTTTGCCGCGCCCGGCGGGGATGGCGCCCGGCCCTTATACCCGCTGGCTGCTGGACCTCGAAAAGCCGGACGGCACGCCCCGGCGCCTCTTTTTTGACGATACCCGCGCCTTCGGCACGGTGTTCGCTGCCACGCCTGACCTCCTGATGCAGTGGGAGTTCTGGCGCAGTCTCGGGCCCGAGCCCCTGGAGCTCAAGCCCGCGGCCTTTGACAGGCAACTTTCCGGGCGGCGCGCCATCAAGGCGGCCCTGCTGGACCAGAAGGTGGTGGCCGGCGTCGGCAATATCTATGCGGATGAGGCCTTGCACCGCGCGGGCATCGACCCGCGCCGCCCCGTGGCGGAACTGGGCCCGGCGGAGCGGCGCAGGCTGCTCGCGGCGCTCAAGGACGTGCTTGCGCTCGCCATCGACCAGTGCGGCAGCTCCATCCGCGATTACCGCGACGCGGACGGCAATGCCGGGGCCTTCCAGAACAGCTTCGCCGTCTATGGCCGCGCCGGGGAATCGTGCCGCACCTGCGGGAAGCCGCTATCCGGCTGTCGCGTGGCCGGGCGCGCCACGGTTTTTTGCCCCCGCTGCCAGCGCTGAGGGGCCTCAGTCCGGCGCATTCCCTGCCTTCCTCGCCGTCGTCACCCGCAGGGGGAGCCCTCGGGGCAGCTCTACGCTGATGCGCCCGTGATTCCCGGTATCCAGCAGCGGGATGCCGCGCGCCGCGAGCCATGCGGCGAGGCGCTTGCCCGGATAGCCCCAGCGGTTGCGGAAGCCGCATCCGGCAAGGACCAGCTCGGGCCTGACAGCCGCATACAATTCGGGCAGGAAACTTTTGTCCGAACCGTGGTGCGGTGCCACGAGGATACGCGCCGAAAGGTCCCGGCCCGAGGCAAGCAGGTGGCGCTGCGCCGCAGGTTCCGCATCCCCGGTGAAAAGCGCGAGGCCCTCGCCGTCGCGGGTGAGACGGAGCACCAGCGAGGCGTCATTGCCCGTCCAGCCATCCTTTTCTTCCCCTTCCGAGCGTGGCGGGTGGAGGACTTCCAGCCTGTAGCCCTCCCCCAGAAGGAGCGTATCCCCGGCGCCCAGCGTTGCGCCCGGCACAAGCTCCCGCGCTTCCCGCCATGCGGCGCGCCGCTCCCCGCTGGCGTCACGGCCATTGTGGAAGAGGCGCTCCACCCGGAAGGCGCGCAGCAGATGGTGCAGCCCGCCCGCGTGGTCAAGGTCCGGGTGGCTGTTGATGATGGCGTCGAGCCGGGGCCTGTCGTTGTCGGCGAGCAGCGGGGCCAGCAGGGCCTTCCCCGTGTCGAAGCGGGGCGAGGCCGTACCGCCGCCGTCCATGAGCAGCCGGACATGGCCGGGAAGGTGCAGGAGGGTCGCCAGGCCCTGGCCCACATCGGGAAGTTCCAGCCGGGGCGTAGGGTCGAGGCGCGCGGCGAGCCGCAGGCAAGGCCCCACGCAAAGGAGGACGAGCCCAGCCGCGAGAAAACGCCTGGCCGTGGCCCTGGCCGCCGCATTCCCGGCAAGCACGGCAAGGCCGATGCCGAGGCAGGCGAAGGCCATGACCGTCGTCCAGTGCGGCCGCAGCAGCTCGAGACCGGCCAGAAGATGGTGGCGCTCAAGCGCATCGAGACATGCGAGCAGGACCTCGCAGGGAAGCACGGCCGCGTCCAGCACGCCACGGGCCACGGCGTCCAGCCCGAGGGCCGAACACAGCAGCCCCAGCGCGGCACCCGGCAACACCACAAGGTCCACGGCGGGCAGCCAGAGCACATTGAGCGGGAACCACAGGCTGATGCTCCCGAAGAGCACGAGCATGAAGGGCAAAAGGCTCAGCTGGATGCAGAGGGAAACGCAAAAGATGCCCGCAAGGCCGCGGAGCAGGGCGCGGCCCAATAGCTTCAGGCGCAGCCTTGGCGGCGCTCCGGGCGGGAGCGGGCGCCCGCGCCGGGCCCGACCTGCCCAGAGCCGGCGCAGCGCGGGCATCCAGAGGCAGATGACGGCCACGCACATGACCGAAAGCTGGAGACTCAGGTCAAAGAGGCTCTGCGGGTCCGCGAACACGATGCAGCCAAGCGCTGCGAAAAGCGCGTCCAGCGCCGTGGCCGTGCGCTCCCTGAGCAGCCACAGAGTCATGAAACCGAGCATACAGGCGGCGCGCAGGAGTGACGCCGGGGCATTGCCGAGCCAGAGATAGGCCAGCGCCGGCGGCAGGCTCGCCAGCGCCACCCACACGGCGCGTGCCCGGAAAAGGTAGATACCGGGCTTGAAGCGCGCGAGCACAAGGATGCTGAAAAGCCCGATGAGCCCGGCAAGGGCGAGGTGCTGCCCGGACAGGGCGAGGCTGTGCGCGAGGCCCGCGGCGGCAAAGGCCTCCAGTGTCGCGTGGGTAAGGAAGGAGCGGTCCCCGAAGAGCAGGGCGGGAATGATGGCCCTTGCCTGCGGCAGGGCCTCCGCGTCTGGCCCCTGCGGCCGGAGCACGCGCAGAAGGTCCCGGCGCAGAGCCTCGCGCAGGCGCGCGCCCACGCTGCCCTCGCCCGTGAAGTCGGGTTCGCCGCTCCACCACCGGCTCCACAGCCGCCAATGGACGCCCTGCGCGGCCCAGCGGGCCTCAAATTCCGGCTCCGGCGCATTGGCGAAGCCGCGCAGGGGCACGGGGCGGCGGCTCACGCAGAGCCTTTGTCCGGCAAGCGGCCGGAAGGCCGGGTCCTCCCAGGTCCAGGCACAGGAGCCTGCGAGCGCCTCGCCCCCCGCCTCGGGCCGCACCTCCTCAAGGATGACGCGCAAGCGCCCGTCCGAAAGGCCCTGCACCTGGCGCGCCACGCCGCAGATGCGCAATCCCTGCGCCCGGCCCTTTCCTTGCGGAGCGGCGAGCCATGCGGGTTCGGGCGCGGGCGAGCGCAGCGGCGCGAGCTGCCACATGCCCACGCCAAGCCCGGCGGCGCACAGGGCGAAGGCCAAGGCGACGCGAAGGCGCGTCCTGAAGCGGCGGTCGGCAAGGAGAATCAGCAGCGCGGCGCACAGGCCTTCCACCGGCCAGAGCGCGGCGAGGATGCCCGCGCAGTAAAGGAGCAGGCCCACCTGCCACACAAGCGGCGGCTGAAGCGACGGGGCGCGCATCCTGCTCCCGAATCAGGCAAGTTCCCGCGCCATGTCCCTTTCTTCGGCACGGCGCTTGAGGGTCTCGCGGTGGTCGTGCAGCTTCTTGCCGCGGCCGAGGGCGATTTCCACCTTGATTTTGCCGCGGCTGAAATAGAGGCGCACGGGCACCACCGTGAGCCCCTTCTGAGCCACGGTTCCCGCAAGGCGGCCAATCTCGCGGGCATGGAGGAGCAGGCGGCGGGGCCGGTCCGGGTCCTGCGGAGTATAGCCCGCGTTGGCGTAGGGCGCCACATGCAGCGAGAGGAGCCACGCCTCGCCCTGGCGGAACTCCACATAGCTGTCGATGAAGTTCACCTTGCCCGCGCGGATGCTCTTGACCTCGGGCCCTGTGAGGGAAATGCCCGCCTCGAGGAATTCCGAGAGCTCATAGAGGTGGCGCGCCTTCTTGTTGACGGCAATGGCCGCGGAGGGGGTTTTCTTGCTCATGGCGTCACGGGTGTTGCGTGGTTGGTGGCGAGAAAGGACAATTCCTGCCCGAGGGCTCGGCGCAGCCGCTCATGGATGACCTGGCGCGACGTTGCCGCATCGGGCAGGGTGAGGACGGTGTGGACGAGCTCGGCGCAGCCGTCCGCGGAGAGCTTGCGCAGCATGTGCTTGACGCCGGGCACGAAGCGCGGCGCGGCGGAGAGGGCGTCCACGCCCATGCCGAGCAGCAGGGCCACGCCGTAAGGGTCGGCAGCGAATTCCCCGCAGACGGACACCGGGATGCCCTCGCGGTGGGCCGCGTCCACCACCTGCTTGAGCGAGCGCACCACCGCGGGGTGCAGCGGCTCGTGCAAATAGGCCACATGGCGGTTGTTGCGGTCAATGGCCATGAGGTAGTGGATGAGGTCATTGGTGCCGATGCTGAAAAAATCGCATTCCCGCGCCAGGCTGTCCGCCGTGAGGACGGCCGCGGGCGTTTCCACCATGACGCCCAGGGGCAGGTGGGCGGCGTGGGCGAGCCCTTGCGCCGCAAGCTCGTGCCTGAGCTCATGGAGGATGCGGCGCACGCTGCGTACCTCGCGGCAATCGGTGATCATGGGCAGCATGAGCGCCATGTTGCCCGTGACCCCGGCCCTGAGCAGCGCGCGCAGCTGGGTGCGGAACATGTCCTCATGGGCGAGGCAGAAGCGGATGCCGCGCAGGCCCAGCGCCGGGTTGGGCTCGCGCAGGGCCGCGTGCGCGGCGAGGGCCTTGTCCGCGCCCACGTCCAGCGTGCGGAAGATGACGGGCCTGGGGGCGACGCGCGTGGCCACGGCCGCGTACTCGGCGAAAAGCTCCTCCTCGCCGGGGAGCTCGCGGCCGAGATAGGAAAATTCCGTGCGGTAGAGCCCCACGCCGTCAGGGCCAAGGGCCGCGAGGTCGTCCAGCTCCCTGGCGTTTTCCAGGTTGGCGCGCACGGCCACGCGCACGCCGTCCCGGCTTTCGGCCGGATGCACGGCCGCGGCGCGTGCCTCGAGCTCAAAATTTTCGTAGGCTGCCTTCCGCTTATGGAAGGCGGCCAGGTCCGCCTCGTCCGGCTGAAGCAGCACGCAGCCGGAAAGCCCGTCCACGATGACATTTTCGCCGTCCCGCGCAGCATCCGGCAGCCCCGTGACGCCCGTGAGCGCGGGCACGCGCAGGCTGCGCGCAAGGATGGCCGTGTGCGAGGTGGGGCCCCCCTCGGCCGTGAGGATGCCGAGGATGCCTGCGGTGTCCAGCTCCATGACATCGGCCGGGGAAAGGTCCTCGGCCACGAGGATGCCCGCAAAAGCATCGCCGGTCGGCGTCCCCTCGCCGCGCAGGGCCTCGGCAAGGCGCAGGCCCATGGCGCGCACATCCTGCGCCCGGTCGCGCAGGTAGGGGTCTTCCATGCCGCGGAAGAGCTCGCAGAGCTCGTCCACGGTCTCCTCCAGCGCCCAGGCGGCGCAGATCTTGCGGTGGCGGATGCGCGCAAGGGCCGTGCCCATGAGGCGCGGGTCGCTCGCGAGCTCCATCTGGGCGGCCACTATCTCCCCATAATCGGCGAGAGCCGGGGGCAGGGCGGCCAGCGTTTTTTGCAGGCCCGCGCGCACCGTTGCCACGGCGCGGCGCAGGGCTTCCTCCTCCGCGGGGATGGCTTCGGCCGCTATGTGGCGATGCTCGTCGCGCGAAAATCCGTGCAGGCGGTGGATGGCCCCCAGCGCGAGCCCCGGTGAGACGGGAATGCCGTAGATGACCGCGCGCGCCATGTCATTCCTGCATGTCGGCGAGCAGGGCGCCGAGGTCGAGCAAGGCCTCGCGCGCGTCCTCGCCATTGGCGAGCAGGAGCACCTGCGCATTGGCGCCGGGCGCCAGCGAGAGCAGGTCGAGCATGCTCTTGGCGTCGGCCTCGCCGGTCTCGGTGATGCAGCGGATGTCCGCGGCGTATTGCCGCGCCGCCCTGGCCAGGCGCGCGGCCGGGCGCGAATGCAGCCCACCGCGCAGGTTGAGGATGAGGTTCAGGGCGAGGCCCCGTGGGGTCTCGCGAATGGAATGGGCCATGTCAGTGTCTCCGCCGGCATCTTACATGGAGTGGGCGCGGGCGTCCACGGGGAAGGCTCACTCGGGCTGGACTTGGTGGTGGACAAAATCATTTCCGCCGTGTAGGGGACTTTCCCGACACGGCACATTCACGAAGGGAGGAAACCATGTTCAGGAAAACAGTTCTTGCGCTCGCGCTCGTCCTTGCGCTCGCCCTGCCCGCGGCTGCCGCGGACAACGGCTTTTATGTGGGCCTGAAGTTCATCGACTCCATCCAGAGCACGGGCCAGATTTCCAAAAATTCCAACCTGTCGCCCATTTTTGACATCAGCGACTACACGCAGAACACCGTGGGCGGCGGCGTGTTCATCGGCTATGACTTCTATCCCGCGCATCAGGTGCCCGTGCGCGCGGAAATCGAGTACGCCATCCGCACCAATTCCACCACTTCCTGGGACGTGAACGGCGGGCTGCTTCCCGAGGGCGCTTCGGCCGAGCTCAAGGGCCAGTGGAATCTCCAGACGCTTTTCCTCAACGCCTACTGGGATTTCCACAATGACAGCGCCTTCACGCCCTATGTGGGCGCGGGCATCGGCATGGGCTTCATCGAAAGCAAGTACGAGCCCTCCGCCGCATTCAACGGCCAGTCCGCCAGCGACACCTTCAACGACATGCAGACGGTCTTTGCGTGGAACGTGGGCGCGGGCGTGGCCTATGCCATCACCGACAATCTTTCCGCGGACCTCGCCTACCGCTTCGTGGGCCTCGGCTACCACGAGACGGAAAAGACCATCTACGGCCAGGAATACAAGATTGGCATGGCGCCCTATGCCAATGAATTCAGTCTCGGCATCCGCTATACGTTCTAGCCCGGCCCAACCCGGCTGACGCTTCCGGCCCCTGCCTTCCGGCGGGGGCCTTTTCATTGGCCGCCGATGCCGGGAATGAGCGCATACAGCTCCTTGGCGCTCCAGCCGGGAAGGCGGCTGTGCGCCTCCCGCGCGGCCTCGCGGGGCTTGAGCCCTTCCCGGAGCAGGTCGCGCAGCAAGGCTTCGGCTTCGGCACTGTCCGCCTTTGCCGGAGCTCCTTCCGGGGGGCCGATGATGACCGTGATTTCGCCGAGCAGGCCCTCCGCCAGCGCCCCGGCATTTTCCAGCCGCCCGAGGAGGAATTCCTCGTGGGTCTTGGTGAGTTCGCGGCAGATGGCGAGCTCGCGCGGGCCGAGGATGTCGGCCGCCAGCGCGAGGCTTTCGGCGAGCCTGTCCTTGCGCTCGAAAAAGATGAGCGAGCCGGGCACCGCGGCATAGGCCCGGAACAGGGCGCGGCGGCCGCCTGCGTCCCTCGGAAGGAAGCCAAGAAAGGTAAAGGGCAGCGGCGGGAGCCCGGCCGCGCTGAGGGCCGTCACGGGCGCGGAGGGGCCGGGCACGGGCGAGACCGCGATCCCCTCGCGGCGGCAGGCCCGGACCAGCCTGTAGCCGGGGTCGGCCAGAAGCGGCGTGCCCGCATCGGAAATGAGGGCCACCTGCGCGCCCGAGCGCAGGGCGGCCATGACCTCCTCGCGGCGGTCCTCCTCATTTTGCTCGTAAAAACTCAGGAAGCGCCGGGGCGGGAGCCCGAGGCGGCGAAAGAGCGCGGCCGCACGGCGCGTGTCCTCGGCGAGCACAAGATCGGCTGTTTCCAGCACCTCGCGGGCGCGCGGTGAGAGGTCACCAGGGTTGCCAAGGGGCGTGGCCACTATCCAGAGGCGAGGCGAGGTCGAAGGCATGTCGGTAATGCTCGGCGCTGAAGGTTCCGTCGCGGGTGACAAGAGCGACCACATCAAAACGGCAGGGCGCGTCCCAGGCCTCATGCGCGGCGAGCCACGCCTGCGCCGCACGGGAGAGGCTGCGCCGCTTGGCCTGCGTGAGCGCGCCTTCCGGGCCGCCGCGTTCCGCTGTGGAGCGGGTCTTCACTTCCACAAAGACCACGGTGTCGCCGTCCTTGCAGACAAGGTCCAGTTCCAGCCGCCCCTCGCGCCAGTTGCGGTCGAGGATGGACATCCCGGCCCGGCGCAGGATGCCCGCCGCAGCGTCCTCGCCCCGGCGGCCGAGGACAAGATGCGGCGCGGGCCTTTTCAGCACAGCTTCCCCCAGGCTTCGGCCGCGGCCTGCGCTTTGGGCAGTACGCCCCGGAAGGTGCGCCGGTGCAGCGGGCAGGGCCCCAGCCTTTGCAGGGCGGCGAGGTGCTCGGCGGTGCCGTAGCCCATGTGGCGCTCCAGGCCATAGCCGGGCCAGCGGCGGGCGAGCGCGGCCATGAGCCTGTCGCGGAAGGTCTTGGCGAGGATGGAGGCGGCGGAGATGGCGGGCTCGCTCCTGTCGCCGCCCACGATGGCGCGCTGCCGGGGGAGGCTTTCGGGACACCCGCGCCACGCGGCGAGGAGCAGGTCCTCCGGGATGGTCCTGTTGCCGTCGATGAGCAGGATGCCGGGCGCCCGGCGCAACGTGGCAGCCGCGCGGCTCATGGCTTCCAGCGTGGCCCGGAGGATATTGACGCGCTCGATGCGGCGGCTCCAGACCACGCCCAAGCCCCAGGCGAGGGCAGAGGCGCGGATGGCCGGGGCCAGCGCCTCGCGCTTGCGCGCCGAGAGCAGCTTGGAATCGGTGAGGCCGGGCAGGTGATACTCGGGCGGCAGGATGACGGCGGCCGCCACCACCGGGCCGGCCAGGCAGCCGCGGCCGGCCTCGTCGATGCCTGCGACAAGAGGCGGCTCCCCGCGAGGAGTCGGCACAAGCCCGGCAAATCCGGGCAGGCAGGGAGCGGCCTGTGGGCGAGTGGCGGACGCCGGACGGCCCCGGCGTCCGCGAGAGGCGCTCAGTAGCGGGCGCGCGGCTTGATGCGGGCCGCCTTGCCCTTGCGTCCGCGCAGGTAGTAGAGGCGGCTGCGGCGCACGCGGCCCTGCGCCACCACTTCCACATGGTCGATGAAGGGCGAGTTGATGGGGAAGATGCGCTCCACGCCCACGCCGTCGGAAATCTTGCGCACGGTGAAGCTGGCATTGGTGGTGCCGCGCTGGACGCGGATGACATTGCCCTGGAAGACCTGGATGCGCTCCTTTTCGCCTTCCACGATGCGCAGGTGCACCTTGACCGTATCGCCCGAGCGGAAGGCGGGCATGTCCATGCGCATGTTTTCGCGCTCGATCTTCTTGATGATATCCATGTCAGCTCCTTCATCGGGGCCAGCGTTGGCGCGGGCCGCCGTTTTCAACAAAAATCGCCCAGTATCCTGTCGGCCAGGATGGCCGCCGCGCTGCGCACGGAAAGATGGTTGTCGCCCAAAAAGCGCAGGGGCCTCATGCGGCCGTCGCAGCGGGCCAGCACTTCCGGCGCGAGGCCGCGCGCCGTGCCCAGGCACAAAAGCACCGGGCCTTCGCGCAACCACTCGCGCACTTCGGCGGGCGTGAGCGGCGGGGCGGCGCGCTTTTTCTCCGGCCAGGCCGCCGACGTGGCCACCAGGCGCGGCGTCATGCCCGCGCGCGCCGCGGCTTGCGTGACGGCCTCCTCCAGCGAGCGCACGCCGCGCACAAGCTCAAGCGCCCGGCTCCGGTCCTTGCGGGCCGGGCTTGGGGCGCCCTGCCAGTGGCGCAAAATGGCCTTGAGCAGCACGAGCTGGTCCTCCAGCGGCGTCACCACATAGAAGGGCCCCATGCCATAGCTGCGCGAAATCCGGGCTATATCGTGTATATCGAGATTTGTCAAAGATGACGCGCCGCATTTTTTGCCCTCGAGGAGGACGGGATAATGCAACAGGCAAAAGGAAAGGTTGCGGCCGGGCCGCTCACGCGGGAGCGCGGCCAGGACGGCGGCGTCCGTGCGGGTGAGCGGGGCCGCGTCCAGAAGGTCCGGCCGCTGGCGCAAGGTGGCCGCCAGCGCCTCCCCGCGCCGCCAGGCGGCGATGCGGGCATGGTCGCCTGAGCGCAGGATGTCGGGCACGGCAAGGCCCTCGAAAACCTCGGGCCGCGTATAGTGCGGATATTCGAGGAGGCCCGCGGAAAAGCTCTCGTCCTCGCCCGAGGCCTCCTTGCCCATGAAGCCGGGCACAAGGCGGCCCACGGCCTCCATGACGGCGAGGGCCGCAGTCTCGCCGCCGTTGAGCACCGCGTCGCCCACGCTCACGGGCGTGAGCGGCAGGATGTCGGCAAGGCGCGCGTCGAGGCCCTCGTAGCGGCCGCAAATGAGGGTGAGGTCCTCCTCGCGGGCAAGCTCCCGCGCGAGCGTCTGGGTGAAGGGGCGGCCGCCGGGCGTGAGAAAGACGATGCGTCCCGGCGTGGGGATATGGCGCACCGCCGCTGCCACGGGGCCGGGCTGGAGCACCATGCCGGGGCCGCCGCCATAGGGGCGGTCGTCCACATGATGATGCCTGTCCTCGCTGAAGGCGCGCGGGTCATGGAAGCTCACGTCCACCACGCCGTTTTCGCGCGCGCGTCCCATGAGGCCCGTGGCGAGGGGCGAGGCGAAAAATTCGGGGAAGAGCGTGACCAGATGGAAGCGCATGGCCGGAACTTGCCGGAAAAGCGGGCGTCTGTCCATGCGGGGTTTCAGGCGAGCATCTGCCAGTGCAACCAGCGGAGTCCCAGGCGCGGGAAGGCTGTCCCTGGAAGCGCCGCGCAGAGGACATGCCCTGGCGCGGCGAGGAAGCGCCAGCAGAGGCAGACGCCGTCTGCCTGCCAAAGGCCCCGCCGCTGCGTCGCGCCCGCATGGGCTGCGGCGGCGACGGCAGCCCAGCGGGCCGGGGTCGCGCCCAGTGCCTTGTAGAGCGCCTCGGCGAGCACCCAGCGGCGCAGCGAGGCCGCCGGCGTGGGCGCGGGCGCGGCAAAGGCGCGGTCGCCGGGCTGGTGCGTTCCCCATGCTTCGGCATCCAGCGCCGGTAAGCCCGGAGAGGCCCCCTGCAGTTCTCCCGGCGCGCAGATGAGGCAAAAGGCGGCGTTTCCGCTATGCGTGAACGCGACCTGCCAGCCGGGCGCGCCCGTCACGAGCGGTCGGCCGTCCGCATCCATGTCGAGCACCGCGCCTGCGGGAAGCGCGCGCAACGCCAGCAGCCGCGCGAGCAGGCGCGAGGCGCGCGCCCGGAGCGCCGCCCCCCCGGAGCGGAAGCGGCCGTAATGTGCACGCTGGGCCGGGGAAAGCCTTGGCACGTCTGCGCGCTCCCAGCGGGCGCAGAGCTGTCGCAGGGCGGCCTCCTCGTCGGGCAGGGGCACGGTGGGAAGCGCCGAGGCGTAGACGACGGGCATGGAAACTCCAGTCTGCCGGGTGGGACCGGCCGCAGAGTGGCACAGCAAGGCGGGGAGGGCAAGAGAGCGGCGCGGGCCGCGGCCCCGCNGAGGTCTGGACAAGGNGNGAAAATTCNGCTATGCACTGTCTCCCGTAAACTGCCCTTCATCCGCCGGTGCGGCCTTGCGCCGCCCGCCCTGTAATAAGGAGACTTGGCATGGCTGTTCAGCAAAANAANAANTCGCGTTCCCGCAAGGGCATGCGCCGTTCCCATGACCGTGTNGCCAAGCCNGCCGTCATCTANTGNTCCTGCGGCGAGCCCACCACGCCCCACAGCGTGTGCCCCAACTGCGGCACCTATCGGGGCCGCCAGGTGGTCGCCCGTACCGAAGCCGAGTGATGCGCGAAAGGCCCGTCATCGCCGTGGACGCCATGGGCGGGGATTTCGGCCCCGCCGTGGTGGTTCCCGGCGCCGTGGAGGCGGCGCGCCTCCACGATCTCCACGTCCTCCTNGTGGGCGACACGCCCAAGGTGGAGGCCGAGCTCGCCAAGCTCGACCTCGGCGACGTGAAGTGCGACATCGTCCAGGCCGATGACGTGGTGCACATGAACGAAAGGCCGTCGGACATCCTGCGGCGCAAGAAAAACGCCTCCATCCAGGTGGCCTGCCGCCTCGTGCGCGAGGGCGCGGCCGACGGCGTGGTGAGCGCCGGACATTCCGGGGCCACGGTGGCCTGCGGCATGTTCATCATGGGGCGGCTCCCCGGTGTGGAGCGGCCCGCGCTGGCGGCGCTGCTGCCCACGGAAAAGGAGCCGGTGGTCGTGCTCGACGCCGGGGCCAACGTGGATTGCCGCCCCTACCATCTTTTCCAGTTCGGCCTCATGGGCGANGCCTTTGCGCGCGACCTGCTTGGCTATGCCGCGCCGCGCGTGAGCCTGCTCAGCATCGGCGAGGAGGAGGGCAAGGGCAACAGCCAGGTGAAGGAAGCCTACGAGCTCCTGAAAATGGCCCACAACCTGAATTTTATCGGCAATGCCGAGGGGCGCGACATTTTCACCGGCGATGTGGACGTGGTNGTCTGCGACGGCTTTGTGGGCAATGTGGTGGTCAAGATGAGCGAGGGNCTCGCCTCCGCGCTCGTCCGNATGCTCAAGCGCGTCTTTACCAGCGGCGTCATCCCNGCGCTGGGGGGCTTTCTCGCCCGCGGCGCCTTCCGTAACTTCGCGCAGACNCTCGACTATGCCGAATACGGNGGCGCGCCGCTCTTGGGCCTGCAAGGCCTNGCCATCGTCTGCCACGGNCGCTCCAACGCCCGCGCCATGACCAACGCCATCCGCATGAGCGGGGCCTATGTCCGCAAGGAGACCAATGCGCGCCTCGCCGAAACCATTCTCGCCAACGAGGAGCTGACGCGGTTCTCCCGCGCCATCTGAGNGCAGCGGGCGCTGCCATCCGCAAAAAGTACGGACACTTCATGACTCTCAACTGCCATTTGCACGCCTTGTGCGCCCATGTGCCCGAGACCGTCGTCACCAACGACGACCTGGCCGCCCTTGTGGACACCAATGACCAGTGGATCGTCGAGCGCACGGGCATCCGCCGCCGCCACAAGCTCGCGGAGACGGAAAACGCCTCCGACCTCGCCCTGGCCGCGGCCCGGCGCACGCTGGCCGAGGCCGCCCTTGCGCCGCGCGAGCTCACCCATGTGATCGCCGCCACCTGCACGCCGGACGCCATTTCGCCCTCCGTGGCCTGCATCCTCGCGGGCGCGCTCGACGCGGGGCCCGTCATGGCGCTGGATTTCAGCGCGGCCTGCACGGGCTTCATCTACGGGCTTTCGCTGGGGCAGGCCTTCCTCGCCCAGGCCCCGGAGAGCCGCATCCTCTTTGTCTGCGCCGAGGCGCTCACCCGCCGCGTCAACTGGCAGGACAGGAGCACCTGCGTGCTCTTCGGCGACGCGGCCACGGCCTGCGTGCTCGACAGCAAGGGCGGCGACGGCTCGGCCACGGTGGAGGACGTCCTCTGTCAGAGCGACGGCGCCCAGCGCGACCTTATCGTGGTGGGCGGGGGCACGGCCTGCCGCTATGCCGTTGGGGACCCGGTGGACGAGCAGTTCTTCATCACCATGCGCGGGCGCGACACCTACAAGCACGCCGTGCGCCAGATGGTGCAGGTCTGCGAGACCGTGCTCTCCCGCAACGGGCTCGCCATGAAGGATATCGCGCTCTTTGTGCCGCACCAGGCCAATATGCGCATCATCGAGGCCGTGGGCTCAAGGCTCGGCATCGATGGGGAGCGGGTCTTTGTGAACGTGGCCGAATACGGCAACACCTCCTCGGCGTCCATTCCGCTGGCGCTCGCCGAGGCGCGGGCCGCCGGGCGCATCCGCCCCGGGGACCGCGTGCTCGTGACGGCCTTCGGCGCCGGGCTCACCTGGGGGGCGGCGCTCCTGCGCTTCTAGCCGGGGGCTCGCCCTCGCATTGAAATTCGGCGGCGCATGGGGTAGGATGCGCCTTTCTGGCTTACGAGAAGGAGAGCGGGGAACCGGCATGACAGATTCTTGCGCTGCTGCGGCATCCTGGGGCGACGCGCCCGTTGCCCTCGTCACGGGCGGTTCGCGCGGCATCGGGCGGGCCATTGCCCGCACCCTCGCGCGCGACGGCTTCGGCATCATCCTCACCTATGTGAGCCGCCCCGAAGAGGCGGAGCGCACCGTGGAGGAAATCCGGGACGCGGGCGGCCTCGCGCGGGCCTTTGCGCTGGATGTGGGCGACGACGCCGCGGTGGAGGCCTTCTTCGCTTCGGAAATCAAGGACAAGGTCAACCTCGCCGTGCTCGTCAACAATGCGGGCATCACGCGGGANGGCTTCCTCATCCGCATGAAGAGCGANGATTTCGACCGCGTCATCGACGTGAACCTCGGCGGCGCNTTCGCGTGCAGCCGCGAGGCAGCAAAGATCATGAGCAAGCGGCGCGCCGGGCGCATCGTCAACATCGCNTCGGTGGTGGGGCAGATGGGCAATGCCGGGCAGGCCAATTATTGCGCGGCCAAGGCNGGCCTCATCGGGCTCACCAAGTCCAACGCGCGGGAGCTGGCCGCGCGGGGCATCACGGTCAACGCCGTGGCCCCCGGCTTNATCGAGACGGACATGACGGCCAAGCTCGGCGAGGANGTGGTCAAGTCCTATGTGGAGTNCATCCCCCTGCGCCGCATGGGGACNGCCGAGGACGTGGCCGAGGCCGTGGCCTTCCTCGCCTCGGACAAGGCCGCCTACATCACGGGGCAGGTGCTCGCCGTCAACGGCGGCATGTACTGCTGACGGGGCGGGCTGCGCCGGAAATTTTTTGTGGATAGCCGCTGCCCCGGATTTTCGGGGCGCGCCAAAAAACGAACATGGAACACCTGGAGGACGCCATGTCTGAAGTTGCCGACAAAGTCCAGAAAATCATCGTTGACCAGCTTGGCGTGAGCGCCGACGAAGTGAAGCCCGAAGCCTCCTTCGTGGAGGACCTGGGCGCCGATTCCCTGGACCTCACCGAGCTCATCATGGCCATGGAAGAGGAATTCGACATCGAGATCGCCGACGAGGACGCCCAGAAAATCCTCAAGGTGCAGGACGCCATCAACTATATCGAAAAAAACAAGAAGTAGGCGTCCGCNTCCCGCCGGACGCGCNGTTTTTCGGNGCGGGCCCCGCACCGNGTGCGCGGGGCCTTGCACCTGTGCCGTGGCGGGAGCGGCGCACTTTTTGGGCGACACGTGAGTGACGCCCCTGTGCGCGGCGTCCCTGAGGGTGCCCGCCCTCTGCGGCGCAAGGCGCCCCGGCGTTTCGGCTGCGCCTCGCGCTGTCCGGGGCAGGGGCTGCCTGGGGCGGCCTCTTGTTGCAACGGCAAAAGCGCAAGACGTGCGCCGCGCACGCGCCGGGCGGCCGTGCCTGTGGCATGGCTGCGTTGCCGCGTCTTTGGGCGAAGGCGCGTGTCCGGCATTGTCCCTTACCAAGGCCAAGGAGCGTCCATGAACCGTCCCCGCGTCGTCATCACCGGCGTTTCCGGCATCACGCCGCTCGCCAATGACATTGATGCCACCTGGAAGCGCCTCCTCGCGGGTGAGTCCGGCATCGGCCCCATCACGCTCTTNGATGCGTCNGAGTANACNTCGCGCATNGCGGGCGAGGTCAAGGATTTTTCGCCGGAANCGTGGATACCCGCCAAGCAGGCCCGGCGCATGGACCGCTTCACCCAGTTCGCCGTGGCGGCGGCCAAGATGCTCCTTGANGANTCGGGCCTNCANATCACCCCGGAGAACGCCNAGGACGTGGCCGTCATCCTCGGCATCGGCCTGGGCGGCCTGCGCACCATCGAGACCTGGCACGCCAAGCTGCTCGAGGCCGGGCCGAGCAAGATTTCGCCCTTCCTCATCCCCATGCTCATCTCCAACATGGGNCCNGGGCAGATTTCCATCTTCACCGGGGCCAAGGGGCCGAACATCGTCACCACCACGGCCTGCGCCTCGGGCATCCACGCCATCGGCACGGCCTACAGCGANATAGTGCTCGGCCGCGCNAAAAGCGTCATCACNGGCGGCGTGCGAAGCCACCATCACGCCNCTCGGNGTGGCGGGCTTCACGGCGCTCAAGGCGCTCTCCACCCATTACAANGACGAGCCCACCAAGGCCTCGCGGCCCTTNGACGCCANGCGCGACGGCTTTGTCATCGGCGAGGGCGCGGGCCTTNTGNTGCTGGAGGANCTNGANAGCGCGANNGCCCGCGGCGCNAAGATTTATGCCGAGGTGGTGGGCTACGGCGCTTCCGGCGACGCCNACCANATGACGGCCCCGCACGAGACGGGCGAGGGCATGGCCGCNGCCATGACGCGCGCCCTGCGCGACGCGGGCCTCAAGCCCGAAGCCGTGGAGCACATCAANGCCCACGGCACCTCGACCCAGCTCAACGACAGCACGGAAACCAAGGCCATGAAGCTCGCCTTCGGCGACCATGCGAAAAACCTCAAGATTTCGGCCACCAAGTCCATGACCGGGCANNTGCTCGGCGCGGCGGGCGGCATCGAGTCGGTNTTNACGGCNNTNGCCCTCNNNNANGAGGNGCTTCCNGGCACCATCAACCTNGAATNTCCNGACCCGGCCTGCGACCTCAACTATCTTTCCGGCGGCACGGAGCGNGTGGCCTGNGAATACGGCATGTGCAANTCCTTCGGTTTCGGGGGAACCAACGCCAGCNTCATCTTTAANAAGTGGGTGGANTANNGCCCGCNTGTGGCANGGGNCGCCNNTNNGGCNTNCCCGNNGGCGNCGNCCGCGCGNGCGGGCGCCGCNGTTCCCNGCCCGCCGNGTGCGGGCGATTTTTCCGCAAAAGGATTGCCCNCNATGGATGAACTGATCCTCCAGGACCCCGAACTCGCCAACGCCATCATNCTCGAANCCGACCGCCAGATGGGCAAGCTCGAGCTCATCGCNTCGGANAACTTCGTGTCCGCGGCCGTGCGCGAGGCCCAGGGGAGCGTGCTCACCCACAAGTATGCCGAGGGCTATCCCGGCAAGCGCTATTACGGCGGCTGCGAATATGTGGACATGGTGGAGGAGATGGCNCGCGAGCGCGCGCGGCGCCTCTTCAACTGCGTCCANGCCAACGTGCAGCCCCATTCCGGCTCGCAGGCCAACATGGCNGTGTATTTCGCCTGCCTNAAGCCCGGCGANACCATCCTCGGCATGAANCTCTCGCACGGCGGCCACCTCACCCACGGCAGCCCGGTGAATTTTTCGGGCAAGCTCTTCAACGTGGTCTCCTACGGCGTGCGCAGGGACACGGGCCGCATNGACTATGACGAGGTGGNGGCGCTNGCGCGCGAGCACCGNCCGGCCATGATCGTGGCCGGGGCCAGCGCCTATCCGCGCTTCATCGACTTTGCGCGCTTCCGCGCCATCGCCGACGAGGTGGGGGCGCTGCTCATGGTGGACATGGCCCATATCGCGGGCCTGGTGGCGGCGGGCCTGCACGAAAGCCCCATCCCCTACGCCCATGTGACCACCACCACCACGCACAAGACCCTGCGCGGGCCCCGCGGCGGCATGATCCTGGCGGACGAGGCCAATATGAAGCGCATCGACAGCCAAATTTTCCCCGGGATGCAGGGCGGCCCGCTCATGCACGTCATCGCGGCCAAGGCGGCGGCCTTCGGCGAGGCCCTGCGCCCGGCCTTCGCCCGCTATGCGAAGCGCGTGGTGGAAAATGCCGCGGCTCTGGCCGACGGGCTCATGGCCGCGGGCTTTGACCTTGTTTCCGGCGGTACGGACAATCACCTCCTGCTGGTGGACCTGACGAATCTCGATGTCACGGGCAAGGAGGCGGAGACCGCCCTCGACGCCGCGGGCATCACGGTGAACAAGAACACCATCCCCTTTGAGACGCGCTCGCCCTTCGTGACCTCGGGCATCCGCCTGGGCACCGCGGCCCTGACCACGCGCGGCCTTGGCCGCGAGGACATGGCGGCCGTGGCGGCCTTCATCGCCGAGAGCGTGGAAAAGCGGAACGACGCGCAGGCGCTGGCCGCCATCCGCGGCCGCGTCACGGAATTCGCGCGCCAGTTCCCGCTCTTCTCGTGGTAGGCGCGCGCCCCGGCATGTGCGAGCACGGCATGGAACGACTGCCCTGGCCAGACTACTTCATGAGCATCACCAGGCTCGTGAGCCTGCGCTCCACCTGCACGAGGCGGCGCGTGGGGGCGGTTGCCGTCAAGGACAAGCGCATTCTCGCCACCGGCTACAACGGCCCCCCGGCCGGGACGCCGCATTGCCTTGAGGTGGGCTGTCTCCGGCAGCAGCTCGGCATCCCCTCGGGCCAGCGGCACGAGATTTGCCGCGGCCTCCATGCGGAGCAGAACGTCATCATCCAGGCCGCCGTGCACGGCATCAGCATCGCCGGGGCCACGCTCTACTGCACCACGCAGCCGTGCGTGCTCTGCGCCAAGATGCTCATCAACTGCGGCATCCGCGAAATCTTTTACGCCGAGCCCTATCCCGATGAGCTCGCCTCCACCATGCTCCGCGAGGCGGGCGTGCCCATGGAGCAGCTCGCCGTGGACTGGCTGCCCGAGGGCGGCTGTGCGGGCGCGGTGGCCGCGCACTGAAACAAGGACGCGCCGCAGATGGACGCCGTGAACGCCGAGACGGAACGGGAATTCACCCCCTTCATGCGCGAGGCCATTGCGCTTGCGAAGCGGGGCCGCTGGCACACCGCGCCGAACCCCATGGTGGGGGCGGTGCTCGTGCGCGACGGCGAGGTCGTGGCGCGCGGCTGGCATCACGCTGCGGGGCAGCCCCATGCCGAGGTGGAATGCCTCAAGGACGCGGCGGCGCAGGGAGTGGACCCGACGGCCTGCACGCTGGTGGTCACGCTCGAGCCCTGCTGCCATCACGGCAAGACGCCGCCCTGCACGGACGCCATCCTCGCCGCGGGCATCCGCCGCGTGGTCTACGGCTTCAGGGACCCCAATCCCGTGGCGGGCGGGGGCGCGGCCCTTCTGGGCGGGGCCGGGCTTGAGGTCATGGGCCCGGTGCTGGAAGCGGAATGCCGTGACCTGGTGGCCGATTTTCTCGTCTGGCAGACCACCGAGCGCCCCTATGTTCTGCTCAAGCTCGCGGCCACCCTGGACGGGCGCATCGCCACGCGCAACGGCGTTTCGCAATGGATAAGCGGGGCGGAATCCCGCCGCAAGGTCCACGGCCTGCGCGCGGGGGTGGGCCTCGCGGGCGGGGCCGTGCTCGTGGGCGGGGGAACTTTCAGGGCCGATGACCCGCAACTCACCGCGCGGGACGTGTCCGGGGGGGATGCGCCCCTACGCCAGCCGCTCGCCTGCGTCATTACCTCGCGACTTCCCGCGCCCGACGGCGCGCGCCTGGTGCGGGAGCGGCCCGCGGAAACGGTATTCTTTGTCACGCCGGCGGGGGCGGCTTCGCCGGAGGCGCAGGCCCTGCGCGAGCTGGGGGTGCGCGTGTTCGCCCTCGCGGCCTCGCCGGGAGGCGTGCCGCATTTTTCGACCATGCTCCGCATCTTGCGGCAGGATCTGGGCTGTCTCTATGTATTGTGCGAGGGGGGGAGCTACCTCGCCCTTGGCCTGCTTGAGGCCGGCCTCGTGGACGAGTTCCACCTGCACCTCGCGCCGCTCATCCTGGGCGATGCCGAGGCGCGGCCGCTCTTTGCCGGGCGGACGCCGCTGGACCTGGAGGAGGGCCTCCGGCTCCGACTCTGCGCGCTCGAGCGCTGCGGGGAGGACGCACATTTGCTCCTGCGGCCGCGGCTTGACGGCGGGGATCGGGCCTGATGTTCACGGGCATCATCCAGTGCGAAGGCGAGGTGCTCTCCGTGCGCCGCGAGGGGCCGGAACGGCGTTTCCGCATCCGCCCGGCCGAGCCTTTCGCGGGCCTCACGGACGGGGAATCCATTGCGGTGAGCGGCGTCTGTCTTTCGGTGGAGGAGCATGACCGGGACTCTTTCACCGCCTATGCCTCCGCCGAGACCGTGAGCCGCACCACCCTCGGGGAGCTTGCGCCGGGCGGCCGCGTCAACCTCGAGCGGGCGCTGGCCGTGGGAGACCGCCTGGGCGGCCATATGGTGAGCGGCCATGTGGATTGCGTGGCCGTGGTGCAAAGCGTCGCCCGGCNCGGGGAATCCCTCTCNTGCCGCCTGGACTTTCCGGCGGTCTACGGGCGCGAGGTCATCCCCAAGGGCTCGGTGGCGCTGGACGGCATCAGCCTNACCATCAATGCCTGCGGCGCGGATTTTCTCGAGGTCAACATCATNCCGGACACGCGGCGGCGCACCACCATGNNCGCCTGGCGNNCGGGNAGCCGCGTGAACATGGAGACCGACCTTGTGGGCAAGTATGTGGCGCACATGCTCGGGCCGTGGACCAGCCGCGCAGGGACAGCCCGGGANCGGGCGTCCGCGCACGCCGCGCGTGGGGGCGGCCTCAGCCTCGCGAGCCTGCGCGGGGCCGGATTTTTGTAGGCTGGCCGCTGCCGGGAAATTTTTAAAAAGGAAACCGGGAAGGACGCCCTGCGGGCGCCNCCCTCACGGGAGCGAAAATGAACGATATCACCACCATTGCCGGGCAGTTGGACGCCCATGGCCTGAAGGTCGGCCTTGTGGCGGCCCGCTTCAATGATTTCATCGTGGACCGCCTGATAGCCGGCGCCGTGGACTACCTGGAGCGCCATGGCCTCGACCCCGCCACGCTCACCCTCGTGCGCGTGCCCGGTGCCTTTGAGCTGCCGCTCGTCTGCCGCAAGCTCGTCACCGCGCACAGGTTCGACGGCCTCGTGGCCCTCGGCGCGGTCATCCGCGGGGCCACGCCGCATTTTGACTATGTGTGCACCGAGGCCACCAAGGGCATCGCCCACACCATGCTGGAATCGGGCATACCCATTGGCTTCGGACTGCTCACCTGCGACACCATCGAGCAGGCCATCGAGCGGGCCGGCTCCAAGGCGGGCAACAAGGGCGCGGAGGCGGCNGCNGCCATGCTGGAGACCGTCCAGGTGCTGGAGCAGTTGTAGCGCATGGCCGGGGGCAAAAAGACCACCCGCCACAGCGCCAGGGAGCTGGCCTTTCAGGTGCTCTACNGCCTGTGTTTTTCGCCCGCNAAGGACCGGGCGGCGCTCTGGCGGCAATTCGTGCTTTCGCCGCACAATGCGGGCATGAGCGAAGCCGACCTTGAGAGCGAGCCCTCGGGCTTNGCCTGGGANCTGGTGGACGGCGTGTGGAGCCATACCGCCGAGCTGGACGAGGCCATAAGCCGCCATTCGCACAACTGGCGCGTGGACCGGCTCGGCCGTATCGAGCTCACCATCCTGCGCCTNGCGCTGTTCGAGCTTTTCTGGCGCGACGACGTGCCGCCCAAGGCNGCCATCAANGAGGCCCTTGAGCTGGCGCGCCAGTTCGGCGACGAGAAGGCGCGGGCATTTCTCAACGGCATCCTTGACGCGGCCGCCCGTGAAGCCGCCGGCCGGGGCGCGGCCCCGGACCCTGATTCCGAGTAGAAACCGGGTACGACCATGACGCAAGAACGCTATCATCCGCAGGAACTGGAAGAAAANTGGCAGGCCCGCTGGCAGGCCGAGAACGCCTTCGGCTGCACGCACGGNGGCGACAGGCCCAAGTGCTATGTGCTCGAGATGCTNCCCTATCCCTCGGGCAAGATCCATATGGGCCATGTGCGCAACTATTCCATCGGCGANGTGGTCGCCCGGATGCGCCGGATGCAGGGCTTCAACGTGCTGCACCCCATGGGCTGGGACGCCTTCGGCCTGCCCGCGGAAAACGCGGCCATCAAGCATCATGTGCCTCCGGCCGCCTGGACCTACGGCAATATCGCCGAGATGCGCGCCCAGCTCAAGCGCATGGGCTTTTCCTATGACTGGTCGCGCGAGATNGCCACCTGCCGCCCGGAATATTACCGCTGGGAGCAGCTTTTCTTCCTGAAGATGCTGGAAAAGGGCCTCGCCTACCGCAAGAAGGCCCCGCAGAACTGGTGCCCCTCCTGCCATACCGTGCTCGCCAACGAGCAGGTGGTGGAGGGCAAGTGCTGGCGCTGCGACAGCGTGGTGGAGCAGAAGGACCTCACCCAGTGGTTCCTCGNNATCACGGCCTATGCCGACGAGCTTNTGGCCGACCTCGACCGNCTCGACGGCGGCTGGCCCGANCGCGTGCTCACCATGCAGCGCAACTGGATCGGCCGCTCCGAAGGCGCGCGCATCCGCTTCGGCCTCGAGCGCGACTATGACGGCACGGACCATGTGGAGGTGTTCACCACAAGGCCGGACACGCTCTACGGCGTCACCTTCATGACCCTCGCGCCCGAGCATCCGCTTGTCGAGCGGCTCATCGAGGGCAAGCCCCAGGCTGCGGAGGTGCGCGCCTTCGTGGAGCGCATCCGCAACATGGACCGCCTGGAGCGCCAGTCCGACACGCTGGAGAAGGAAGGCATCTTCACCGGGGCCTATGCCCTGCATCCGCTCACGGGCGAGCGCGTGCCCATCTGGCTCGGCAACTTCGTGCTGGCGGGCTACGGCACGGGCGCGGTCATGGGCGTGCCCGCGGGCGACCAGCGCGATTTCGAGTTCGCCCGCAAATACGGCCTTCCCATCCGCGTGGTGGTGGAGCCCGAAGGCGCGGACCTCGACCCGGCCACCATGCAGGAGGCCTATACGGGGCCCGGCGTCATGGTCAATTCCGGCCCCTTCGACGGCATGGACAACGAGGCCGGCAAGAAGGCCGTGGTGGCCGCGCTTGAGAAAGAAGGCAAGGGTAGCTCCGCCATCCAGTTCCGCCTCCGGGACTGGAATATCTCCCGCCAGCGCTACTGGGGCGCGCCCATCCCGGTGGTCTATTGCGAGCGCTGCGGCATGGTGCCGGAAAAGGAGGAGAACCTCCCCGTCATCCTGCCGCTGGACGTCAAGGTACGCGATGACGGCCGCTCGCCGCTCCCCGAGACGCCGTCCTTCGTGGACTGCACCTGCCCGCGCTGCGGCGGCCCGGCGCGTCGCGAGACGGACACGCTCGACACCTTCGTGGAATCCTCGTGGTATTTCTCGCGTTACACCTCGGCGCGCGATACGGAGGCGGCCTTCGATGCGGCCTCGCTTTCCTACTGGATGCCGGTGGACATCTATATCGGCGGCGTCGAGCACGCCATCCTGCACCTGCTCTACGCCCGCTTCTTCACCAAGGCCCTGCGCGACCTGGGCTTCTACCCGGCCGACCTCGCCGAGCCGTTCTCCCGCCTGCTCACCCAGGGCATGGTGCTCAAGGACGGCAGCAAGATGTCCAAGTCCAAGGGCAATGTGGTGGACCCTTCGGAGATGATCGACAAATACGGCGCGGACACCGTGCGTCTGTTCTGCCTCTTCGCCGCCCCGCCGGAGCGCGACTTTGAATGGACGGACGCGGGCATCGAGGGCTCCTCGCGCTTTCTTGCGCGCATCTGGCGCCTCTTCATGGAGGAGCAGGACCGTCTTCTCCCGTTGCGCGCCTGCGGCGCCACGGCTGAGGACGCCGCTTCCGAGGCGGCCCGCGACCTGCGCCGCAAGGAGCATGAAACGGTCAAGAAGGTCACGGCCGACATGGCCGTCGGCCGCTTCCAGTACAATACGGCCATCGCGGCCATCATGGAGCTTGTCAACGCGCTCTATCTCGCCCGCGAAAAGCTGGGCACGACGGAGCCGGAGCGGCGCGTGTTCTCCTCGGTCATGGCCACGGTGCTGACCCTGCTTTCCCCGGTGGCCCCGCATATCTGCGCCGAGCTCTGGGAGCGCCTCGGGCACAAGGAGGACGTGGGCGCGGAACCCTGGCCCGTGTGGGACGAGGCCGCGCTCGCGCGCGATACCGTCACCATCGCGCTCCAGGTCAACGGCAAGCTGCGCGGCACACTGGAGGCCCCGGCCGACGCCGACAAGGCGGCGCTGGAGGCCGCGGCCCTGGCCGACCCGGCGGCGCAGCGCCACCTCGCGGGCCTTACGGTGCGCAAGGTGGTCGTGGTGCCCGGCAAGCTCGTCAACATCGTGGCGTCCTAGGGACGGGCATGGCAGGCCCGGCAGCAAGGCAGGGCAAGGCCGGGGGGACGCCCGGAGCGGGCCGGGAAAAGCCCGGCTTCAGCTTCCTCGTCTGCCCGGACGGGCATATGCTCCGCGCGGCCCTCGACGAGGCCCTCGCCGCGTGGCCGCCGGAGCGCGGCCAGTGGGAGCGCCATGTCTTTTGGGGCGACGAGGAACCGCCGCCGCGCTTCTGGGAACTCCTGAGCCTTGAGGAGCTCTTCGGCGCCTCGCGCGCCGTCGTGGTGCGCCAGGCCCAGCTCTGGCCCGCTGCCGTGTGGAAAAAGCTCTCACGGGCCATTGCGCGGCCCTCGGCGCGCACCTGGCCCTTCTTCTGCCTTGAAGGCGAGTGGGAGAAGCGGCGCCCCAGGATTCCGGCGCACATCACCCGCCTGCGCTGCTTCGCTTTTGCTGACGAGCGCGGCTGGGTCTGGCGCGGCGAGGGCCTCGCCGAGCGCGACGTGCCCCGCCATGTGCGGGAGCGGGCGAAGGCGCTGGGCGTGGCCTTTGCGCCGGACGCGCTGGAGCAGTTCTGCGCTTCCGTGCCTCCCGACGGGCTCGCCATTGAAAACGAGCTTCGCAAGCTCGCGCTCATGGCTGGTGATAAGCCCGTGACCTCCGCCATGACCGCCGTCGGCGGCTGGACGCCGGAATGCAATGTTTTCGCCTGCATCCGGCGCATGGAAAACGGCGACCTCGCTGGCGTCTGGCGCGAGCTTGCGCGCAGCGAAGACAGCGACCGGTTGCTCTTTTCCTTGCTCGCGCTCCTCGCGCGCGAGTGGCGGCTGCTCTGGCAGGCGGCCGCTGGCGAGGAGGTGCGGCTGCATCCCTCGGACGCCTCTTTCAAGCGCGCCCTGGCCCAGCGCCTCGGACCGTTGGGGCTGGCACAGGGCTTTGCCGCCCTGGCCGATGCCGAGTGGCAGGTCAAGAGCGGCCGCCGCACGCCAGCGCAGGCGCTGGAAAGCCTTGCCGTCCAGATGACGGCCCTCTGTGCGCCGCCGCGCCGGGGATAGTGCTGGGAGATGGCGGCTTAGTGGTGTTCGCCACGGGCCGCTTTTCACGCGCGCGGCATGCTGGTGTGTTGGTGCACTGTGCGGCATCCTTAATGCCGAAATTATCCGTCAAAAACAGCCTTTTCGGCGCTGGCTGCGTCAGAGAAAAATTTCCTCGGTCGAGTACTTGAGTACACTCCCTTCGGAAATTTTTATCTTCCTTGCCAGCGCCGAAAAATCTTATTTTTTAGGATTCTTCCGGCACTAGCCCCCGTCTTTCGCTTCGCTCCAGACGGATTTAAGGAATATTTTGCCACTACATCGTATAACATATCTTTTTTAAAATAACAGAAAACCCTTCTGGCTCCTTCCCCTGCCGCCGTCTTTGCTTTTGGGCGGAAGTGCGGTAGGAAGGCCCGTCATCCCCCGAAAACCGCTCTTGTCAAAAGCCCAGGACTGCTTACTCTATGTCAGCCGGCCCAGCGGCCACAGCGCCGCCCCATGCCGGGCACCGCGCCCGGCTTCGCGAACGGCTTGCCCGCGAAGCGCAGGCCGTGGCCGATTATGAGGTGCTGGAGCTCCTCCTCGGCTATGCGCTCACCCGCAGGGACACCAAGCCCCTCGCCAAGGAATTGCTGCGCCGTTTCGGCAGCATCCGTGGCGCGGTGGACGCGAGGCCGGACGAGCTTGCGCAGGTGCCGGGCTTCGGCCCCGGCCTTACGGCCTTCTGGCAGGTGTTGCGCGAAGTGCTGGCCCGGCGCGCGTCCTCCCCGCTCAGGCAGCGAGAGGTGCTGGCCACGCCCGAGGCCGTGGCCCACATGGCGCGGGAGCGGCTTGTGGCCTCGCCGCATGAGGAGTCGTGGGTCGCCCTGGTGGACGCGCAGAACCGGCTCATCGCGTGGGAGCGCCTTTCCCGCGGCGGCGTGAGCGCCGTGCCGCTCCAGCCGCGCGATGTGCTGGAAGCGGCCCTGGGCCGCAAGGCGAGCGGCATTATCCTCGTGCACAACCATCCGGGCGGCGACGCGCATCCCTCGCAACCCGACCTCGCGCTCACGCAGGGCCTGCAACACCTTGCCCCGCAGCTCGGGCTCCGTTTTCTGGATCACGTCATCGTCACCGACGGCGATTGCTACAGCATCACCCAGTGCAAGGTTCTCTGAGTTCTCAGGGGGAAAAATGACCGAAAAGAGCAAGAATTCCGCGCTTTTCCCGCATGACGGGGAGGGCGTGGCCGATACTGCCGACACTTCTTCCGCGGGCGGTAGCGCCGAAACCCCGCTGGACGCCTCCACCGAAGGNCCCGGCCGGCCCGACAGTGAGNACGGCGCGGAAAAGCGCCTGCCCCCGGTTTTGCCCGTGCTNCCCGTGCGGGACGTGGTGGTCTTCAACTACATGATTTTGCCGCTCTTCATCAGCCGCGAAAAATCCGTCAAGGCTGTGGAGGCGGCCCTCCGGCGCGGGCGGCAGCTTCTGGTGGTGGCCCAGCGCGAGGAGGGGGTGGAAGACCCNGGCCCGGCCGACCTCTACCAGACCGGCACCGTNGTGCAGGTCATGCGGATGCTCAAGATGCCGGACGGCCGCATCAAGGTGCTGGTCCAGGGCGTGAGNCGCGCGCGCGTNCTCGGCTATCGNCAGGCCGAGCCCTATCTCGAGGCCCGCGTGGCCCATGTGGACGAGGNCGCCGTNACCCAGGGCCCGGATGTGGAGGCGCTCCTGCGCGCCGTGCGCGAGCAGAGCGAAAAGGTNCTCTCCCTGCGCGGCATTTCCTCGCCGGACATCCTCGGCGTGTTGCAGAGCGTNGACGACCCCGGNCGCCTTGCCGACATCATCGCCGCCAACCTGCACATGAAGATGGCCGAGGCCCAGGCCATCCTNGAGGCCGTGGACCCGGTNGANCGCCTGCGCCTCGTGCATGAGCGCCTTCAGCACGAGCTCGAGGTGGCCACCGTGCAGGCCCGCATCCAGGGNGCCGCNCGCGAGGGGATGGACAAGGCGCAGAAGGAATATTTCCTCCGCGAGCAGCTCAAGGCCATCCGGCATGAGCTCGGCGACGGCGAGGACGACGCCGAGGACGACATGGCGAGCCTCAAGGAGGCGCTCGACAAGGCCGGCCTTTCCGCCGAGGCCCGCACCGAGGCGGACCGCCAGCTCAGGCGCCTCGCCACCATGCACGCCGATTCCTCCGAGGCCTCGGTGCTGCGCGCCTATCTGGAGTGGCTGGCCGATNTGCCGTGGAANAAGCAGTCGCGCGACCGGCTCGACATCGCCCGCGCGCGCGACATCCTCGACGAGGACCATTGCGGGCTCGAAAAGGTCAAGGANCGCATCCTCGAATTNNTGAGCGTGCGCAAGCTCAATCCGCGNTCCAAGGGGAGCATCCTCTGCTTCTCCGGCCCTCCCGGCGTGGGCAAGACCTCGCTCGGGCGCTCNATCGCGCGCGCCCTGGGGCGCAAGTTCCAGCGCCTTTCCCTCGGCGGGATGCACGACGAGGCCGAGATTCGCGGGCACAGGCGCACCTATATCGGCGCCATGCCCGGNCGCATCCTCCAGGCCCTGCGCCAGGCGGGCACGCGCAANCCGGTCATGGTGCTGGACGAGGTGGACAAGCTCGGCGCGGATTTCCGCGGCGATCCCTCCTCGGCNCTTCTGGAGGTNCTGGACCCGGAGCAGAACAACACCTTCAGCGACCACTATCTCAACGTGCCCTTTGACCTNTCGCGNGTGCTCTTCATCTGCACGGCNAACCATGTGGAGTCCATCCCCGCGGCCCTGCGNGACCGCATGGAGGTCATCACGCTGCCCGGCTACACNNGGCAGGAAAAGGCGGAGATNGCGCGGCGCCATCTCCTGCCCAAGCGCGTGGNCGACACGGGCCTCANGGAAGGGGACGTGCGCGTGACGGACGCGGCCATNGACAANATCATCGCCGAATATACGCGCGAGGCCGGGGTGCGCAATCTNGAGCGCGAGCTCGGCGCCGTGTGCCGCAAGCTCGCGCGCCGCAAGGCCGAGGGCGCGCGCGGGCCCTTCCGCGTCACCCCGGCGGAGGTNGAAAAGCTCCTCGGNGCGCCGCGCTTCCTGGAGGACGAGACCGAGGTCGANCTCGACCCCGGCATGGCNCTGGGCCTNGCCTGGACGCCCGCGGGCGGAGAGGTGCTCACCGTGGAGGCCTCGGCCGTCAAGGGCAAGGGCGCGCTCCTGCTCACCGGGCAGCTCGGCGACGTGATGAAGGAAAGCGCCCAGGCCGCCATGAGCTATATTCGCTCCCGCGCGGAAGTGCTCGGGCTGGACACGGCCTTTGCCGCGAAGCACGACATCCATATCCATGTGCCCGCGGGCGCGACCCCCAAGGACGGCCCCTCGGCGGGCGTGACGCTGACAACGGCACTCATTTCCGCGCTCACCGGGCGCCGGGCGCGCGCGGACCTGTGCATGACCGGGGAAATCACCCTGCGCGGCCGGGTGCTCCCCGTGGGCGGCATCAAGGAGAAGATTCTCGCCGGGGTGGCGCGCGGGCTCAAGCATGTCATCATCCCGCACCAGAACGTCAAGGACCTTGAGGATGTGCCGAAGGAACTNNTNNGGCGCATCAAGGTGCATCCCGTGAAAAAATACGACGAGGTGCTGGCCCTGGCCTTTGCCGATGCCGCGCCCACGGGCGACAAGGCCGCGGGCCGCAGCGGGGAAAAGCCCGCCAAGGTCGCACCCCCGGCCGCGCCGCGCAGACGCAGGACAGCGCGCCTGCCCGAGAGGCTGCCGGACCGGCCGTCGGCCTGACGGCGTGCGCCATGCGCCTCGGGGAATACGAGCGGCAAATGGCCCGAGAGTTGACGGAGGCGGGGGTGGACAGCCCCCGCCTTTGCGCGCGCCTTCTTTGCGCGCACGCCCTGGGGCTTGACAAGCTCGGCGTGGCGCTGGCGCCGGAGCGGGAGCTGGACGAGGCCGAGGTGGCGCGCCTCGCGGCGCTCGCGGCGCGCCGGGCCATGGGCGTGCCCCTCGCCCATATCACGGGCGTGCGGGAATTTTTCGGCCGGGATTTCCACGTCACGCGGCATACGCTTGTGCCGCGGCCCGAGACCGAGCTTCTGGTGGAGACGGCGTTGGAACTCCTGCCGCGAGGAGGCGTCAGTTTTGCGGACCTGGGCGCGGGCAGCGGCTGCATCGGCGTCACGCTGGCCTGCGAACGGCCTTTGTGGCGGGGGCTCTTGCTGGAAAAAAGCGGCGAGGCCCTCGCCGTGGCGCGGGAAAACGCCCAGGCGCTCCTTGATTCGGGAAAAGCGCGCCTCGCCTGCGTGCGCGGCGACCTTTTTGCGCCNCCGCTGGGCGCCCGGTCCCTCGACCTTGTTATCAGCAATCCTCCTTATATAGGTGAGGGGGAGCGGGGCGAAGTCATGGACGAGGTGCTGCGCTTCGAGCCTGCCTCCGCGCTGTTTTCCCCCGAGGGCGGCCTTGCGCACCTCGCCGCCGTCTGTGAAGCGGCCNGACGGCTGCTGCGGCCCGGTGGCCTGCTCATCCTTGANCACGGGGCGGGGCAGGGCGCGGCGGTNCGCGGCCTNATGNCCAGCGNGGGGGCTTNATNGANNTNGAGACACGNCGNGACCTGGCNGNCCTTGAGCGNTGCACGCTGGCGCGCCATCCCTGAACCTCCGGGCGTGATGCTCCGGGCCCGATGCTCCGGGCGCGTTGCGCCGACCCTTCCGNCAGAAAACATATTTTTTGCTTNCCNAGAAAANGGAAAGCGGTTAAGAAAGCAACTTGCCGCTGGCGTAGCTCAACTGGCAGAGCAGCTGATTTGTAATCAGCAGGTTGCGGGTTCGAGTCCCATCGCCAGCTCCACGAGAAGCTGAACAAAAGCCCNAAGCGGCTTTTGCGGCATGTGGGGAGGGGTTCCCGAGTGGCCAAAGGGAACAGACTGTAAATCTGTCGTCGTAAGACTTCGGTGGTTCAAATCCACCCCCCTCCACCATCCCTGCATCGTGCGGAAGCCGCGCTTCCGCGNNNGGCCNNANGGCCCATGCGGGGGAAGTTATGGCTGCCTTGGCTGTAGGAGACAGCGAGACTGTCGGGGAACTACGGCGCGGCGGACGCCGGGGCTTNNACCCCGGTGCGCGAAAATGCGCCGCCACTGTGCGGGAATAGCTCAATGGCTAGAGCATCAGCCTTCCAAGCTGAGGGTTGCGGGTTCGAGTCCCGTTTCCCGCTCCATTCCTGCAAGTATCCCCGAAACTGACTCCCCGCCAATGCGCTTCCCTGGGAACAGGGAAAGATTCGGGCGTANNGCGCCCATGGTTACGCGACAGACGCCCCTGCCTTCCGGCAGCGGCGGAGTGGAACCCAACAGCAATTTTTTTCCAGGGAGACGTAAGATGGGCAAAGCGAAATACGAACGCAAGAAGCCGCATGTCAACATCGGCACCATCGGCCACATCGACCACGGCAAGACCACCCTCACCGCGGCCATCACCAAGATCGCCGGCCTCAAGGGCGAGGGCAGCTTCGTCTCGTATGACGAGATCGACAAGGCCCCCGAAGAAAAGGAACGCGGCATCACCATCGCCACGGCCCACGTGGAATACGAGACGCCCAAGCGCCACTACGCCCATGTGGACTGCCCCGGCCACGCCGACTACATCAAGAACATGATCACGGGCGCCGCCCAGATGGACGGCGGCATCCTCGTGGTGGCCGCCACCGACGGCCCCATGCCGCAGACCCGTGAGCACATCCTGCTCGCCCGCCAGGTGGGCGTGCCGCAGCTCGTGGTCTTCCTCAACAAGTGCGACCTCGTGGACGACGAGGAGCTGCTTGAGCTCGTCGAGCTGGAAGTGCGCGAACTGCTCTCCTCCTATGACTTCCCCGGCGACGAGGTGCCGGTCATNCGCGGCTCCGCCCTCAAGGCGCTCGAGTGCGACAAGGCCGACGACCCGGCCGCCAAGTGCGTGGANGAGCTGCTCGANGCCTGCGACACCTTCATCCCCGACCCGGTGCGCGACATCGACAAGCCCTTCCTCATGCCCATCGAAGACGTGTTCTCCATCTCCGGCCGCGGCACCGTGGTGACCGGCCGTGTGGAGCGCGGCGTCATCAAGGTGGGCGACGAAGTGGAAATCGTNGGCATCAAGCCCACCCAGAAGACCACCTGCACCGGCGTGGAAATGTTCCGCAAGCTGCTCGACCAGGGCCAGGCCGGCGACAACATCGGCGTGCTCCTGCGCGGCACCAAGCGTGACGAAGTGGAACGCGGCCAGGTGCTGGCNGCGCCCAAGTCCATCACGCCGCACAAGAAGTTCAAGGCCGAAGTGTACGTCCTCTCCAAGGAGGAAGGCGGCCGCCACACGCCGTTCTTCTCCGGCTANCGTCCGCAGTTCTACTTCCGCACCACGGACATCACCGGCGTCATCGACCTGCCCGAAGGCGTGGAAATGGTCATGCCCGGCGACAACTCGCAGTTCATCGTCGAACTCATCGCGCCCATCGCCATGGAAGTGGGCCTGCGCTTCGCCATCCGCGAAGGCGGCCGCACCGTNGGCTCCGGCGTGGTGACCGAGATTCTCGAGTAGGGCCATGAGAGTCAACGTCATCCTGGCTTGCACCGAGTGCAAGCGGCGCAACTACAGCACCCGGAAGAACAAGAAGAACACCACCGGGCGNCTGGAAATGAAGAAGTATTGCCCCTGGGACAAGAAGCACACGGTGCATCGCGAAACCAGGTANTCACTTTCCGCCGGGNGNGGGCACCTTCCTCTCCCGGCGGCGCGCAGGGCAGTAGCTCTAACGGCTAGAGCGGCGGTCTCCAAAACCGCAAGTTGGGGGTTCGAATCCCTCCTGCCCTGCCATTTTTTATCTTCCGGGATGCACGCTATGGCAAAGAAGCAGGCGCAGGCCGNGGACGACAGGGCCGANTCNNCGCCGAATCCCATCACGCGCTTCATCCGTTATGTGGAAGCCTCCAAGGCNGAACTGCGCAAGGTCACCTGGCCCACGCTCAAGGAGACCCGCAAGGCGACGCTGGCGGTGCTGGGCTTCGTGGCCGTCATGGCCGTCATTCTGGGCCTGATNGACCTCGGTCTCTCAAGCCTGATCAAGACCATACTGTCCTGAAGGCCGCTATGAACGATTCCGCANNNGATACCGCGCCNGACACCGCCACCGGCTGGGGCGCGCCNGAAGCCGACGCCCCAGAAGCCGCCAGCCCGGAAGGCGGCANNAGGGCGCGCTGGTATATCGTGCACACCTATTCCGGCTTTGAGCAGCGCGTGCAGAAGACCATCGCCGAGATGCAGCGCACCGGGCAGGACCAGGGCCTCATCGAGGAAGTGGTGGTCCCCACCGAAAAGGTGCAGGAACCTTCCCGCCACGGCGAAAAATCCCGCACGACCACGCGCAAGTTCTATCCCGGCTATATCATGGTGCGCATGGTNATGACCGACCTTTCCTGGCATCTCGTGCAGTCCATCCCCAAGGTCACGGGCTTTGTGGGCGGCAAGAACCGGCCCGCGCCCATGCGCGACAGCGAGGCCCAGCGCATCCTCAAGCTCATGGAGATGCGCCAGGAAACGCCGCGTCCCAAGTTCAATTTTGAAGTCGGCGATGATGTGCGCGTCATTGAGGGGCCNTTCGACGGCTTCAATGGCGTGGTGGAAGATGTGAATCACGACAAGGGCAAGCTGCGCGTCTCGGTGTCCATCTTCGGGCGGCAGACCCCTGTGGAGCTGGATTTCGGGCAGGTCTCCAAGGGCTAGGGCCCGGCCTGCCGCGCGCCGCGCATCNCGCGGCGCGCCTCATGATGAAGGATGTGAGAAATGGCCAAGAAAGAAGTTGCCAAGATCAAGTTGCAGATTCCCGCAGGCGCCGCCAACCCCTCCCCCCCGGTGGGCCCGGCCCTGGGCCAGCATGGCCTGAACATCATGGGTTTCTGCAAGGAATTCAATGCCCGCACCCAGGACCAGAAGGGGATGATCATCCCCGTGGTCATCACCGTCTATGCCGACCGTTCCTTCACCTTCATCACCAAGACCCCGCCCGCGGCGGTGCTGATCATGAAGGCGGCCAAGATCGAGAAGGGCTCCGGCGAGCCCAACCGCAACAAGGTCGGCAGCCTTACCCACGCCCAGGTGGAGGAGATCGCCAAGCTCAAGCTGCCGGACCTCAATGCGGCGAGCCTTGAGGCCGCCGTGAAGTCCATCGCGGGCACGGCCCGGAGCATGGGCATCGACGTCAAGTANGGTCTTCGCGCCGTTACGGCGATGGGCTGCGCGCATTTCGCCCCATACCCGTCGCCTTTTTCCGCCATCACTTGTACTGCCCGGCCGACCCAGTTCCGGCTTNGGGCAGGAGATAAGCAAAGGATCGTAACATGCCCAAGCATGGCAAGAATTTCCGTAAAGCCGTCGAAGACTGTGACGTGCAGGAGCGCTACAGCGTCGAGGACGCGGTGGCCAAGTCCCTTGGCGCGTCCTTCGCCAAGTTTGACGAAACGGTCGATGTGGCCCTGCGCCTCGGCGTTGACCCCAAGTATTCGGACCAGATGGTGCGCGGCGCCGTGACCCTGCCGCACGGCCTCGGCAAGACGGTGCGCGTGGCCGTGTTCTGCAAGGGCGAGAAGCAGGCCGAGGCCAAGGCNGCNGGCGCGGACATCGTGGGCGCNGAGGACCTCGTCGCCAAGATCAAGGACGGCTGGCTGGAATTTGACGCCGCCGTGGCCACNCCGGACGTCATGGCCCTGGTCGGCCAGATCGGCCGCGTGCTCGGCCCCCGCGGGCTCATGCCCAATGCCAAGACCGGNTCGGTCACCTTTGACGTGGCCAAGGCCGTCAACGAGCTCAAGGCCGGCCGCGTGGACTTCAAGGTGGACAAGGCGGGCGTGCTCCATGCGCCGCTCGGCAAGGTCTCCTTCGGNCCNGAGAAGGTGCTCGGCAACCTCAAGGCNCTGCTCGAGGCCGTCAACCGCCTGAAGCCCTCGGCCGCCAAGGGCAACTACATGCAGTCCATGGCCATTTCCACCACCATGGGCCCCGGCCTCAAGGTGGACATGCCCCAGGTGAAGAAATTTCTTGAAGGCTAGGGCGCGGGCNCGGCTCGCGTCGCCCGNNCNCNCCCNNNCGCCGGGCGNGCNTTCAAGGGTTGCACTGCAACCACTGGCTGAGGAAACGGAATACGGGTCGAAGACGGCAGGCGGGCTTGCCCTCAATTTCCTGCCCAGACTTCTCTTTGGCTCGGCATTCCACCAGGCACCCCTGACGTGAGAGGTATCACGTGNANAGGTCTGAAAAAGCCGTAATCATCGAGGNCATCAAGTCNCGCGCTGATGCCNCCTCCTTTGCGGCNCTCACGGACTTCAAGGGCATGTCGGTGGAAGAGCTGACGAACCTNCGGGTGCGCCTGCGCGGCGCCGGCGGCGAATATCACGTCGTCAAGAANACCCTGGCTCGCATNGCTCTTACCGGCGGCAAACACGACGCCATCAAGGACAAGTTCCATGAGAANTGCGGCGTGGCCCTCGGGTTCGACGACCCTGTGGCGGTGGCCAAGGCGTTGAGCGACTTCGCCAAGCAGAGCAAGCTGTTCAGCCTGCGCTGCGCCAGCCTGGACGGCAAGGAGATGTCCGCCGACCAGGTGGAGGCCCTGGCGAAGCTGCCCGGCAAGGAGCAGCTGCTCGGCCAGCTGCTCGGCACCATGAACGCCGTGCCCACCAACTTTGTGTCGCTCTTCGCCAATATGCTGCGCGGGCTGCTCTATGCCCTCAAGGCTATTGAGGAGCAGAAGGGCAAGGCCGCTGCCTAGCGGCGTGAACGCGCAAACATCCAGCCAAAGACGAGGAGACCATCATGGCCGTTACCAAAGAAGAAGTGGTTGAATTCATCTCCAATATGACCGTTCTCGAGCTCTCCGAATTCATCAAGGAGCTTGAGGAGAAGTTCGGCGTTTCCGCGGCCGCCCCGGCTGCCGCCATGGTCATGGCCGCCCCGGCTGGCGGCGCCGATGCGGGCCCGGCCGCCGAGGAAAAGACCGAGTTCGACGTGGTGCTCAAGGGCGCCGGCGCCAACAAGATCGGCGTCATCAAGGTGGTGCGCGCCCTGACCAGCCTGGGCCTCAAGGAAGCCAAGGAGAAGGTGGACGGCGCCCCCTCCACCATCAAGGAAGGCGTTTCCAAGGAAGAGGCCGAGGAAGCCAAGAAGCAGCTCACCGAGGCCGGCGCCGAGGTCGAAATCAAGTAAGTGTTCCGCCCTTCGGGCGAATGCGCTTCCCAAAAACGGCGGTCCCTCTGGGCCGCCGTTTCTGCTGTCCGGGTCCTTGCCGCATTTTTCCTGAAGCGCTGGCGATGCGGGGAATGGGCCGGAGCATCCGGGGAGGGTGAGCCCCTTCCTATATCCCCTGTCGGCCTCCGCCATGCGAAAGGGCAGACGCCACAAGGGCGGCAGCTCCGCGCCTTTCGCGCATGGACGCTGCCTGGCGCGCGAAAGTCGAGGTTTGCAGAACAGGGTATTTTTGAGGAAAAGTCGGAGTCTCAGGCCGCCCCGAAGCCGGGGATGTGGGCGCGGCGCTCCAGCCAGTGCAAAAGCCAGCTCGCCAGGGTGACCATGATGAGGTAGTAGGCCCCCACGGTGAGAAAGACCTCGGTAAAGCGGAAGGTGTCCGAGGCCACCACCTTGCCCTCGCCCATGAGCTCCATGCAGGTGACGAGATAGGCGAGGGAGCTGTACTTGATGAGATAGACGATCTCGTTGCCGCAGCCGGGCAAGGCCCTGCGCGCGGCCTGGGGCACCACGATCCAGAGGATGGTCTGCCACTGGGTGAAGCCCAGGGACTGCGCGGCGAGTATCTGCCCGCGCCGGATGGAGAGCAGGGCGCCGCGCACATATTCCGACTGGTAGGCCGAGGTGCAGAGGATGAAGGCCGTGAGNGCCGCCCCGTACGGCGCGAAATAGATGCCGAGCTTGGGGAGCGCGTAATAGATCATCATTAGCTGGATAGCCAGCGGCACNCCGCGCAAGAGCGAGGTATAGGCGTCGCCCAGGCGCCTNAGCCAGCGCGGNCCGAAGGCNCGGGCGCAGCCGAGCGCCACGCCGCCCACAAAGCCCANGGTCGCCGCCGGGATGATGAGCGCGAGCGAGACCATGAGCCCCTTGTTGAGGGCAGGCAACAGCTCCTGGGTGAAGAAAACCGTATCCAGCATGGGNCTTGCAATCCTCGCCGGCAGCCCTTGGCTGCGCCGGCGTTTTCCCTGACGTGACGGGCCTTAAGGTAGGGGATTCCGCCCCCGCGCGCAACAAAAAAGCGCTTCCCGCCGCGCGGGGCTGNTNAAAGCCCCGGCACGNCGGGAAGCGGCGGATANTNGNNTGGCGNNNGNTACTTCGCTNCCGCGCACTTNTTCTTGAGCGCGTCGGCCACGGTGGCGCCNAGGGCGTGGCAGGCCTTGAAGACATCCTTGTCAGGGCGCCAGGCGCACTTGACGGGATCCGCGGGCATGTCCATGTGCATGGCGGCAAGGCGCGCCTGCAACTGCTTGGGCGCTTCGCCNGACCAGCCGAAGGAGCCGAAAGCCCCGCCCACGCGGTTCTGCGGGCGCAGCCCCTCCATATAGGTGAGCATCCCCGCCACCAGNGGCAGGATGCCGTTGTTGTGGGTGGGCGAGCCCGCCAGCACCGCGCCGCAGTCCGCAAGCTCGGTCATGACGGCGCTGTGGTGGTTGGCCTTGAGCGACATGATGCGCGCGGGCACGCCGTTTTCCGAAAGGCCGTCGCACACGGCATAGGCCATNTGCTCGGTGGACTTCCACATNGTGTCATAGAAGATGACGGCGCGCTGCTGCGGCTTCTGCTCGGCCATCTTGCGGTACATGTCGATGATGAAGCGCACGGCGTCGCGGCCGCGGTGGATGAGGCCGTGGTCCGGGGCGATCATGTCGATNTCGAGGCTTTCCACCACGGGCAGCGCCTTGAGCACCGTGGGCGAATAGGGGAGCACGATATTGTAGTAGTATTCCTTGATGCGGCGCACAAATTCGGCCTGGTCGTCAAAATCGTCCGTGNAGCGGGCGGTGCTGGCNATGTTCTGGCCGAAGATGTCATTGCTGATGAGCAGCTTTTCTTCCGGGATATAGGAGACCATGCTGTCCGGCCAGTGGAGCATTCGCGTTTCCTGGAAGATGATGCGGCGGGAGCCCAGCTCCAGCACGTCGCCGCTTTTCACGGCCTGGACGGGCCAGTCCTTGCCCGCGAAATAGCCGGCCATGGACTTGAGCCCGAGCTGGGAGACGAAAATCTTNTCCGGCCGCACGCGCTCCACGATTTCGGCGAGCGCGCCCTGATGGTCCAGCTCCATGTGGTTGCAGACGATGTAGTCCACCTTGTCCGGCGGCATGGTCTTGGCGAGGCGGCAGAGCAGGGCGCCTTCCATGCCCGTGGGCACGCAGTCCACAAGGGTGTTTTTTTCGTCCTTGATGAGGTAGGCGTTGCAGGTGGTGCCGTCCGGGCAGCGGGAATAGCCGTGGAAGTCGCGGTGGTCGAAATCGACCTCGCCCACCCAGAAAATATCTTTTTTGATTTCGATTGGCTGCATGGTGTTCTCCCAGGTTCCGAAATGTCGGCGGGGCGCAGGGCCCCGGAAAGAAAAGCCGCGCCGTTCCCGGCGCGTATCCGCAAACGCCCCGCCTCGCCGAAGGGCAAGACGGGGCGGTGATCAGCGTGTCGCGCCGAAGTGCGCGCTACATTTTGTTGAACTGGTCCTTGCCCACGCCGCAGACAGGGCAGGTCCAGTCATCGGGCAGGTCCTCGAAGGCCACGCCGTCGTGTTCCTTGGGTTCGTATTCGTAGCCGCAGACGCTGCAAACATAGTTGGCTGCCATGGTGTCACTCCTTGCGGGGCTTCAGTTTTCGGCCTTCCAGAGACCGTGCAGGTTACAGAATTCGCGGGCCGTCACCTTGTCGGCCTCCACCTCGTCGAAGAAGGCTTCCGGCTCGTCGGCCGGGGTGAGGAAGCGGCGATAGACCTTGCCGTCATCGGTGACGAGCTCAATCCACTCGATATAGTGCTTCTCTTCCATGGGATGCCGGGCGCTGCCGATCTTCACATGGTAGCCCTTCTTCCACTTCTCGATGACGGGCACATGCTTTTCGGTGGCGCCATCGGTGGAGCCGGCCTGCATGAGCTTCATGGGCTGCCCACAGCACACAAGCTCGCCGTCGCCGGGGTGAAGCACTTCGACGATATTGCCGCACACGTTGCACTTATACACTTCAAGCCTTTTGGTCATACTGCAACCTCTCTGGTAAGGGGTCTCATCGTCCGTTCATGGGAGCGGGCGGCGGGGTGGCGCCAGCCGCTCCGGGGCAGGAGGGCGCCCGTGGGCTCACTCCTACCGACCTGCTAGGATTATGGCGGAAAGCCGCGCCGTTGTAAAGGCGTTTGTCAGTGCCCCCCTGTGGCCATGTCCGCGGCCTCGGGCCGGGGCGCCCTCTTGCGGCGCACGCCGAGCACATTGGGGAGCAGCGCCTTGAGGTTGCCCGTCACGAGGAGAGACGGCGCGTGCAGGCCGCCCATGTCGCGCCGAAGCGAATGTGAGCGCACGAGCAGCCCGGCCTGCGCGCCGCCTTCCACATACATGACCGTGCGCACATCCAGCGGCAGGTGCAGGAGCTGCTGGGCGAAGGCATAGGCCTCCACCGGGGCGCGGCTGTGGAGAAAGAGGATGCGGCCCGCGCCGTCCTGCGCCACCGCGGAGATGGAATAGAGCGGGCCGCCGGGGCTCCAGAGGATGCGGCGGTCGCCGTTGATCATGCGGTAATTCTGGATGACGAGGTCATAGCGGCCGATGCGCTCCTTCCAGTCCGGCATGTCGCGGTCGATGATGGCGGCCTGCGGGAGCTCCCCTGCATCGGGCCCGGCCACAAAGAAGGCGCCGAAGCGGTCCACCAGGCGGGGATTGTTGACGTGGCCCGCGCCGCGCATGTAGCCCGTGCTCGTGGAGCCGTCCTCGCGGTACATGCTCGCGTTGATGGCGGCCACGAGGTCGCGCTCCTCGCCCCAGGCGTCCAGCGCGCGCGGCCCCTTGCCGTCGGCGGAGCTGGCGCAGAGCTCGAAGTCGAACTTTTCCGGGTCGATGCGCAGGGCGGTAAGGCGGAAATCCCCGCCTTCCAGGCGAAATTCGCCGAAGTCCAGCCCCGGCTCCAGGGCGAGCCATTGCGCGCCGCCCTTGTCGTCGATGCCCACCTTGTCCTTGCCCGCAGGCGTGCGGGAGCGGGCTGCGGCGGAAGGCGCGGCCCCGGTGCGGGGCGCGGGTTCTGTGGATGGGGGTGCAGGGGAGGGCGGGGGCGTCCCGAGCCCCCGATCGGTGCGCAGGGCCTCGGCCGCCGCCTCGGGAGCGGCCGCGGGCGGGCGCGCGTCATCGGCCCTGGCGAAGGCGCCGAGGGCGCAGAGCCACAGGACGCAGAGCCCGGCGAGGGCCGGGTGCGCGCCCCGGCGGGGCCGGGGGCCGGGCTGTGTCTCGATGGCGCGGCGCATGGAACTCTGGGGAAGCGGGCGCGGGGGCCGCGTTTCTTTCCTTGGCGAGATTTTAAGCCCCGTCACTGGCTTTGGCAAGTCAGGGGGCTTTCGGATTGACATATCAATATATCTTGATATAGAAATACTCTGTGCCGGAAACGTGCGGCGGGGTGCGTCGGCCTCCCCGCCATCAGCCGCCGGAACTGACAGTTTCCCGGAGCTTATCTTTTAAGGAGCGACCCATGCGCATCGGAACCCTGATCCGCCAGGCGGAGCATCCCTTCTTTTCCCTCGAGTTTTTCCCGCCGGCGGAAGAAAGCCAGCTCCCCGCCTTTTACGCCACCGTGGAGGAACTGCGGGCGCTTTCCCCGCTCTTTGTGTCCGTCACCTACGGTGCCGGCGGCTCGCGCCAGCGCAACACCCTCGCCGTCACCGCGGAGCTTGCGCGGCGCGGCCTTACGGCCATGGCGCACCTCACCTGCGTGGGCGCGCAGCCGGAGGACATCGCCGCCTTTTTGCGCGAGCTGCGCGCCCACGGCGTGGACAATGTGCTCGCCCTGCGCGGCGACCCGCCCAAAGGCCAGACCTGGGAGACGACCTGCGGGGCCTTTCGCCATACCGCCGAGCTCGTCCGTTTCATCCGCCAGTGCGAACCCGACATGGGCATCGGCGTGGCCGCCTATCCCGCGCCGCATCCCGAATCCGCCACCTTCGCCCTTGACCGGCTGCATACTGCGGAAAAGCTGGCCGCAGGGGCGGATTTCGCCATCACCCAGCTCTTTTTCGACGTGCGCGAATACGAGGCCCTGGTGGCGAGCCTGCGCGAGCACGGCATCGACGTGCCCGTGGTGCCGGGCATCCTGCCCATCCAGAGCCTCGATTCCCTGCGCCGGGTGCTCTCCCTCTGCGGGGCCAATATCCCCGGCAAGCTCTACCTCGAACTGGAGGAGGCCCATGCCGCGGGCGGGGCGGAAGCCGTGCGCGAGGCCGGGCTGGCCTTTGCCGTGCGCCAGATACGCCGCCTCATGGACATGGGGGCGCCGGGCATCCACCTCTATACCCTGAACAAGCCGGGACTCTGCCGCCGCATCGCCGAGGCAGTGGGTTTTTGAAGTACAGCCCTGCGCCCGCCCGGAGGCTGGCCGGGGCTTGACCCGAGGCGCGCCGCCCTCTAGGCTGGCCGCATGAGCATTGAAAAAAGCCATCGCCCGTTGCTCGTGGCCATCTGCGCCTCGCTCTTCTGTATGCCGTTCATGCTTGCCGGGGTGAATGCGGTGCTGCCCCCCATCGGCGAGAGTCTGGAGGCAAGCGCCCGCCAGCTCAGCCTCATCGGCACCTTCTATTCCCTGGGCCTCGCCGTGTTCCAGCTCGCTTCGGGCAGGCTCGGCGACATTTTCGGGCACCGGCATATCTTCCTCCTCGGCATTGCGGTCTTTGCCGTGTGCGGGGCCGCGCTGGGCTTTGTGCGCTCGGTGCCGCTCTTTATCGGGCTGCGCTTTTTCCAGGGCCTGGGCGGGGCCATGTTCAACGCGAGCGGCCTCGCGCTGCTGGCCTCGGCCGCGCCGCCGGAAAAGCGGGCCGCCTATCTCGGCATCAGCGGGGCGGCCGTCTATGCGGGCATTGCCTGCGGGCCGCCGCTGGCCGGGCTCGTGACCGGGCTCATGGGCTGGCAGTGGCTCTTCTGGGGCAATGCGCTCGCCTTTGCAGGTGTCTTTTTATTGATGAAAGTCACTGTGCAGCGGGAATGGCGCACCGCCGAAGGCCAGCCCTTCGACATGACGGGCTGCGCCATTTACGGCTGCGCCATGATCGCGCTCACCTTCGGCGCCTCGGAGCTGGCCGAAAGACCGACGCTGGCCTGGGTGCTCCTGGGCGCCTTTGTGGGCCTTGTGCTCTTTTTCTGCCTGCATGAGCTCAGGAGCCGCTATCCGCTGCTCGACATGCGCCTTTTGGCCGAAAACCGCGTCTTTGCGCTCTCCTCGCTGGCGGCCTTTGTCAACTACAGCTCCTTTTTCGGCACGCTCTTTTTCTTCAGCCTTTATCTTCAGGTGGGGCGGGGCATGGAAGTGCAGGAGGCCGGCCTCGTGCTCGCCTTCCAGGCCGTGGTGCAGGCGCTCACCACGCCGCTCGCCGCCCGGATGTGCAAGAGCTGGCCCCTCGCGCGGGTGAGCGCCGTGGGCGTGACCCTGTGCGGCGTGGGCCTGGCCACCGCGGCCTGCCTGAGCCTCGACTCCTCCCTCGCGCTCATCTTTGTGGCGCAGGCGCTTCTGGGCACGGGCATGAGCCTCTTCGCGCTGCCCAATACCGCCATCATCCTTGAAAGCGCGGGCGAGAACCATGTGGGCCAGGCCTCGGGGCTCACCGGGGCCGTGCGCACGGCGGGGCAGCTCTGCAACATGGTCGTCATTACCCTGACGCTGGGCTTCTTCCTCGGCAATGCCCCCGTGGATGCGGCAACGCTCACGGGCTTCATGCGCTGTATGCGGGTGGACCTGGTGATTTTCTGCGTGTGCAACCTCGGGGCCATCGCCTGCGTGCTGGCGCAGAACCTGAAGTGATTTTTCATTGATTTCAAACTGTTGGATGAACCTTGCGCGGCAACGGTAAAAAGCATAAAAAAAGTCTAAAGTTTTGCCGCCCGGGGCCGTAAAGAGCAGCAGGATGGTGTCTCATGCCTGATATGCACACCCTGCAAATGCGGATCATGCTCCAGAGCTATGAGCAGCAACTGCTCGCGGCGCGGCGTCTGGCCCGTTTCCGCGTAAAGCGGCGCCTGGCAGCGGGGGAAAAGCCCCAGGACCCGGACCCTTCCGTCAATCGCCGTGTCTTTGTGGAGAAAGTGGCACGGGAATTGTATGACACCCTCATATTCACGGGAAGCGCCAATCCCGTGGTGGAGGACATCCGCGCGGAGCTCAGCGAGGCCATGGGCCTCGAAGTGGGCTTCACCTACCCGCCGGGGGCGCGGCTCCGCATCGTGGCCATCGGGCCTGACGGCCAGCGGCCTCTCAGCGCGGAGGAAGAACGGCGCGCCCGACATGCCCTGTGGCGCATCACGCGCCAGAAAGTTGACCAGAGCATGTTGGAGCGGCCAAGGCGGCACGAGGCTGTCTGCTGAACACGGACGGCCGGGTGCGACCGCCCAGCATGAGACCCGCCGCAGGGCAGGAGCCCTGCTGAAGGAGCAGAGAATGGAAATCCGCAATGCCGGTATGGGCTACCCCCTGCTTGACCCTTATGCCACGAGCGCCGGGACCGGAGGGGTGGACAAGAGCGGCGAGGCCGCCACGGGCCGGGCGAGGCCCGCTGAGGAATCTCCCGCGGGCGGCGACACCATCAGCGTTTCGCGCGACGCCCTCCTGCTCACCGAGGCGCGCCGCACCGCCCAGAACACGCCCGACGTGCGCGCGGACCGCGTGGCCGAGCTGCGCGAGCAGGTGGCCAACGGCACCTACAACATCGACGCCCAGGCCATCGCCGAGAGCCTCGTGCGCGAGGAGCCTTCCCTGTTCCGCATCGTGTGAGCGGGCTCACCACATCAGGCACAAAAATCCGTCAAGAATGCGGCCGTTCCTTCGGGGGCGGCCGTTTTTTATTCTAGGCATGGTTTCTGCATATAAGGGGCAAGCACAACCAGAGCGCCGCTTCAAAAGTCCGCCCGGCACGGGCGGGAACACCGCAATATGAGGCCAGGGGGCCGACGGCGCGGAGGGAGTATCCATGCAATCGTTCTTCAAGATTTTGACGCCGCTGTTCCGCTGCCTGTGGGCGCTGGCCCTGGCCGTGAGCATTCTCGGCTGGTCCGCTCCGGCCGAGGCCGTGCGCATCAAGGACATCGCCACCTTCTCCGGCGTGCGCGACAACCAGCTCATCGGCTACGGCCTCGTGGTGGGCCTCGCGGGCACGGGCGACAAGAAGGATTCGGCCTTCACCATGAGCTCCATGAAGAACATGCTCGACCGCATGGGCATCGGGCTCAATTCTTCGGCGCTCAAGGTCAAGAACGTGGCCTCGGTCATGGTGACGGCGCGGATGCCCGTGTCCTCCAAGCCGGGCACGCGGCTCGACGTGACCGTCTCCTCCGTGGGCGACGCCACCTCCCTGCTCGGCGGCGTGCTGCTCCAGACGGCGCTCAAGGGCGTGGACGGCAAGACCTACTGCCTCGCCCAGGGCGCGCTCACCGTGGGCGGCTATTCCGTCAACGGCGAGGCGGCGAGCACCTCCAAGAACGTGAGCACCGTGGGCCTCATCCCCGGCGGCGGCATCGTGGAGCGGGCCATCCCCTTCGAGTTCAACCAGCAGGACAAGCTCACGCTCAACATGCGCGTGGGCGACTTCACCACGGCCCAGCAAATCGCCGAGCGCCTCAACACGGCCATGGGCGGCTCCTTCGCCCGCGCCGTGGACGCCATGAGCGTGAGCCTGGACGTGCCCCCGCAGTACCGCAACAATCTCGTGCCGCTCATGGCCTCGGTGGAAAACCTCGAGGTCACGCCCGACACCGCCGCCAAGGTGGTGGTGGACGAAAAGACGGGCACCGTGGTCCTCGGCAAGGACGTGCGCATCACGCGCGCGGCCGTGGCCCACGGCAACCTGCAAATCACCGTGCAGGAGAACGAACAGGTCTCGCAGCCCGGTCCCTTCTCGCAGGGGCAGACGGTGGTCACGCCCGAGACGGATATCAATGTCCGCGAGGAGAGCCGCCGCCTGCACATGGTGGAAGGCGCGACCCTGCAGGAGCTGGTGGACGGCCTCAACGCCATCGGCGCCACCCCGCGCGACCTGATTTCCATCCTGCGCAGCTTGCAGGTTTCCGGCTCGCTCCATGCGGACCTGGAGGTGATCTAAGATGACCACGCCCCTTGACGCCACGGCCCTCGTGACCTCCCAGAGCGGCGCTGCCGACCAGTCGCGCCGCGAACTTCAGGCCAAGCTCAACGGCCTCGGCGGCATCAATGGGCGCAAGCTCTCGCCCGAAGCCCAGGAAAAGAAGCTGCGCGAGGCCTGCGAGGGCTTCGAGTCGGTCTTTATCCAGAAGATGTGGCAGGAGATGCGCAACACTATCCCCAAGGGCGGCCTCATGCACGGCAAGGAGGAGCGCTTCTGGCAGGACATGTATGACCAGGAGCTTTCCAAGTCCATGACCAGCGCGGGCGGTATCGGCCTCGCGGACATGATGTACGCCCAGCTTTCGCGCAATCTCGTTTCCGCCAGCCGCAGCGCGGCCGGGGCCTCCCAGAGCCGGGCCTTCGCGCCCGAGGCTGCCCCGCTGCTGGAGACGGCCCAGGCCCCCGCGGCTGAGAACGCGGCCGAGGCTCCGGCCAGGGGCGCCGGGCCTGTCAGCGGCACGGGTGCGGCATCCGTGGCCTCCATCTATGACGGCGCCGCCCCAGCCACCGCCCCGGGCCCCGAGGACAAGGCGGCTCCGGCGGCTCCGTCTGCTCCGGCCCCCGCGGCTGCGGCGAATGCCGCTGCCGCGCCCGCGGCACTGGCGGCCAACGCCGCCGAGGAGCCTGTGGAGCTCAACCCCGAGGTGGAGCGCGCTCTGGCGG
>JAAUYX010000020.1 GCA_014804905.1 Desulfovibrio sp. | reverse complement strand
CAACGCCATCAAGTTCCAGACCTACAAGGCCGAGACCCTGGCCTCCAAGGATTCCCCGGCCTACTGGGACACGAGCAAGGAGCCCACGCAAAGCCAGTACGAGCTTTTCAAGCGCCACGACTCCTTCTGGAAAAACGAGTTCGAGGCCCTGAAGAAGCATTGCGACGCGGCGGGCATCGCCTTCCTCTCCACGCCCTTTGACGTGGAATCCGCGCGCTTCTTGAACGACCTCATGGACGTGTTCAAGATTTCCTCGTCGGACATCACCAACAAGCCCTTTATCGAAATCCTCTGCGACTACAAGAAGCCCATCCTGCTCTCCACGGGCGCGGCGCACCTGCACGAAATCGCCGAGGCCGTGGAGTGGATTGANGCNAANGGCAACANGCTNGCCCTGCTCCACTGCGTGCTCAACTATCCCACGGCGGACGAAAACGCGGCCCTGGGCATGATTCCGGCGCTCAAGCGTATCTTCCCCGGCCACGCCATCGGCTATTCGGACCACACNNTNCCGAAGGACATGCACACGCTGGAAATCGCCACCCTGCTCGGCGCGCGCGTGCTGGAAAAGCATTTCAGCCACGACAAGANCCTGCCCGGCAACGACCATTANCACGCCATGGACAAGGACGACCTCAAGCTCTTTTTCCGGCGGATGCGCGCGACCCTCGCCAGCGTGGGCGACATCTCGGTGCGCGCCCTCGCGCAGGAGGAGCCCGCGCGCAAGCACGCCCGGCGCTCGCTNGTNACGGCCAGGGCCGTGAAGGCCGGNCACGCGCTCACGCCCGCGGACCTCACCTGGAAGCGCCCGGCCCACGGCATTTCGCCNCGCTGNTATGATGAGGTGGTGGGCATGGCCGCCCGNCNCGACCTTGCCGAAGACACGGTGCTTCAGTGGACGGACCTGGAACGGCCCTGACGGCGGANGCNCCTGCGGGCAACAAGGCGGAAACGGGGCGCCCAGCCTTCCGGGAGCTTGTCCTCGGGGCCATGCCCNGCGGGGCGGACCCGGCGCGCGTGCTCGCCGTGGGCCCTTCCTGCTTTGCCGGGCGCGAGGAATTTTTCCCGGACTGGGAAACGGCCTTCACCTTCGCCNCGGAGCCGCTCGCCGACCATGCTGTGGCCCGCGAAGCCGCGGCCGCCGCCCAGGCGCTGGCNGCGGACGCCATCCCGCGCCTGGCCGCATGGCTCTCGCCCCATGCGGCGGAGCTNCCCGCCGCCTACTGGCAGACCCTGCTCGCGCCGTGGGCCGTAGACGTGGCGCGGCAAATCATCGAGCGCCATTTGCGCGTCCGCGCCATGGTGGANGCGTGGGGCGGGCTCGAGCTCAACGTGNACCTGCTCCNCNCGGACATGGNCTTCCGGTTTCAGGACGAGCATGACTTCACCCTGCGCGGCGCCCTCGGCACGGANTTCAACCACTGGCTCTTCTCGCGCCTNNTGGAGGCGGACTGGCCTTCCGCGTGGAAGCGGCACTTCCCCGAGGCCGAGGCGAGCACGACGCAGGCCCCTGCGGAAACGGCTTCGGAGAGGCCGGCCGAGCCGCCCCTGCGCCAGTGGCTCAGGCGCACGGCCCGCGCGCTTTTGCTGGGGCTGCCCTTCCCGCGGCTCAAGGGCATGACGCTTAGGCAGGCCCTGCGCTTTTCGCTGGCNCTGCTNCANCCCTGCCACGGGCCGGACCACAGCCTCGACCTGNCCGCGNCCTTCGGCGACGAGTCCGGNAAAGCCACGCCCCTCATTCCGCCGCTGCCGCTGGACCCGCTGCCCCTTTTCCAGGCCGCCTGCCCGGCGAGCCTGCGGGAGCTTNAGCATCCGGNCGCACTCTCGCGCACGTCCCGNCCNCGGCTGCGCGTGGCNACCATCCTCGCCTATGAGGANGCNGCCTACCGGGAGCGGCTGGCNCGCTGGCGCGGGCGCGGNCACAGGCTCGCCTTCGCNCAGCACGGNGGCAATTACGGCATGGAGGCCGTGGCCTGCGAGACGGCCTTCGTGGAATACAGCCAGGACGTGTTCTTCACCTGGGGCTGGACGCGCCACGGCGAGGCGCGGGGCAACTTCNTGGCGCTCCCCTCGCCGCAGCTNGCGCGGCTGGAAAATACCTGGCACGGCGCCAACGGGGAAAAGCTCCTCTTCGTGGGCACGGAAATGGCGGCCTTCGCCTACAGGCTCGACTCCCACCCCACGCCCCTGCAACTGGTGGAATACCGCGANGACAAGGAATGGTTCTTCGAGGCNCTNGGNCNCGANNTGCANNCGCGCACGCTCTANCGNCCNTATTTTCCCCTGCCGGGCTGNCTNGANGACGCGGCGTGGCTNTTGCCGCGGATGCCGCGNCTCAAGCTCTGCACCGGGCCGCTCNTGCCGCANCTGCTNTCCTGCCGCCTNCTNGTGCTGGACCATCACGGCACCTCGCTGCTGGAAGCCATGGCCGCCAANGTGCCCATGGTNCTCTACTGGAACCGCGCCCACTGGCCCCTCACNCCNGANGGNGANGCCCTGCTGGACGANCTNGCGGCCGCNGGCATCTGGTTCCCCACNGCGGANGAGGCNGCCGTNCAGGCGCGGCGCATCTGGCCCNCGGCGGCCGACTGGTGGCANAGCCCGGACATCCAGGCCGCGCGGCGGCGTTTTTGCGACGCGCAGGCCCTGCTTTCGCATGGCAACGTAGTTCCCCTCTGGACGCAAACGCTGAAGGCGCTATGAACATCTCTTCCCGCATCCCGCGCCCACGCGCCCTTCGGGCGCTGGCCCCGGCTCTCCTGCTCGTCCTCTCCCTGCTCCTCCCCTGCGGCATGGCCCCGGAGGAGGCGCTCGCCGCCGCCCGAGCGGCGCAGTCAGCCAGGGCGCCCGCTCCCGCTGGCGCGGAGGCGGCCAAAAACCTCGAAGCCGCGCAGGCCGCGCTCGACAAGGGCGATTATGCCGCCGTCATCGGCCTGCTCAGCCCCCTCGCCGAGGCGGGCAATGCCGAGGCGCTCTATGTGCTCGGGCGGCTGCGCCTCGAGGGCAAGGGCGTGAAGAAAAACGAGCAACGCGCGGCCCAGCTTTTCAACCAGGCCGCGGAAAAGGGCGATATCAGCGCCCAGAACGCCTGGGCCACGGCACTCGCGCGCGGCCAGGGCACGCGCCGCAACTATCTCGAGGCGGCGCGCTGGTTCCGCAAGGCCGCGGAGCAGGGCCTCGCCGAGGCGCAGTACAATCTCGGCTATCTCTACGCCCACGGCCGTGGCGTGAAAAAGGACGAGAACGCAGCCCTCGACTGGTACGGCCGCGCCGCCAACCAGGGCCTCGCCGACGCCCAGTATTCCCTCGGCTGGACCTACCTCAACGCCAAGGGCGACAACCAGAGCGACACCAAGGCCGCGCACTGGTTCGCCAAGGCCGCCGAGCAGGACCATCTCAAGGCCCAGAACAACCTCGCCTTCATGTATGCGGAAGGGCGCGGCTTCCCGCAGGACGCGGCGCGTGCCGTGCAGTGGTACACCCGCGCGGCCGAGCGCGGCTCGCCCGAGGCGCAGTACAACCTGGGCTTCATGTACGAGCAGGGGCGCGGCGTACCGCAGGATTACGCCAAGGCCGTGGAGTGGTACCGCAAGGCCGCGGAGCAGAACGAGGCCGCGGCCCAGTTCAGCCTCGGGCTCATGTATGACCAAGGCACGGGGGTGGAGCGCAACCTCACCGAGGCCACACGCTGGTACCGCCTCGCCGCCAAGAACGGCGACCCGGACGCGAAAGCCGTGCTCCGCGCCCAGAGCGCCGCGGCCGCGCCCGTGGTCAAGAGCGCCCCGAAGAACAGCCCCAAGACGCCCGCCCGCGGGAAGGACGCCCCCAAGCCTCGCGAGGCGGGGACCAAGAAGCCGCAATAGCGCGCCCAACGCCGCCTTAAACGTGAAGCCGGGGCCCCCGTCATGCGCGGGGCCCCGGCTTCTGTGTGTGGCGGCTGGCGGGCTGTCACGATGTGAACTTCAGGGAGCGGTATTCCCTCCCACGTCCCCCTCACTACGGCATCAGGCCGACGAGCTTCCAGTACGGGATGGCGATGATCGCCACGAAGATGCCCGCAAGCAGCATCCTGAGCGCCAGCGCGCCCGCGATATAGCGAAGCATGACCTTTCCCGTCACGAAGATATAGAGGTAATAGACCGCCTCATACGGGAAGATGTACTGGTCGAGGCCGAAGTTGAAGGCATAGAACATGGGCAGCGGGTTGACATGCAGGGCGTGGCCCAGGTCCGCGAAGGCCGGGGTGAAGGCGGCCATGGCGGCCAGCGGCGTGAGGAGGAAGTTCACCACCACGCCGAACACATAGGAGGCCAGGGTGGCGCTTGTGTCGCCCATGTTCTGGAGCCAGGGCATGAGCTGCTCCACGGCCCAGGCATTGGCCCCCACCTTGCCGCCCACGAAGCCGATGGCCATGCAGCCCGTGACAAAGACCATGATGGAAATGTTGAGCCTGCGCATGTCCTCGTCGTGGAGGATGTCTATGCCCGGAAAATAGCAGGCGAGCGCGAGCACGCAGAACACATAGACCGGGTTGAGGCCCGTGACGGTCTGCGTCATGAAGCCCAGAATCACCGCGATGACGATGACGAGCAGCTTCACTTCCTTGCGGCTCATGGGGCCGAGCTCCACGAAGCTCGCGTCGATGAAGCGTTTGAGCTCCGCGCCCAGCGTCAGCTTGTCGCGCCCCTTCACCACATAGACGAGCGAGATGGACATGGCATAGTAGATGAGGTTGATGAGCGTGCCCTGGCGCAGATATTCCCAGAAGTCCACGCTCACGTCCGTGCCCTTGAAGAGCATGTCNAAGGCCCAGATAAAGGCCTCGGACGANTGGAGGAACATGAAGAGCGGCGCNGAGGCCGCGAAAAAGGCCAGCATGACGATGGCCGAGGACATGCGCGAGCGCGCGCTGAGCTTGAGCGCGTCGATGATGCCCACGGCGATGGCGCAGCAGATGACCATGCGGGCGAGCACCGAGGGCAGGATGACGACAAGGGCGAGCCCGGCCAGCGCGAAACCCACCACCAGCCCGTGAAAGGTGCCTCCGGTGATGCGCAGGCAGTGCAGCGCGAGACGCCGGGCGAGGTTGGTGCGCTCCATGGCGAGGCCGATATTTACNGCCGCGAAGGTCAGCCACGGGAGCACCGTGCTCCACGGGGAAAAGACCGTGGCCGGGTCGGCCACGCCCGTGAGGGTGTAGCCGAAGGCGAGCAGCGCGGCCACCACCGTGGCCGGCAGGATGCTGGTGGCCCAGGCCATGATGGCCATGACCGTGCAGGCGAGAAACATGGGAAACTGCGGGGAGACGTTCTCCGGGGCGGCGTANTACACCGCCACNGGGATGAGGATGGTGGCTCCCCATGCGGTGAGCGTNCGGGTGTTCATGGGCGACCTCCCGGCCGGGTGAAGGGGGGCCTGCCTNGGCAGGCGGAGCCGGGGGGCTTTGCGGCCCCCCGGCGNACCATCGGCGCGAGGCCGCCGTCAGAGGCGCGTGTAGATGGGGAACTCGAAGGTGATGGCGTCATGCTCGCAGGCGATGCGACAGCAGCCGCAGTGCCAGCACTCGAGNGGGAAGGNCACGCCGGGCTTCTTGTCGCCCATTTCCAGCACATAGCCGGGGCAGCGGGTGACGCACTTCTTGCACTGGACGCACTTTTCTTCATTGAAAACCGGGGGCATGTTCAGCTCCTTGCTGCGGTGGGTTCCTGCNGNGAAANGGCCTCGGGAAGGNAANCGCCCTATGCCGTCCAGCTGAAAACGGGCGTGCCGTCCTCGGCCAGGGTGGTGATCAGGCTCTTGTCATAGGCCGGGTCGAGATTGGGATAGTCCGTGCGGCGGTACATGGCCCGGCCCGATTCCTTGCGCTCAAGGCAGGCCTGCACATAGATGCGGGCGAGCTTGAAAAGCTCCATGCTCTCGCGCACGCGCATGAGGTCGCGCAGGCTGTTCGCCCCGAGCCGGGGCAGGTATTCCGCCANGGTGTCGAAGCTCTTGAGGGCCTGGTTCATGCTGCCCGCGCTGCGCTGGAAGCCGACGTAGTAGTCCATGACCTGGCGCACGCCGTCCTCGAATTCCTGGTAGCTCACGGCGTCCGGCGCCGGGTCCAGCGGCAGGAAGAGCTTGGCGCGCACCTCGTCCACCGTCCCTTCGGGGAGCGGCGGCAGGGTAACTTCCTTGGCCCGCGCGGCCGCGGCCTCGCCCGCTGTCCAGCCGAGGCAGAAACAGCCCGAGAAATTGTTCATGATGCTCGCCGTGAAAAGGTTGGCGATGTCGGTCTCCTGGTCGTCCTTGCAGCGGACGATGCCGCCGATCATGCGCTCGCCGATTTCCACTTCCAGCGGCTTNNTGGTGAAGTCGATGTCGCGCGCGCGGCAATAGTCGAGATAGGTCTCCTTGTCGCCGGGCATGAGGTCGTACTGGAGGTGACGCGCGTCCTCGGGCGAGAAGTGGCGCATGTCCATGAAGAAGGGCGGCCCGTAGCCCTCCAGCGTCTCCTGNTAGGTGCCCATGACNTGGTTGCGGCGCAGGCCGTTCTCGAGCATGGGGTCGTACTTGCCCATGAAGCGCTGNCCCNGGGCATTGATCTCCCAGCCGCCCATGTTGTTGATGCCGTTCATGCCCGGCGCGCCCCAGCTCTTGGGCAGCATGGTGCACATGTCGGTGATGTCGATATTGTAGACCGCNGCCCCGGCNTCNAGCGNCAGCATCACCTGGCTNCCCGTCACATAGGGCGANAACCACTGNTTGAANGNNTTGTGCGTGGAATTGTTGGAGACGCGCTGCGCGGTGAGCCCGAAACCGAGCACCGCGGTCTTGCAGCGGATGACCACAAAATCGCCCTTGAGCACGTCAAAGCCCGCACAGCCCGCGATGGTCCCCTTGTCGGTGAGCAGGTGGGTGACGACCACGTTGTTCACCACCTTGACGCCAAGATTCTTGATGTATTTGGCGAGNTTGGGCTTGACGGTATAGCCGTGGTTGATGTGTATCCACCANGGGCCGGGCTGCCCGAAGCCCACGGAGCGCATATAGGTGCCGTCGGCATTGTGCATGAGCTCGATGCCCGCCTCCTCCAGCGCCTNCATGGCCGGCCGCATGGCCCGGTAATAGTTGTGGACCACCCCGCGCGACAGGCCGGACGTGGGCGTGGCGTAGTAGCCGCAGAGGTCCTCGAAGCCGTCGTGGTCCACCTCGTCGAGCACGGCCATGAAGTGGTCGTTGCCGCCGCCGAGNCAGCCGGAGCTCTCGAGGTGCCCCTTGTCCAGCAGCAGCACGTCCGCGCCCGCGCGCGCCGCGGTNATGGCCGCGCCGCAGCCGGACGAGCTGGAACCAAGCACCAACACATCAGTCTGGTATTCACGGGTCTTTCTCTCCATGCCGCCCTCCTTGCCGAANAAATAAAGGATTTGGCANGGTGGATAGCAAGAGCCGCGCCAGANGAAAAAATATTTTATTCCAATGGATTAGGNNGAGAGCNCCGTCTTTGCGCTTGGCGCTGATTGCCATTTGTGGCACCATGTGAAAAAAGGCCCGAATTTGTGCCATAAATGGCAATCGCCNCCTCGCGNAACTGCCACTTCTGGCACGTCAGGAGGAGGCCCATGCAGGTCACGCCCCGGACCCTCGAACTGGCGAACTCGCCCATCGTGCGCGCCATCATTGAAAAATTTCCCCTGCCCGCGGCCATGGCCATCAACGAGCGCATCCACACGGCCAACACCGCCTATGCCGCGCTGACGGGCTTTGACTCGCCCGAGGCCATGCGCGGCGTGCATGTGGCCTCCTTCATNCANCCGGCGGACAGGGAGCGCTTCCTCGACCTCAACCGCAACCGCCACGCCGGGCTCGTCTCCGGCGAGGTATACCGCTGGAAATACTCGGTGCGCGGGGAGTTGCGCATCATCGAGGGGCGCCCCACCATNTTCAGCCTCGGCAGNGACACCATCCTCATCTCCGCCCTCGCTGACGTCACCGACACGGTGCTGCGCGAGCANGNGCTGGAGCNNGANANGGAGCGCCTNTCCCGGCAGAACCTGCGCCTCATGGAGCGCATCGCGGGCGAGCTCGGCGTGTTCATCGGCACGAGCGCCGCCATGCGCAAAACCCTTGAGGAGGCCCTGCGCCTCGGGGCCACGGACGCCAACATGGTGATCCTCGGGGAGACGGGCTCCGGCAAGAGCCTGCTCGCGCGCGTCATCCACGACATCAGCGCCCGGGCCGCCAAGCCCTTTGTGCGCGTCAACTGCGCGGCCATCCCGGAGACACTGCTGGAAAGCGAGTTTTTCGGGCATGTGCGCGGCGCATTCACGGGCGCGGCCACGCAAAAGGCGGGCTACCTCGCCGCGGCCAACGGCGGCACGCTCTTTCTGGACGAGGTGGGAGAGCTGAGCCTCGCCATGCAGGCCAAGCTGCTCCACGCGGTGGAGAACAAGCGCTTCACCCCTGTGGGGGCGACCGCGGAGGTGGCCTCGGACGTGCGCCTCATCTGCGCCACCAACCGCGACCTTGTGCAAATGATGCGCGAGGGGACCCTGCGCGAGGACTTTTTCTACCGCATCTTCGTGGGCGATGTGCGCGTGCCGCCCCTGCGCGAGCGGCGGCAGGACCTCCCGGAGCTCGCGCGCTTCTTCTTCGCCAAGTTCGGGCTCGAGCCGCCGGAGGGCGCGGCCTTCGCAAGGCTCATGCGCAGGCTCGGCGCCTATGCCTGGCCCGGCAATGTGCGCGAATTGCAAAATGTGCTTTTGCGCTACGCCGTCACCGGCGAACTGCGCCTGTTCGGGGGAGCGGGAGGCGGCCCGGAAAGCGCTGTGCCGTCCATCCCGGAAGATGCGGCCGCAGGCGCGCCGGCGGCGGGGACATCCCACGAAGAGCTCAATCTCGCCGCCTGCCTCGAAAAGGCGGAACGCGCCTGCATCGAGCGGGCGCTCACCCTCTGCCACGGCCGCAAGGACCGCGCGGCGCGCCTTACGGGGCAATCCCTGCGCACCTTCCACCGCCGCTGCGCCCGGCTCGGGCTCTAGGCGCGGGGAATTTCGCGCACGCAAAAGGGCCCGTCCGCGCGGCGGCCGGGCCCCTGAAAAACGGAAGCGGACCGGGGCTAGAAGTCTTCCTTCTCCATCACCTTCACGAAGCTCTTGATGGGGCCGGTGTGCTTGGAGGTGGCCACATACTTGGCGAGGAACACATCGCCCAGGGTGGCGATGTGGCCCGCGGTCTCCTTGTAGTAGGCGAGGTGGATGTCCTCTTCGGAGATGATGGAATGGAAGAGGCCCGCACTCGTGCTGTCGCCCGCCTTGTGGCAGATCTCGGCGAGCTCGTTGTAGGTCTTGACCGTGTTGGCTTCCATGTTGATGTCAAAGGGGAAGATTTCCTTGACGGACTGCCCCTGCACGACGCCGCCGGCCTTATCACACGTCGGCGCGCCGCCCAGGGTGTCGATGCGCTCGGCGAAGCGCTGGGCGTGGCGCATCTCATCGACGGAGATGAGCTTCACATAGGCGCAGAGCTGGCCGTAATCGAGTTCGCTCAGGATGTAGTGCTGGATCATGTACTGGTGGATGGCCTGAAGCTCCATGCTGCGCGCCTTGTTGAGGGCGTCGATGACCTTCTTGGTGTTGGGGTCCATTTTGACAGCCATTGTCCGGCTCCTTGCGGGTTGGGGGAAGTTCACGTTCGCGGGGCCGCCACGGCCCGTGCCCGCATCAGCCTAACCGCGCAAAAAAGGGCTTGTCAAGCCGCGCCCGCGCGGACCGTGCCCTTCCCCCTTGACAGGATTGGCGGGGCGGCGTATCAAGACCGCCTTGCGGCATGGCGCATGGCGCAGCTTCCTGTCCCGCCCGGTCTCCCCCGTTGGCCCGGCGGCGACGCCGTATTTTTCGCGCGTGTGCCCGGGCCGCCCCCAAAGGTTGCAATCCATCGAGGAGTTTCTCCCATGAAGACTTTTACCGTCACGCCCAAGGACATTGACCGCCAGTGGTTCGTGGTCGATGCCGCGGACCAGGTGCTCGGCCGCTTCGCGAGCCAGATCGCCAACCGCCTGCGCGGCAAGTACAAGCCCGAATACTGCCCGCACATGGATAACGGCGACTTCATCGTGGTCATCAACTGCGAAAAGGTGCGCGTCACGGGCAAGAAGCTCGAGGAAAAGAAATACTACCGCCATTCCGGCTGGGTGGGCAGCCTCAAGACCACCACCCTCGCCGACATGCTCGCCACGCATCCCGAGCGGGTCATCACCCTCGCCGTGCGCGGCATGTTGCCCAAGAACCGCCTGGGGCGGCATATGCTGAAGAAGCTCAAGGTCTGCGTCGGCCCCGAGCATCCCTACAAGGCCCAGAAGCCCCAGCCCCTGACCCTGCCCTACTAAGGAGCGCACGCCATGAGCGACAAATTTGAATACGGCACCGGACGCCGCAAGACCGCCACGGCCCGCACCCGCATCTATGCCGGTTCGGGCGGCATCCTGGTCAACGGCCGCCCCTATGAGGAGTATTTTCCGCGCAAGACCCTCCAGATGATCATCCGCCAGCCGCTCACCCTCTGCAAGGTGGCCGACAAGGTTGATGTGCGCGTCAATGTGGCGGGCGGCGGCGTCAGCGGCCAGGCCGCGGCCGTGCGCCACGGCATTTCCCGCGCCCTGCTCATGGTGGACCCGGCCTTGCGCCCGGTGCTCAAGAAGGCCGGCTTCCTCACGCGCGACGCGCGCAAGAAGGAGCGCAAAAAGTACGGCCTGCGCGCCGCCCGCGCCCGGTACCAGTATTCCAAGCGCTGATCCGGCGTCTTCCGGTCGGGCGCTTCGCCCGGCCGGAGCTCCGGTGTACGGCCAGCCGCGCCTTCCTTCGGGTTGTCGCGGCTGGCCGTTCCGCAAGCGCCGCTTCCCGCGCCTTACGCCCATCCATGAGCGCAGACCGCTTCCCCCCCGCGCCCGCCACCGGGGCACCTGACGCCCCCTTGCGGGAATATACCTATACCCATGCCCGCACGGTGGGCTCCACGGGCTATTTTTCCTGCGAACCCGCCACGCCGCTTCCGCTCGACGAGGCGCTGGCCGCCCTTGAGGCCACGCCCGAGGACGATTTCTTGCGCGAGCATCTCCTGCGCCGCCTGGACGCGCTGGAGGCCACGGCCCTGGCCGGACTCGCCGCCAGCCTCGAGGGGCTGGGAGCGCGCCCGGCGTCGGCGGCCCTGCTGCGCGAGGCGGCACGGCTGTTTCCGCATGTCCGGGAAGCCGTTGGCCCGGATGTGGATGTCCACACCGCCGAGGCCCCGCGCCCTGCGGACGAGGCACAGGCCGACACCGCCCTCGCCTGGGGGGAGCTCTTCCACGCCAATCTCGCAGGGCACCGCCCGCTGCCCCGGCTGGACGAAAGCGACCTTCCCCTGCCGCATGACGCGGCCGCCCTCGCCGACGCCATGAACGCGGTCACCCGGCCGGANGCCCGTGACCTCCTCGCCGCNACCCACAAAAGGCTTGCGGCGCGNGCGTGGCAGGACGCCCCCCGCCCCCCNGCTGANGAAACGTATGCCCGCGCCGTGGCCGCNCTNGAACGNGCGAGCCTTCTGGCCGGGCCGGAAATGCGGCACGAGGCCTCGCTCTCGCCCATCGCCCTGTTGCGGAACTGGCATATCGCCGTCAGCGTGCGCAACGGGCGCCACGCCNATGCCCTGCGCGGCACGGCCACGGCCTATGGCCGCGGCCTCAGCCTTGCGGNGGCCCGTGCCTCCTGCGCCATGGAAATCGTGGAGCGCGCCAGCGCCTATGCCTCGCTCGGGCCCGGAGGCNCCNGNGGCCACGGCGAGGTGCTGGGGCGGCGCGCGCCGCTNCNCCTGCGGCGNGCCACGGCCGCGGAACTCACNCAGGAGGGNCNGCGCCTNGTGCGCGTGGGGCGCGTGCCCGACGACGCGCCGCTCCACTGGNTCACNGCCCGCGACNNCNNNNGGGGCGANGCCCTGNTNCCGCTCCAGNNCGTGCTCCTCTTCTGNAATGCGGACGAGCCGAGGCTCGCCACCTCCCCCGGCTCCACCGGGCTCGCCTCCGGCAANAGCCCGGCGGAAGCGCGCCTCGCCGCGCTCATGGAAGTCATCGAGCGCGACGCCGACGCCACCACGCCCTTNTGCCGCCANGCNTGCTTNACNCTGCATAAGCCGCGACCCGCGCCTTCAGGGCCTGTTGGACGATTATGCGGCGCGCGGCATCCGCGTGCAATTNCAGGACATCACCANNGAATTNGGCATCCCGGTCTACCGCGCCTTTGTCACCGCGCGCGACGGCAGCGTGGCCACGGCCACGGGCGCGGGCCTCTCCGGCGCGCACGCCGCNCTCTCCGCCCTCACCGAGACGCCGTGGCCCTATTCCTGGGCCACGCCNGCGCCGCATGGCGTGGCTTCCGGGCCGGGCCTCGCCGGGCTGCCGCGGCGCGAGCTCGAAAGCCTGCCGGACTGGACGCTCCCCACGCCCGCGGCGTCCCTCGCCCTGCTTGAATCCGTGCTGGCGGCGCATGGCCGCGAGGTGTTTTCCGTGGACCTCACCAGGGCGGACCTCGACCTTCCCGTGGCGCGCGTCTTTGTGCCCGGCCTNGANCCNCANGCNGATTTCGANGCGGCAACGCCCCCNGCGNCGCGCCTCTTCGCCCGGCAGGTCCTNCTCAACGAGGGCGGCGACGCCGATCATCCCCTTTTCCGCGCCTGACAGCCCGGCGGGCGCGCACCCCAAGCAAAGGCAGATTCCATGCCCAGCAGCAAAAGCGGCCACGGCCGCCAGAAACATTCGGCGAGTCACGCCGACCATTCCGCCTACCTCAAGCGCATCCTCTTAAGCCGCGTCTATGACGTGGCGCTGGAGACGCCNCTGGAGGAGGCGGCGAGCCTCTCCCGCCGCCTCGGCAACCGCGTCCTGCTCAAGCGCGAGGACGCGCAGCCCGTCTTTTCCTTCAAGCTGCGCGGGGCCTACAACAAGATGGCCCGGCTCACNCCGGACGAGCTNNGNCGCGGNGTCATCGCGGCCTCNGCNGGCAANCACGCCCAGGGNGTNGCGCTCGCCGCGCGCAAGCTCGGCTGCGAGGCCACCATCGTCATGCCCGTGACCACCCCGGCCATCAAGATNNCNGCNGTGCGCCGCCTGGGCGGGCAGGTGGTGCTCTCGGGCGAATCCTTCAGCGACGCGGGCCGCCACGCCGCCGAGCTNGTGCGCCAGACNGGNGCGGTNTTCATCCCGCCCTTTGACGACGCGGANGTCATCGCCGGNCAGGGCACCATCGGCATGGAGATNNTNCGCCAGCATCCNGGNCCCATCGACGCNGTGTTCATGCCCNTCGGCGGCGGNGGGCTCGCCGCGGGCGTGGCCGCCTATATCCGGCACCTCAGGCCCGANATCCGCCTCATNGGCGTGGAGCCCGTGGATTCGGACGCCATGCGCCGCTCCNTCGAGGCGGGCTATCCCGTGGAACTCTCCGAAGTGGGCCTTTTTGCCGACGGCGTGGCCGTGAAGCGCGTGGGCGACGAGACCTTCGCCCTCTGCCGCGACCTGCTCGACGACATCGTCACCGTGGATACNGACGCCATCTGCGGCGCCATCAAGGACATCTTCGAGGCCACGCGCGTGGTGGCCGAGCCCGCGGGGGCGCTGTCGCTNGCCGGCCTCAAGGCCTGGGCCGCGGCCGAAAACGTGCGCGACGAAACCCTCGTCGCCGTCGTCAGCGGCGCGAACATGAATTTCGACCGCCTCGGNCATGTGGTGGACCGCTCCGAGCTGGGCTCCGAGCGCGAGGCCCTCCTCGCCGTGACCATCCCCGAGCAGGTGGGGAGCTTCCGCCGCCTCTGCGCGGCCATCGGCAACCGCAACATCACCGAGCTCTGCACCCGCTTCGGCGACCCGGAAAACGGCCGCGTGCTCGTGGGCATCAAGACCCAGGGCAAGGCCGACGTGGCCGAGGCCATGGACGATTTGCGCGCCCAGGGCTTTACGGTGCTGGACCTGAGCGACAACGAGCTCGCCAAGCTGCACCTCAGGCACATGGTCGGCGGCAATGCCCCGCAGCTCGAGCACGAGCGCCTGTTGCGCTTCGCCTTCCCGGAACGGCCCGGCGCCCTGCGTAACCTCATGGACGCCATGCGCATGGAGTTCAGCATCACCCTTTTCCAGTACCGCTATCACGGCGCGGANTATGGCCGCGTGCTCATGGGCTTTGACGTGCCCGAGGAAAAACGCGCGGATTTCGAGGACTTTCTCGCGCGCGTCGCNGGCATGGGCTATCCGCACACGGACGAGACGGAAAACCCGGCCTACCGGATGTTTCTCGGCTGGCACGGCGTGGCCTGANGCGCCGGNTCTCNAGATTTTCGCTCGACCTCGCGCGGGGAGTCCGCTATGCTTAACACCCGGATTTTCCACAGCAACCACCCANCCTGCCAACGGCGCCACGCGCCCGTGGAGATGCCCATGAAAAGCCGTCTTTTGTTCGCCCTGCTGGNCCTCTCTCTTCTCGNNGCGGGAAGCGCGGCCCTCGCCGCCGACACGCCCGCCGTGCCCGACGGCCCCATCGAGTTCAAGGGCGCCAAGAAAACNGTCNTGTTCCCCCACTCGGCCCANGCCAAGGTGGAGTGCGTGGTGTGCCACCACAAGGTCAATGACGAGCCCAATTTCCAGAAGTGCGCCACCTCGGGCTGCCATGACGACCTCACGGCCAAGAAGGGCGAGAAGAGCCTTTACTTTGTGGTGCACAACAAGGGCGCGGACCTGCGTCACCAGACCTGCCTCGTCTGCCACAGCAAGGTGGCGGAGGAAAAGCCCGAGCTCAAGAAGGAGCTCACNGGCTGTTCCAAGTCCAAGTGCCATCCGTAGCGGCGCCCCCCGCCGGNCGACGGCGCGGCGGCCGGAATTTGCGTCGGGCGGCATAAACTGATAGNTTTTTTTGCCGTTCTCTTAAGGCGACTCCCCCGGNCCCNGCAAGGGCNNGGAAGCCGTCCTCATGCCTGTCGCGCCCGCGCGGCAGCGCCCGCACGCAAACCGCGAGGTTGCCATGGCTGCGCAAAATCCTCCCGTTCCCGACGAGAACGCGGATGACATCATTGACCTCACCGAANTNATNGAACGGGGCGACGCCGCGCCNGNCGNNGCCGCCCCGGCCGCCGACCTTGACCAGCCGGGAAGCGAGGATGCCGAGATCGAGGCCCTGCTCGCCCAGATGGACGCCAGCGACGGCGCGAGCTTCAGCCAGGGACCCACGGCCCCGCTGGATGCTCCGGCTCCCGCGGCCGCCGCACCTGCAGGGCCGGCCGCGCCCCTGGTGGACCCCGACGAGCAGCTGGACATGTCGGACATGGGCGACATCGACAACCTGCTGGCCTCGCTGGATATTCCGCCGCAGCCCGGCGCCCCCGCCGCTCCGGCCCCCGCGGCCCAGCCTCAGGCCACCGCTCCCGCCGGACCCGCCATGACCGAGGACCTTGACGCGGCCATGGATGAATTGCTCGGCGGTTCGGCCGCCACGCCGCCACCCCCGCCGCCTGCCGCGCCCGCCGATGCCCCCAGCGTGGAGGACCTGCTCGCCGCGGCCACCATGCCGGCCGCGCCCCAGCCTGAGGCGGGGGCCGTGCCCGATTTGGAGGCGGACCTCGACGCCCTTCTGGGGGACCCGGCCCTTGCGGCGCAGGCAGCTCCCGCTCCGGGCGAGCCCGACCTGGACGCGGACCTCGCCAGCCTCCTGAACACGCTGGACGCCGAAAGCGCGCCAGCGCCTGAAGCCGCCGCGCCCTCCTTCGAAGACCACATGGCGGCGGCCGCGCCCAAAGCCGCGCCGCAACCGGAGCCCGTCCCGGAACCCGAAATCCCTGCCGAAGCCGCTGTGGTTGAAGAAACGGCAGTGGTGGAGGACGCGGCCCTCGGCGTGGAAATCCCGGCGCCGGAGGCTGTGCCCGCGGAGGATTTGCCGCCCATCGAGGCCGAATTTACCGAGATTCCGCCCGTGGAGGAGCCGGCGCTGGAAGCCGCGCCCCCCGAGGAGGCGT
>JAAUYX010000019.1:62462-108268 GCA_014804905.1 Desulfovibrio sp. | reverse complement strand
AAGGGGTTTCGGGCTGACGGTATTTTTCTGGACGCCTTTCCTCCTTTTCGGCTCGTACCGTTCCTAATACCGTCTTTTTTGCGATTTGTCCCTGGTTTTCACCACACCCTGTTGGACAACCCATTTCCCAAAAAGCTAAGTCCCGCAAGGCTTTTTAGACCTTGCGGGACTTTTTTGGACTCTTTGGTGGTGCCGAAGGGGAGACTCTTTTATTTTTGTATATATTTGATATAATTGATGTAAAAAATATTAAAAATTTTTCATACCAGTGTACGTACCATCAAACTAAAAGTATTATAGTAGTTCTAATTCTTGCATGTCAACCATATTTATATTTTAAAATCCACCTTCATCCATCTACGTCCACATTATTTCCCATTTAAATCTGATGCGCAAGAGTCATCCCCCCTCCTCTCCCTTGCTGACAATGCTCCGGCTAGGCTCCCACAAAGGGGACGCCCATCTAGATACACGAAGTCATTTCAGGAGGCTTGTGCATGTCCCTTGGATATGCAGAGGATTTTGTACTTGACGAAATGGATGTTTTTGGATGATTTTTTGGATATGATTACTGCCGATAACCTCCCCATCACCCCGGAGATGCTCAGGCTCATCGCCCAAATTGACGAATTTAAGGGTGCATGGAGGGCATTGGGCACTCTGGCCCCGGAGCGCCTTACCGCTCTACGCAAGGTGGCCACCATCGAAAGCGTCGGCTCCTCCACGCGCATTGAAGGAGGGAAACTTTCTGATCGCGAAGTTGAAAGCCTCCTGGCCAACCTGTCCATTCAGACCTTTGCCACACGCGATGAACAAGAGGTGGCAGGGTATGCGGAAACCATGGAACAGGTTTTTCAATCATGGGAATATATATCCCTGACAGAAAATCATATCCGCCAGCTTCACCGAGATCTGCTACGCCACAGTGATAAGGACGAGCGCCACAGGGGTCAGTATAAAAATGCTCCCAACAGTGTTGCTGCTTTCGATGCTCAAGGACGACAGGTAGGCATTATCGTTGAAACGGCAACGCCTTTTGAGACGCCACGGCTCATGCGGGAGCTTGTGGAGTGGACGAATGCCGCGCTGGAGGTGCGGGACCTTCATCCCCTCCTCGTCATCGGAATTTTTATCGTATCGTTTTTGGCAATTCATCCTTTCCAGGATGGCAACGGCAGACTCTCCCGTATTCTGACCACACTTTTGTTACTGCGGTGCGGATATACCTATATCCCTTACAGTTCTCTGGAAAGTGTTATCGAGAATAGCAAAGAGGGATATTACCTGGCTTTGCGGCAAACCCAATCTAGCATCCAGACGGATTCGCCCGACTGGGAGCCTTGGTTATTATTTTTCCTCAGAGCTTTACACCAACAGATGAAGCGCCTTGAAAGAAAAATGGAGCAGGAGCATATTGCTCTGGCTGCTCTGCCCGAGCTTACTCTCAAAATCCTGGACTATTCCCGTGAGCATGGGCGGGTGACATTGAAGGATATGGTCGCGCTTACCGGCGTAAGCCGCAATACCCTTAAAGAGCATTTCCGAAAGCTGGTGGGCACCGGCCAACTTGCCATGCACGGCAAGGGCCGTGGGGTTTGGTACACTCGAAAGGGGGAGTAGGATTCTATCAGCTTTATTTCGTATAACCGGGATTTAGCACATAAGAGCAACGCCTCCCGTCTGCTCACGCTTGCTGGCTTAAGTTCCCCCTGATATGATTCAGGACAAGCGCCAAGGAGCATAAGGATGTCCTACACGCCCATCCCCATAGATCGCGAAACCTTGACCATTATGGATGTACCCTTCCCCTCTCTGGAAGTCTGGGAAAGCGCCGCATTTGCCATCGGTTCAAACATGTTCGAGGGGTATGAGCCAACTAGGCGAGGCATTGAAATCATTCGCGACTATACGCTGGGTAAGATTAGCCTTGACACGTTTATCCGTGCGGCGCGGGATAAAGCATATGCTAAATAGCTATGCCTACGCTGACCCTGATTATATTTACACCGATCCACAAACAGGCGTGCTGCGTAATATTTTGAATATCACTGATAACGAGGTCTTGCAATTTGTAGAAGCAGGGTTTACTGCGCGCCGTATTCAAGAGCAATGGGTGGACCCTATCATGATTTCCAGTTCTGAAACTCTTTTTGAGATTCACCATCATTTATTTCAAGATATTTATGAATGGGCTGGGCAAAAGCGAAAGGTAGAAATAAGTAAGGAGGGTAATCAGTTTTTTCCTCTAAATCGTTTCAATACGGCATTATCTTATATTGACGGATTGATTGCTGAATACAAACGATTAGAGCACGGCCATAAAAGGCTATTAACTCAAAACCTAGCTAAAATTTTGGATGCCGTAAATTACCTGCATCCGTTTAGAGAAGGAAATGGACGCGCACAGCGTGAATTCATACGTCTGCTAGCCTTGGAAAAAGACTAGAGACTCAATTTAAACCCTCCAGATAACGTATCAGTGTATGAGCGATATATGAGAGGAACAATATCTGGCAATGTTGAGTTGCTTGAAAAATTAATTTTAGAACGTTGTACATACTAAATATCAATTCTTGTAAATCTTATCATTTTTACTAGCGTTTTAATGAGATGAAAAAGTAAATAGATTTATCATTTTTTTTGGCTATATTAATACCTATCATATTTTATTTCCACAACTCTGGGTGAATAGAAAATATATATTGATAAAATAATAAGCCCTACAAATTAGCACTTAAACATCCAGTCAGCTATCAATAATTCTTAAATATACGATAAATATAATGATAAATAGTTATAATATTATATATTACTAATATTAAACTCTAATTATGAAAAATTTAGTATTTGTACGACATCAGTTAGGTACTTGCAAAATACAATGAATACGAATTCAATAGTGTTGATCACAGCATATATAAGCAGAAAAATAAGAAATATTAAGTATAGAACAACAGATGATGGTTAGGTTTAGTAGTAAACATGACGTATTCCGGATTGCTCTTTCAAATAGATATAGTACTTGAAAAGATAGTAGCAGTTTAAATAAAAACATAAAGCACATGTGATATATAGTTTATATGCAACAATAATAGCCAATATCACTCTGAATCATTTGAACTCATAGGTGCATCTAATTCAGGAATATAATTCGAATAAATACTCCTTAAATAGTCAATAGACTGTTCTGCACTGTTTTCAAATTTTAGTTCTTGTTGAAAAAAATGTAATCTGGATTTACAATTATCTAGAACTTTGGACCAAGGCATTACCCATATTTGAAAATTTTCACCATCCTTATATAAGCCATCCGGAGTTCCCTTTCCTGTGGCCATAAGATTAACCTCATCCGTGATCTCGTTGGATACAGCCCAAAAATACCATTTCGCTTTTACTGAATTAAAACGCTCGTCTTTCATAACTGCAGTGGCATAAGAAATAACTTGTGACATTACTTTTTGGTCAATCTTCTGGGAAGGCCTCTTGAGTTCAATAATAAGATGGGTATGTTCTGAAGGATTTGATTCAGGAATTCTTCTTGACAGCATCATATCAATAATTCCACGCTTGCCCCCCTCGCGTAAAACAGATTTAGAATTTTTCCTAGTTGATGGGCGTAAAGACTGTAGATGTGTAGCAAGTACTCGGTCTAAACTTTTATCACTAAGTGACATATTATATTCTTCACCAAAAATCCATGTATTATTTTCAAGCAATTTATGTAATTGACTTCTTTCTTTAGTATGAGCTTTGTGATCAAAAATTATTGATTCTAGTCCTGTGAGAAAATTAAGTCTATCAGCAACAGCTTTTGAAGCTGCAATAATATCACTTAATGTAGTATGTTCAAGGAGTTGATTAAGGTCATTAATGCTATCTTTTGGTAGATTTATAATTCCTTCTAATATTTTTCTAAGCTCTCGAGGGCCTCTCTCAAGTGCAGACTTGACAAGCGTTAAAGATAATTTTTTCGCAATTCGATCGAATGTTTCAAAACTGGGAAGATGCTCGTTTATATTTAGTGCAACAACATCGAATACTTGTCTTTCAATTTCCTCTACTTTGTTATTTGTTGGTTCAGTATAAGGATATACATCTTCGTTCTTCCATGTTTCAATAATATCTTGACCTTCACGCACAATTTTAGCTCTACAATATTCTCTAACACAAAATTTTCCTGCATCTATAATCTTATTTAATTTTGGATCAAATTCCCAAATAGAGAGGTCCACATCAGCGAAATACTTAGCAAGAGATTTGGATTTGATATATACAGAGATATTAAATCCAAAAGTGGATATTCTCATTTCACGCTTATCAAGTACGAAGCCACTCTCATCACAGAAATATATTGCTTTTTCTGTATGTATAGACCACTCAAGAACAATAATATCACATAAAATTTCTTCATTATTATAAACTATCGGAATTTTGTATTCTTTATTTCCTATAATATATTTTTGAGAATCAATTGGAATTCCATCATATATAATTTTAATATTGGAATAATTTATTAAGTAGAGAGCAAGCTCTGATGTTAAGCTATCACGGGTAGCAGATTTCTTAATATTCTTTGCCTTCTCAGTAATATTTTCAATGATGACTGTTGTACCATGAGTATCCTTGCTAGGAGTCGCAGGAGAAATTTGAAATATTCTAATATCCTTACAAGAATCCCCTATTATTTCCCAGTTTAAAAATTTGCCATTTATTTCGTAACAGGTTTTCCAATAAACAATATCACCCAAAGCAAAAGCTTTAAATCGACCTTTGCCATATTTCCCGTGAATTATACGCTTATATCTAGGAGTATGCTTTACATTGCGTTTCCAAGACCCCCCTAGCCCTTTAAAATATTTTTTATTATCCTCGTGGATTCCAAATCCATTATCTTTAACAATTATTTTTGCAATACCTCCAATGGCATTCGGTTCAAAGATAATTTCAACTAATGTTGCATCCGCATCTAATGCATTATATATTAATTCTTCAATAGCTTTAACTGGATTTGCTGAAGTGAGAGCTTTTAGATGATCTTCTTGCACTTCCACCAGCATTTCTTCAAATTTTCTTTTCATGGTTTTCTCCCTTTCCTATTAAAATTACATTAAAATATTCATATATTAAACACAACATAGACTGTATCCGCTGCGTGTTTAAACCCCTGCGAGCTGTCTAGAAATAAATGTTGCATACTCGTCAGTCATTCCTGAAACAAAATCTATTACCCGTAGGTAGGAATAATAAATACTTTCGTCCTTCTCTGGTGCATTAATACCCATTAAGTCCAACGCACGTGTTTGCTTATAAGAAAGAGATATATCTAATACCTTATTATGCGCAGCTGGAATAAAATTGTCTAACAATCTTTTATATACACTATAGGAACCTATTTCCAATGCGGTTTTCTTTGGATCCTTCATAATTCTATCTTTAAATATTTTTCTAGCATTTTTAAAATATCTTTGCGTTTTTTCCTCACATATCTCATACAATGGGTTACAATACCCTTCAATAATCGGACGAAAATTACATATAAATGTTTCAAATATTATATTTACTAAATGATTAATCAAAAGTGCCCTAATATATGATGATTTTCGTCTATCAGTTTCTTTTTGCTCAAGTTTTTCATGTTTAATATTTAAATCCCCCTCAATGGGATTAATAATAGTATGGAGGTCATCTAAATCAATAATCTTCAACTCCCTTGCATCTTCAATATCAATTATTAAATAACAAATATCATCTGCAGCCTCTGTTAGATAAGACAGTGGATGTCTTATGTATTTATTGCATTTCTTCAATCCTAATTCACAAAAAATTTTGTCAAAAATATTTGCTTCAGCGCAATAAAAATTAAATTTACGTTTATCCATTTTGAGCCCATCCAATGAACAAAATGGATATTTAATGATACTTGCTAGTGTAGGAAAGGATAAACGCATCCCCCCTTCATCTTTATACATTTCAAGAGAGGTGACAATTCTGAACCCCTGTGCATTACCGTCAAAGGCTTTAAAATCAGCCAACTCCCATTCAGTCAATTTCCCTCTTTCAAGATAACTGTTATTTTCGGGGTTGTTAAACCAATCCTGTATGGCATCTTCACCAGCATGGCCAAATGGAGGATTGCCAATATCATGGGCGAGACACGCAGCTTGTACTATTTCCCCCACATTATAGGGCTCAATACCTTCCGGTAATAAGCCATTATTTTCTAACCATATACCCAATTTGTTCCCAAGCGATCTGCCTACGCAGCTCACTTCAAGGGAATGGGTTAATCTATTATGGATATGATCATTTTGGATGAGAGGATGAACCTGTGTTTTTTTTGCCAATCTCCTAAATGCACTTGAAAAAATAATTCGATCATGATCTTTAGCAAATTCTGTGCTGTCTTTTTGCATTAATACTGAATTACTATCTTTTCCCCAACGCATAGGCTTTAATAGTTGTCTCCATAAAATTTTATCTTCATCTGAAAATTTATATTCTCTCACAGTAGATACCTCATTACAGGTTTTGTCATCCCTGTTACGCCAACTTCCTATGGAGGGTCTATTAACAAGTCATGGCAGCGGAGACAATCCCAGCTCTGCCAAGAAGGCGTTGTGTTTCGCCGTAGCGGCCTTGATTTTTTCCTCGGCGGCCACGAGGTCGGCGTGGACAGCGGCGAGGTCCACTTCCGCCTCGGGTTCGGCGGTGGAGATGTAGCGGGAGATATTCAGGTTATACTCGTTGTCCGCGATTTCCTGCATGGAGACGCGGCGCGAGAAGCGCTCCTCCTCGCGGCGGAACTGGTAGGTCTCGATGATCTTGTTGATATGCTCGTCCAGAAGGCGGTTCTGGCGCTTGCCCTTTTCAAAGTGTTCCGCCGCGTTGATGAAGAGCACATCGTCGGGCTTGCGGCATTTTTTCAGCACCAGGATGCAGACCGGGATGCCCGTGGAAAAGAACAGGTTGGGCGGCAGGCCGATGATGGTGTCGATGTGGCCGTCCTCCAGCAGCTTTTTGCGGATGCGGGCCTCAACGCCGCTACGGAAAAGGACGCCGTGCGGCAGGATGATGGCCATGACGCCGTCCTGCTTCAGAAAATGGAAGCCGTGGAGCAGGAAGGCGAAGTCCGCAGCGGAGCGCGGCGCGAGGCCGTAGTTTTTGAAGCGCACATCGGTGGCAAGGTCTCCCGCCGGGTCCCAGCGGTAGCTGAAGGGCGGGTTCGCCACCACGGCGTCGAAGTGCGGCACCTTGGCCGGGTTTGTCTCGCGCAGCATGTCCCAGTCATTGGTCAGGGTATCGCCGTGGAAGATGGTGAAAGCCCCGTCGCTCACGCCATGCAGGAGCATGTTCATGCGGGCGAGGTTGTAGGTGGTTACGTTTTTCTCCTGTCCGTAAATCATGCCGATGCCGTCCGGCCCCATGCGCCTGCGCACGTTGAGCAGGAGCGAGCCGGAGCCGCAGGCGAAGTCCAGCACGTTTTGCAGGCGGTCCCGCTTGCCCGTGGCCGGGTCCTGGCTGTCGAGCGTGACGATGCCGGAAAGGATGGCGGAAATCTGCTGCGGCGTATAGAACTCCCCGGCTTTCTTGCCGGAGCCCGCGGCGAACTGGCCGATGAGGTATTCATAGGCGTCGCCCAGGGTGTCCGTATCCGTGGAAAAGGCCGCCAGCTCCTCGGCCAGCCGCGTGATGACCTTGCAGGTGAGGAGGTTGCGCTGGCGCTCGTTTTTCCCGAGCTTGTCGGAGGAAAGATTGATTTCGGAGAACAGGCCCCGGAAGGAATTTTCAAAAGATTCCTCCTCGATATGCCGGAAGCCCTTGCGCAAGGTCTCCAGCAGGTCGTCGCTCTGGGTGCGGGCCAGCTCCGCTATATGGCTCCAGAGATAATCGGGGTGGATGACATAGTGCAGGCGGCGGCGCAGGAGCTTTTCAAACTCCGGCACATCGTCGGGGTTGGCCTCGTACCAAGCCTGGAGCGGGGTAAGCCCCGGGGCCGCTTCCGGCCAGTCCGCCCCAAGTTCCTCCCGCGCCGTGGCCTCGTAGGTGTCCGACAGGTAGCGCAGGAAGAGGAAGGCGAGCATATAGTCGCGGAAGTCATCCGCGTTCATGGAGCCGCGCAGCTCGTCCGCGATGGCCCAAAGGGTCGCGCCCAGTTGTTTTTGCGCCTGTTCGGTCATGGTGTATCCTTGTGCGTGGCCTAAAGACTTTGCGGAAAAAGCCGCTGCATGAGGCCTTGCTTGTGCTCGCGCAGGGAGGCGATTTTCGCTTCCTGTGCTTCGATGCTGGAATCAAGGGAGGAAAGACAGTCGGCGATTTTTTGCTGCTCGGGGAGTGTGGGGAAAGGAAACATTAATTCTTCAAATTTTGATTTTGACAATATTCTTGTCGCTGATATTCCTGAATTATTTATTAGTATGTATTTTTTAATATCAAAAATGTAGTATATGAAGTCACTATTATATTTTTCAAAATCGGGAATAATTGCATTAATCTGTTGATTGCAGAAACCTTTCTTTTTTAAAATACAATTTTTCCCAATGCTCGCTATACATGTTATTAAAACAGAATTTTCAGGCAATATACTACTTTCTTTGAGCCATTCACCTGTTATTGTCCTTTCAGAAAAATATATATTTTTGTGCGAATCCATATCGGTTGGTGTAACCCATATATATTCACCTTCCCAAAATGCTGGATTATTAGTGCTTGGAGTTTTCCCAGTGATAATTTTTCCAAGTTGCTTGATCTGAGTCTCTACCCAATCTCCCCCATTCCGAAATTCCGGAAATCTCCACCGCGGAGTGGTTTCGCCTTCTGCGGGAAAGAGGCGCTGCATCAGACCCTTTTTATGTTCCATGAGCGCGTCGCGCTTCTGCTCGTGGGCTTGGATAAGCTCATCAAGAGAGGAAAGGCAGTCGGCGATTTTTTGTTGCTCTGCGATAGTTGGAACTACTAACTCAACGTTTTTCAAGGCGCTTTTTGCTAGAGAATACACCTTTATCCCAGTAGCAATTTTTATAAATTGTTTTTTTGTATGCACTGATGAAAATAAATATGAAGCAAAAAAAGGAGAAAAAATCCTTTTATGCGGCCTTAACAATATTGTATGCAATCCTGAAATTGCTTTGTTTTCTTTGGATAAATTTTTCACCTCTATAGCCTTGCCGATACCTTCCTCATCTTCAGAAGCATCAGCAATGATTATATCACCATCACAAATAAAATCTGATTTTACAGATACATTATCTTTTAAAAATGGAATAACATTTTTAGTGAAATCAACAAATCCATGATATTTTGTATGGATATCACCATAATGAATATAATGTATATTTCCTGAAGCTGATAAATCCTCTCTTGAATTAGTCGCATTTTTTTTGAATTCAAAAATATCACCAAGCGGATAAGCCCTCCAAGGTTGGGAACTCTTAAACCACAATTTGGGCATATATTCTTTACTTTCTTCCGCCATGTTCATTCCCGCCAGCACGTCCACGCTCAAAAGATAAAAAAACAAAAAAGCACGGAATATCCCCTACTCGTATCCCTCAAGCCCATGAATCCCCTGCGTACCCGCAAGGCTGCGCAAGAGCGGTGCAAGGTCGGCCATGACTTCCTCGGCCTTACGGCTGCGGTCTTTCCAGCCCAGGCCCAGCGGGGCCAGCAAGGCGCGCAGGTCCGCCTCGTCAAAGCGGCCGCGTTCCAGCACGGTGGCGACCAGAGAGCGGAGGCTTTCGGGGACGAGCCCGTGCTTCGCGGCGGTCTCGTCCACCCTACGCTCTCGCGCGGCGCGGCGGAAGGCCTCATAGCCCTGCCGGACGGCCTGCTCGTCCAGCGCCTCGCCCACGGTGAGGGTGTCGATATAGGCGGCGATGGTGTCGCGCTCGTCCATGAACTTGGCATCGGAGGCGATGAGGCCCACAAGCTGATCGCGGGTGAGCTTCATGCGCTCCGGGGCCTGGCCAGTATATTCCGAGAGCAGGGACATGATATAATCGTAATCGATACAGGCCGAGGCAAAGAGCACCAGCTCGAAATCCAACTCGCTCACCTCGGGGGCGGCGTCCCCCTCCCCCTTGTCCTGCCAGCGGCGCATGGCCTGCGCCGTTTCCAGATAGACGCCCTTGAAGGCCTGCACATCGTCGGCGGGCAGAATGGACTCGATCTCGGCGTCCTGCTCCTCCGTGCGGTCGGTGTATTGGTCGAGCCGGGTCTTGAGGCGCTGCACCTCCCGGAACAGCCGCATGAAGCCCGCGCGGGCCTGGTCGCCCTCNAGCGCGGGCACGGACTCCGCCGTGNAGGGCATTCCCTGCGCNTCCATGAAGCCGCGCAGGTTNTCCACGGCCTGGCGATAGTCNGCNATGACCTTGGGCGCGGCCTCCACCAGCCAGACCTCGCGGGCNCNNTCNGCGTCCCTCTTGCCGGAAAAGAGCCGCACGGCCTCGTCCACGGCGTCCCGCTGCTGGCGGAAGTCGAAGATNTTGCCGAAGGGCTTGGAATTGTTGAGGACGCGGTTGGTGCGCGAAAANGCCTGGATGAGACCGTGATAGCGCAGGTTTTTGTCCACATAGAGGGTGTTGAGATACTTGGAGTCAAAGCCGGTGAGGAGCATGTCCACCACGATGGTNATGTCCACCCGCTGCNCGTGNGGCACNTCGGTGAGCGGATGCTCCTGCGACTTGATGCGCCCCTGCACGTCCTCATAATAGCGNTCGAACTCGACTATNGTGTGNTCCGTGCCNTAGCGGGNGTTNTAGTCGTCAATGATGGCGGTGAGNGCGGCCTTTTTGCCCTCCGGGTCCACGGCGTTGTCGGCGCGCTCCTGCGGCAGNTCCTCCTGAAGCTGCTGNACGTCCCGGTTGCCCTCGGCGGGCGGNGAAAAGACGCANGCGATGTTCAGCGGCCTGAAGGANGGGNCNGCGNCCTGGCGCTCGGCCTGCCGCTCCTGAAACAGCTTGTAGTAGGCNATGGCCTCGNTGATGGAGCCGGTGGCGAGCAGGGCGNTGAACCTGCGGTGCGACGTGGCGCGGTCATGCCGGTCGAGNATGGCGTCCACGATGGCGCGGCGGCTCTGGTCCGTGCCGGGGCGCGGGCAATGCTCGCCCTGCGGGCGGAAATAATCCACATGGAANCGGAGGACGTTGCTNTCNTCGATGGCGTTGGTGATGGTGTAGGAATGGAGCTCGCGGTCGAAAATGTCTTCCGTGGTTCNGAAACTGCCNTGCTGGCCCTCGGCCTGCCTGTATTGGGCNTTTTCCTCATAAATGGGCGTGCCGGTGAAGCCGAAAAGCTGNGCNTTGGGGAANAACTCGCGGATGGCGCGGTGGTTTTCGCCAAACTGGGAGCGGTGGCACTCGTCAAAAATAAAGACCATGCGCTGGTCGCGCAGGGGCGCGAGCTTTTCGCGCCANGCGGCGCGNCCGCCCGCGTCCAGCGCCAGNGCCAGCTTCTGGATGGTGGTGACGATGACCTTGTCNTCGTACTTGGTGGAGAGCAGCCGCNTCACCAGNGTGGCNGTGTTGGTGTTCTCCTCCACGCAGTTTTCCTGAAACTTGTTGAACTCCTGCCGGGTCTGGCGGTCGAGGTCCTTGCGGTCCACCACAAAGAGGCACTTGGCGATGTCCGGGTCGCTCTTGAGCANGGTGGCGGCCTTGAAGGAGGTCAGCGTCTTGCCGCTGCCCGTGGTGTGCCAGATGTAGCCGTTGCCGTCGTTNCGGTCGATGCAGTCCACGATGGCCTCNACCGCATAGATCTGGTAGGGNCGCATCATGATGAGCTGNCGCTTGGTGGCCACGAGGACGATATAACGGCTGATCATGGCCGCGAGGGCGCACTTGGCGAGAAAGGCGTCGGCAAAGGCGTCCAGGCCGGTGATCTTTTTGTTGTCCCTGTCGGCGAAGCGGTAGAAGGGCAGGAAGTTTTCCGCGGCGTCAAAGGCGAAGTGGCCCTCGTTGTTATTGGCAAAATACCAGGTGTCNCTGCGGTTGCTGACGATGAATATCTGGATGAAGCAGAGGATGGTGCGGGTGTAGCCGTTGCCGGGGTCGCGCTTGTANTCGATGATCTGCTTCATGGCCCGGCGCGGGCTGATGGCNAGGTTTTTCAGCTCTATCTGCACCACNGGGATGCCGTTGAGCAGCAGGATGACGTCATAGCGGTGGTGGCTGCTCGCCGTGTTGATGCGCAACTGGCTCACCACCTCAAAGCTGTTCTTGCACCACTCGCGGGTGTTCACCANGGTGAAGGAAAGCTGTGTGCCGTCGTCGCGCTCCAGCGTGTGGCGGTCGCGCAGGGTGCAGGAGGCCTCATAGACNTCNCTTGAGACNATCTTGTCGAGGAGGCGCGAAAACTCNGCATCGGAAAGGTGGACCTTGTTCAGCTCCTCGAANTGGGCGCGGAAATTGGCNTCCAGTGAGGCGAGGTCGCGGATGTCGGCCCTGTAGGTGTACTTGAGGCCGTCCGTGAGCTTGCGGATGAGCTGCTGCTCGATGTCGTGTTCCAGCATAGGCCAGCGGAAAGGGAAAGAGGTGAGAGCGCGGGCGGGGATGGGCTCTCCCGCCTGTATGCATTTTTTTATAAGGAACACGGGTTCACCCCGTTTGTCAAACCTCGGGGAGACGGGAGGCGCATGGAGTTTTGGGGAGAAGCGGCGGAAACGAAGCTCCCTTTTTGTCACTCACCCCATGGGTAATTTCGGAGTAGGGTATCTTACCCTTTTCCGCGCAGCCACAGCGTGGCCCACTGGAGGGAGCGGGGACAGCACTAAATCTCTCCCCTCGTGTTCTGCCCCCGGTTAGAGGACAGTAATCTTGGCCACCCGACTCGGGTTTTGTCCTGGGCGCTCCCTCATTCTTTGAGGTGGTAGTGGTGTTTTCTGCTAGCGTGGCATCCTCGGTTTTCGGATGAGGAGCCAGGCTCTTCCTCTCGTCCCGATTACCCTGCTTTTCGGACTTTAAATACCCGTTTTCCCGAGCCTCCGCCCCGGGTTCCTGATAACGAGCGACCAGGCGTTCCGGGATGATGATTCCCGCCTTTTTCAAGAGGGCACATAGCTCTTTTGTAGTGTAGCCTTTCCTGAACGCCCGCTTGAGATCCTTCTCAAGAAATGCCGCTGCCTCCTCGCGGGAACAGCGAGTATCCTTCATCGGTAACTCCCTTAAAAGCCTCCGGGCAGACCTCAGTTGTTCCGGTGTGATTTTTCCGATTCTCCCCACGGCTTTGCCCCCTTTTTCAAAGATTGAGGCAAGCATAACGAAAAAATTTCCCCCCCTGCAAAAAAGCCACTGCACGTTGGGGGTTATTCGTGGCAAGATGACACCAGTGCTACGCCCTGGTGTCATCTTGCAAAAGGGGCGCGCCCCTCTTGACTCCCCAATGGCGCTCGGCGCTGCGCTTCTCGCACCCGAAAGTCGAAAGGCATGAAAAGCAAAAGGGCATCGGGTTCAGCCAGAAAGCTGGGTAGTCATCCGAGCGAGACGTGGCCCTTGAGGGTTTGAAAAACAGGCCAGGTGCCCCATGGTAGTCAAGAAAATTAAGTACACAAAAAGCACCAAGCCCAAGGAATGGCAGATCGCCAACTTGGTGGACTATATCCGTAACCCCTCGGTGAGAAATCGAGGCGAAAAAATCGAACATGCGGGAGGCCGTAATTTTATAACCGACACCCATACGGCGCAAAAACTTGAGATGATCGCTCTGGCAAGAGAGACCGTCAGGAGCAAAATGCCGGTCAATCACTGGGTATTTTCCTGGCCCGAAGGCGAGCAACCCACGCGCGCCCAAGTTGATGAATTGGTGGATATTTTCTTGGAAAAAATGGGCTTGAACGACCATCAGGCCATCTACGGTCTGCATTGCGATACGCGAAATTATCATGTGCATATCGCCGTGAATCGGGTGCATCCTGAAACATTAAAAGTGGTTCGCACAAACAACGGTTTTGACATCCGGGAGGCTCACAAAATCAAGGCGTACATCGAGAAGAAACAGGGGTGGTCAGAGCTGGCGAACGCCCCATTTGTGTACACGGAAGAAGGCGAGTTGGCGGAAAGAAAGCGCCTCGATTCCGCCGTGAAACCGACCCCGAAAGCACAAGATTTTGAGCGGGCGACCGGCGAGAAATCCGCACAGAGGATCGCCCAGGAACGCGGCCACGAACTCATCAAGAACGCCGAGTCATGGGCCGAACTACACGCCGCTTTGAAACAGGCAGGGCTGCGTTTTGAGAAGAAAGGTTCAGGCGCAATCATTTGGGTCGGAGAACAAGCGGTCAAGGCTTCTTCGATTGATCGCGCGTTCAGCATGGGAAAACTTTGCAAACGTCTGGGCGAGTTCGTGGCAGGAGATTACGAGGACATAGCCCTAAGCTCCGCGCCTGAGCCGCTCTATCCGGCCCTGCGGGCCGCATGGGAAATGTACCGAGGCGCAGTAAGGGCAGAAAGGGAAGCCAAGAAAGAGCTTGAGGAAAAAGTCAGAGATGAAGTGAACCGCCTCAAGGAACAACAGGCCAAGGAACGCCGGGAAAAGCTGGCCAGGATTGCCAAATATGGAGTACCTTTTTTAAATATCGGTCGCCATTGCCTGAAACTCAAACATGTTCAGCAGTTGAGAGAGCTACGGGCCAGCTTGAGAGCAACATTGCCCGCCCGGAGGGTAAAACGGTTTTCTGACTGGCTGAAAACCCATGGCAGACCGTTAAATCCACTTTATGCCATTACGCATGAGGATGCTGGAAAGGCCAGACACCCCCCCTCCCCTCTGTCCACGGAAGCCGCGTCATTGCCACAGGCCAAACTGTTCATGGAGTATGCGAAAGCCGTCAATGCGGAGCGCTACCGGGTGACAGCCATTAAAATGGACGCAAACGGTGAGAAGAAGGTGATGATCCAGGACAAGCGCAACGGGGAGAGCCGAGGCTTCACTCCAGAGGAGTTGCTCAGGCGCATGCCGGAAATTGTGAAGTTGGCAAGACGTGGAGAGAATATCTACTACACGCCTCTTTCCGAGCGGAAACACCATATCCTCATTGACGACATGAGCCCGGAAAAGGTCATGCAGCTCCAGAAAGACGGTTTCAAGCCCGCCGTGTTTCTGGAAAGTTCGCCCGACAATTACCAGTGCATCCTCACGTTTCCCAAATTTCAGTGGGAATTTGATAGGGAAGTCGGCAACCGGCTGGCCTCAGCGCTAAACAAGCGCTATGGCGACCAGAAACTTTCGGGAGCCGTTCATCCGCACCGCGCCCCAGGCTTTGAGAACCGCAAGCCAAAGCATAAGCGAGAGGACGGAACTTTCCCTCTCGTCAACCTGAGTTATGCCGTCCGGCAGGAGTGCCAAAAAGCCTTGGTTGAAGCACGAAAGATTGAGCAGGCATTAGCAACCGCTCAGCAGCAGAGGGAACGGCAGGCAAACCTTTTGCCCAGCATAGCCGCTCAAGGGACGGCCAGTCCTCAGCAAGCCTATTTTAAGCATTGGGAGGACATCCGAGCACATATTACCATTATGGACTTGTCACGGGTGGACGCCATGATTGCCCTCCGCCTCCGCACGAACGGCCATAGTCAGGAAGAAGTGGAAGAAACCATCCGGGTATGTGCCCCGGAAATCCGCGAGACACGAAAAGGGCGGAACTGGGAGCGCTATGCCGAGCGGACTGCGGCATATGCTTTTGGCCTTGCCGGTGACAGAGATATGGAACGAAATTCGCGGTATAGGGAGCTTTGGCTACGGGTCGAATGGCAAGAAGGCCCAGAGCAAAGAACGCGGATGAGGTTTTGAGTCGCAAGGATTGGGCCAGTGCTGAGCATATGGGCCGCAGCAAGGCTGGAGACCATCGTCCACTGACTGGCCCCGGACTCCAGCCGCGCCACGCGCAGGCACCCGACAAGTCACGCAGAATTGCCGCATCCACGCTTACGCATGACAATCGGTCTACTTGCCATTGCTTTCGCCTCTACCGAAATGTTCAATGAGTATTTTATTGTCTCCTACCCGCCAAGCCATGGGCGGGGCCGATCTCAATGGGGCGAAGATAGCGCCCGGTGCGCCAGCCCCACACGCTTTCACAGGCAGATTTACAAGGGAGCATTTGGGGCAGGCAGGCAAAGCAGAATTTAGGGAGCGTAAGTTTTCGTTGAGAAATGTGCCTTCACAGTTGTACAACATAAGGCAGTTCTGTCACGTTTTGGCGAATCTCCATGAGAAAATCTGACAGTGAAAGAGATGAATTTCTGCAAATTCGTGGCCAGTGAGCGGAGGAATAATCCTTTAATATAGTATTTATTACTTAATGTAAATTAACAATTAAGTTAACTTTAGTACTATTTATGATTTATAAATTGATATTGAGTAAATAATTAATAATTAAAAAAATACTAAAATTTTTTGAATATATACTTTGCATAGTATATTAAACATAAACAAAATAAATTAATATTAAAAAATATTTTTATTTTAAAATAATACTTGAACAACTATATATAAAATTACAATAAACTAGTATATCAGAGTTATAGTTAATAAATAGATTACGATAACATTAAAAAGAATTAAATGGCATAATTAATAAATAGAGGTTTATCATTATCAAAGAAATAAGAGTTAATATAAACGTGTATAGGATACTAAAAAAATTCTGTATGTTGGGAGAAAATCAATTTTTCAAACCCTATAGTTTAGTGATCACAAACTGGCTACGATGAAAAAATACGCTGGGGACGCTCTAGACTTGCGCTTTATCAATATTTTCGCTAAGAAAGGATTCGTAAAAAAGAATCCAAAGATTTGGAAGGGAGCCAATATATTGTAATAGGCAAGAAGTTAGCAATATCCTTGGAGGTATGTCATGGATTTTAAAGTTGAATCTAAAACAATTCAAGATGCTCTCTCATTAAATAGAAAATACATTATCCCAAGATTTCAAAGAGAATATTCTTGGGAGAAAGAGCACTTCGATGAGCTTTGGAATGATATCATAAATAATCTACAATATATAAATGGTAAAATTGAACCATCTGAATATTTTATCGGTACAATTGTACTTGCTGGTGATGAATCTGATGCATCTAATATTGATAGATATATAGTTGATGGTCAGCAGAGATTGATGACGATTACAATTATATTTTCTGTGCTCTCACATATTTTTCATCAAATTGGGGAAGAACAACTTAGAGACTCAATTCATAGATATATAATATCTCTCGATGAAAATGGAAGTGAATATACAAAACTCGTCAATGAAGCTGCAAAACCCTTTTTTCAAAAGAAAATTCAAAAAAAAGAATCGGAGGATATTGATCCACAAACTATTGAAGATAGACATATATTCGATGCTTACAAGTTTTTTTCGAAGCAACTGAGTGAGCCTAATCTCGTAAAAATATTTAATGATCTATATTATGATAATAATTTAAATTATATCGGTATGCTTAAAATATTTCGTGACCAAATTTTGCGATGCAAAATAGTTTATGTTACAGTAAAAGATTTTGCAGATGCCTATACAATATTTGAGGTATTAAACGCCAAGGGAAAAGAATTAGCCCCTCTCGATATCATAAAAAATATTATTTGTTCTGTTGTAAATACAACAGAACCAATAGATGATATAGACGAATCTTGGAAAAAGATAAAAGGATATATGGCAGACTGCAACGTAGACATAACTGCTTTTTTTCGTCACTTTTGGCTTTCTAAATATAATTTCACAACCAACAAACGACTCGTATCTGATTTTAAATCAAAAATTGATAAAAATATTGATATATATAAAGATTTTATATCTTCTTTGGAGGATGCTGCTCATGATTATAGAAAAATTGCTTTTCCTAGGCAAGATGATTGGAATTGCGCAGAAGAAAGGCATTTTTACAAAAACTTTAAAGCATTAAATATATTTAATGTAACACAGGTAAGAAGCTTACTTTTGTCTCTCTTATATTTATATAGAAATAAAAAAATCAGATTTAAGCAATTTAAAGAATTTATTGATTTTCTTGAATACTTTCATTTTATTTTTAGTGCAATCTGCTCTTCTAGAGCTTCAGGATTAGAGCGGCGCTACTCAAGTTTTGCACGCAAGTTATACAATGCTAATGATAAAAGCGAAGTTAAAACGTATCTCACGGATCTCCAAATATTATTGCAAAATGACTTACCAAGTTTAGAATATTTTAAGGAAAAAATCCAAGAATTCGAATACATACCCGACAAAAAAATACAAAGATAACTCAGTATATATTAAAAAAAGTTGAATCTTACTATTCATCGACAGATGAAATGGATATTAATTCATTTTCAATCGAGCATATTATGCCAATATCAACCCAAAAAACCTGTGTTACGAGGATCGGAAATTTATTACCACTTGGTATTGAACTAAATTCAAATATAGGTAATAAAAATTTTAAACAAAAAATGATGAGCTACAAAAAATCAAAATATGAATCTGTCATAAAATTTATTTCTGAATATGAAAATGAAGAAAATTGGACAGAAGGTTGTATCAATAGACGTACAAGTAAAATTGCAGAAATTCTTTATAATAAAAAAACTGAATAACTTATAACATTGAAAAAAGACAAATTATTACACGCTAAAAATGCTCCACTATCCTTCTAATACCTTACGGTTGACTTGCTTTTTTTCTCGCGTCTACACCGAGACTTTTATCACAGTACACCAGCTATTCAGATGGAAACTGGACAGTCGAGAACGCCTCGCTGGCCTTCCCGAGCAATAAGGTTAATCTTCTGGACTCATTATGCGCGACAATGAGCGCAGACATTCTGCGCTCATTGTCGACTCCACACTTGCCATGAAGGGATGGGCTACTTGCGATTACCCTCGCCTTTGCCCAATCGTTCAATCAGTTCTTTAATGTCTTCAACCCTCCAGGCCGTGGTGCGCGGGCCGATCTTCACGGGCTTGGGATAGCGCCCGGTTCGGCAGCCCTCCCACCATGCGCTTTCACAGACAGGGATACAGGCCAGAATCTGGGGCAGCCGGACAAAGCCGAATTCGGGGAGCGACAGTTTGCGTTGAGCCATGGGAAACCTCCTCAAGGTTGTTGGTTTCAGGAGGTTCTGGCACACCCTGTAAGATTTCCGTGAGGGAATTCGGCGGGAAATAGACGGGAAAATGGGGAAATACGGGAAAATGGAGCGCAAAAATCATCCTTCGATGATGGTGTAGGTATCCGCTTCTTCAAGGAGTACATTAAATAAATTTCGGTACGACTTGGGATCGCTGTATTCTTTTTGGGTGAACAGGCGGCCGAGCCGCGTTTTTCTGCCCGCCCTGATTTTGTGCCCAGCTTCGGGTTTTGGGGCGCACCAGTAGAACAGCACATGCGCGATCACGGCAGGAGGATAGATGTCTTTCATGGCAGCGTGGACAGCGTGATCCGGCTTGCCCTTCCAGACAGCCGCCGGAATCCGAAAGATGAGTCTGCCGTCCTCCGCCTCCTCCACCACACAGGAGTCCGCCTGTGAGTCAGGGATTTCAGGAGCGGGGATTTTTGGCGCGGCTTTCGTGAGAATGGACTCCACAAGCACACGGGTGATACCTTTTACTTCCACGCTCAAGGGGTAGTCGCGGAGAAATCTGATGGCCACTTCCCGATTGACCAAAATCGTATCAACAAAAATTTGTGAGATAAAATGATACATTGATGCGGGTATGGCAAATAGTGCTTTTTCACGCAGTGGCGAGTCTGCTTCGTATTGGCTCGCGAAGTCTGCTGTATCCAGCCTTCTCAACGAGTCGAACAACGTCTGCCGTTCCCCTGGAAATATCGTGTTGATTTCCTCATAGCTTTCCGCAAGGATATATTTCAGCCCTTGGTACAATGGATTGACGGGAAGTGTCATCGAAAGTTCCCGAAAAAAATCCATGATGTCACACCCAAACAAATAGGTGTGGAGACGTTTTTCTTGCGAGCATGGCTGGGGTAGAACAGGGATTTCTCTGTTATATATGGTTTGATTACTGTGAGCAAAGTCTTTCCAGTAGGCTTCATGCGCTCTGTGCCATAACTCCACAGGAAAAACGGCATGAGGCCACAAGGCCTGGATGATGGTTTCAACCTCATTGGAGGTCAGTCGGTACGCTTGGCGCACCCTGCCAAGGGATATTTTTTGCTGCCCCAACATGGAGGAAAAAATAGCGCAAACACCATGTTCGGACAATCTAAAAACAGGCAGCGCAAATATTTAAGGGTATGGGCAAAATGCCGACCACAAAAAAGACCTCCGGCAGAAGAATCCAGTGGCCTTGCGCAAGCACGTTGTTCTTGTGGTCAGCTTTTGGTGACGCAGGTGCGGAGATCCCGCACCATAGTCTCAAATCGTCCTTCTTTTTCTCCAAGCCAGTGCAAAATTCTGTCGTAGAGCCATTGGGGATCCGCATCCAGGCGGTATCCGTTGATGTCCAGAAAGACATGACAGATCGCAAAGGCAGCCCGCTTGTTGCCATCAACAAACGGATGGTTGATGAGCAGGCTTTCCATGAGCGCGGCGGCTTCTTCTATGATGTCCGCATAATAGCCGCTTTGCGGCCGAAACAGCGCCGCTTCAATGGCTCCGGGGTCGCGCACACCAGTGGAGCCGCCGTATGCCCTGATGACTTCGGCGTGGATAGCCAGAGCTTCGTGCAGGGTCGGATAGTCCCTCATTTGGCCAGTTCTCGATACAGGCTGTCGTATTGCTCCATACTATGCTTGAGTGCGTCCATTACATGCCTGCGGGGAGCAGTGCCCGTTTTGCGCTCGATATAGTCGCGCAAGGCTTCATCCACCAGGGCCTGAATCTGGCGACCTTCGCTCGCCGCAATGCTTTTCAGGGTTTGCAGCACGACCGGGTCAGCCTGGGTGGCGAATTTGACCTTTGCCGTCTTTTCTCTCTGGGCCTGTTCCATGGCGATCTCCTGTATTCAGACGATGGCAGGCTGTCATGAAATGTCAAGATATATCTTGACAGTCATCCTGAAGAAAGCGGTGACAGAAGCTCGCCAACGGCGGCTTCCGCCAGCACGAAAACAGGCCATGCGGATTTTGCGGGCAGTCATCCGGCAAGAATGCCTGCCCGCAAATATCCCTACCCTATTGCCTGATTTTCGTTAGCCCTTGGCTGAGCGAAGCTCGTCAAGATAGTCAGACCAGCGCTGCATGAGCTGCCGACGTTCATCCATATACTCCGCCCGGTTATAGGCCAGGCGCACGGTATCGGGCTCCTTGTGGGCAAGCTGCGCTTCAATCACATCCGAGCGGAAGCCAAGCTCGTTGAGGCGCGTGCTTGCCATCGCCCGAAAGCCATGCAGGGTCATGGTATCCTTGCCGTAGCCCATGCGCCGCAAAGCCGCCAAAGGTGCGGCATCGCTGATGGACGCGACCCGCGTGCGGGCGCTGGGGAAAACCAGGTCGCCATTGCCCGTAAAGGCGTGAAGCTCGTTCAGCAGGCCCAGCACCTGCCTGGAGAGCGGCACAACATGCTCGCGCCGCATCTTCATGCGCGAAGCCGGAATGACCCATGTGGCTTTTTTAACGTCAAATTCATTCCAGTGGGCAAGCCGCAATTCCGAGGGCCGCGTGAACACATGGGGCAGGATTTTCAGGCAATAGACAACCGAGGTATAGCCCACATAGGCGTCAATATCCCGCAAAAGCTGCCCGATGTCGTCCGGGAGGATGACGGCGGCGAAATGCGTCCGCTTCACCGGGGTCAGGGCTTCGGTGAGACCTGCGGCCACGTCGTATTTGACGCGGCCCGTGATGCGGGCATAGCGCGTCACCTGGCCGCACAGGCGCATGAGCTTGTGGGCGGTTTCGTTGTGGCCGAGCCGCTCCGAAGGCTGGACTACCCTCAGAAAGTCGGCAGGCTCAAGCTGCGTCACAGGCTTGGCTCCAATGGCCGGGAAAAGAATATTCGCCAAGTAGCGCTGGAGCTTTTGGGCGTGTTTTTCGGAAAGCGTCGGCCCATGTTTGGCGAACCATTCCCGCGCCACATGCTCGAAGGTATCTCGCTCCTCGCGCTCTTGGGCGAGCTTGGCTTCCCTGGCCTGCTTTTTCTCCTCACCCGGGTCAATGCCCTTGGCGAGCAACTCTCTGGCGGCGTCGCGCCGTTGGCGCGCATCCTTCAAGGAGACAGCCGGATAGGCCCCGAAGCTCAACAATTTCTGCTTGCCCTCAAAGCGGTAGGCCATACGCCATAATTTGCTGCCTTTCTCCGTGACATGCAGGTAGAGGCCCCCGCCGTCAGAAAGTTTTTGCACCTTGCCGTTGGCCTTGGCGGTGCGTACAGCGGCATCGGAAAGCTTCATGTTGGTACCCTCCAAAATAGTCCAGAAGTGTGCGGCGAAAACCAGAAAAATTCACCTCCATCCTTTTGAATTCAAAGAAGATTTTTAGGAAGCTGGTATTTCGCCCTGCCGAAATGGCGTGGTGGTATTGGTACCCGTAGATTTACCAACGATTTTTGAGGGTGTCCACGTGGGTACTTGGATTTTGCTGGACAAAAAGAGAAGGCCGAAACCACGTTTTTTCCAGTGATTTCGGCCTTCTATGGACTATTTTGGACGTCTTTCTGGTGCCGAAGGGGAGACTCGAACTCCCACTCCCGAACGGGAACTAGACCCTGAACCTAGCGTGTCTACCAATTCCACCACTTCGGCACGGAAAGAATTCATAAAGGATTTCCCCAGAGCTTGCAAGTATTTTTCTGCGCATACTTAGGCTCCCGTTTTAGGAGAGGGCTTCGCGCTCTTTTGCCGTGAGGCGCCCGAGTTTTCAGGGAACTCGTTTCAGCCACTGAAAGCGCCTTCCCCGCGCGGGCCCATTGGTTGCGTTCTTTTTTCATGTGTGGCACAGTTATTGAAACGGAGCACACAAACTGGCGCTCCGCCAAGGCGTTATCACCTTTTCAACCTCCGGCCGCTGCCGGTCAAAACGGACATAACTTACAATGGCCCTGGAACTCCGCCAACAAATGAAGCTCGCGCAGCAGCTGGTGATGACGCCCCAGTTGCAGCAGGCCATCAAGCTGCTCCAGCTTTCGCGGGTGGAGCTTTTGGAGACCGTCCAGCAGGAAATGCTGGAAAACCCTTTCCTCGAGGAATCTTCCGGGGACGACCTCGGCGACCTCGCGCCCGCCGAGCAGCGCGACAACATCGACGAGGAGGCCTATGACCGGGAGCTCGCCAAGGACGCCTCCTGGGAAGACTATATGGGCGAATTTGCGAGCACGCCCCGTGATTCGCAGTCGCGCGAATTTGAAGCCGCCGACGAACTCTCGCCCCTCGAGGCGCGCTACGCCGCCAAGCCCACCCTTGAGGGACATCTCCTCTGGCAGTTGCGGCTCTCGCCGCTGACGGACGAGCAGAAAGCCATCGGCGAGGTCATTATCGGCAATCTCGCCTCCTCCGGCTATCTTACCGCCACCGATGAGGAACTGGCGGAACTCGCCAACTGCGACCCGGCCGAGGTGCGCCCCGTGGTGGAGCGCATCCAGCAGTTCGACCCCGTGGGCGTGGCCGCGCGCGACGCCAGCGAATGCCTGCTCATCCAGCTGAAAAATCTCGGCTACGACCGGGACCCGGTGCTCCGCGAGCTCGTGGAATCCCACCTGGAGGACCTGGAGGCCAAGCGCTACAAGCCGCTTTTGAAAAAGTTCCACCTCGACATGGAGGAACTGCGCGAGTACCTCGACATCATCCAGAGCCTCGACCCGCTCCCCGGCGCGGGCTTCGGCGGCGGCGAGCCCACCTATGTGAGCCCGGATGTCTTTGTCTACAAGATGGGCGACGATTTCGTCATCCTGCTCAATGAGGACGGGCTGCCGCAACTTCAGCTTTCCTCCCTCGCGCAGATGGATATGGACGGCGCCTCGGAAAAGGAAAAGGAATATTGCGCCGAGAAGGTCCGTTCCGCCTCCTGGCTCATCAAGAGCCTCTACCAGCGCCAGCGCACCCTCTACAAGGTCATGGAGAGCATCGTGCGCCATCAGCGCCCCTTCTTTGAGGACGGCGTCACCAAGCTCGCGCCGCTCATCCTCAAGGACATTGCCGACGACATCGGGATGCACGAATCCACGGTGAGCCGCATCACTACCAACAAGTATGTGGCCACGCCGCACGGCATCTATGAGTTAAAGTTTTTCTTCAACAGTGGCCTTGAGCTGGATGATGGCAGCCAGGTCGGCTCCGAGAGCGTCAAGGCGCTCATCAAGAAGTTCATCGCCGAGGAGGACCCGAAAAATCCCCTCAGCGACGAGCGCATCGGCGAAATGCTCAAGGAGCGCCTCAAGGTGAATATCGCCCGGCGCACGGTGGCCAAGTACCGCACGGCGCTGGATATCCCCTCGTCCTCGCGGCGCAAGGAACATTTCTGAAACCACGGCTTCGCGGCCACCAGGGCCGTCCGGGGCCTTTCGAGGAGGAAGCATGAATATCTCGTTTGCCTTCAAGAATTTCGAGGCATCGGACCACCTCAAGAAATACGCGCGCCGCCGCATGGAAAAGCTGGGCCGCTTTTTTGGCAAGGCTGCCGGGCTTGAAGTCAATGTCATCCTTACGGTGGACAAGTTTCGCCATCGCTGCGAAGTGAATGTCAGCGGCGAGGGGCTGCACATCAACGCCACGGAGCAGGCCCCGGACATGTATGCCGCCATCGACCTCGTGACGGACAAGGTGGAATCGCAGATCAAGCGTAAGGTCTCGCGTGTCAAGGAGCAGCGGCGCAAGGCCCGCAATGCCGAGATCGACGTCTTCACCTACAATCTCGACGCCGAGAACGCCGATGTGGCCGAAGCGGCGGACGATGCCGCCGTGGTGGGCACGGACCGCTTTGCGCCAAAGCCGCTGCACCTCGACGAGGCGCTGATGCAGCTTGATTCCATCGGCAGCGAATTCCTCGTGTTCCTCAATGCGGAAAACGGGCGCGTCAACGTTATCTATCGCCGACGCACCAGCGGTTATGCGCTGATCGACCCGATTCTCTAGCCTCTTCTGTCCCGGCCTGCGGGGTTCACGCCCGCGGGCCGGGACACGGGGATGAACGCCATGCCCCACTCCCATCCCGATGACGCGGCCGGAGCCGCGCCCCCGGCCACCCCGGCAGGGGCTTCCCTGCCCTATGCCGAGGCCCCCAGGGTCAGCATAGTGACGGGCCTTTCCGGCGCTGGCAAGAGCACGGCCCTGCGGGTTTTTGAGGACCTTCGCCATCTGGCGGTGGACGGCCTGCCCGCCAGCCTCGCCCCGGAAATGGCCGCCATGATGCAGCGCGAATCCATGCGCCACTTCAAGGGCATCGCCCTGGGCATGGATATCCGCCAGGGCAACTTTCTGGGGGAGCTCAACAGCGCCCTGGACAAGCTTTCCGGCATGGGCATCCGGCCGCAGCTCGTTTTTCTGGAGGCGGACGACAAGGCGCTCATGCGCCGCTATGCGGCCACGCGCAGGCCGCACCCGCTGGAGCGGGAAGGCATGGGCCTCGAGGCCGCACTCCATGCCGAGCGCGAGCGCCTGAAGCCCCTGCGCGACATGGCGGACCTTGTGCTCGACACCTCGAGCTTCTCCATCCACGACCTGAGACGCGCCATCCAGAAGCAGTGGAACCGCGAAACGGGCGTGGGCCGCAGCTTGCGCGTCAATATCCTGTCCTTCGGCTTCAAGTACGGCATCCCCCACGAGGCGGACATGGTCTTTGACCTGCGCTTCCTGCCCAATCCCTACTTTGTGGAGGACCTGCGCCCACTGAGCGGCAAGGACAAGCCTGTGGCGGACTATGTTTTCGCCTCGCCGCAAGCCACGGAATATGCCGCCAAGCTGCTGGACCTGCTGCTCTTTCTTCTGCCGCTCATGGAGGCCGAAGGCCGCTACCGCGTCACCGTGGCCCTGGGCTGCACGGGCGGCCGCCACCGTTCCGTGGCACTGGCCGAATATCTGGCGCAGGCCGTGCGGCAGGCCGGCTATCCTGTCATTCTGGAGCACCGACATCTTGAACTCGGCTGAGAAGACCCGGCCGATGCCAATGGAGGCTGCACATGCAAGAGCAGAACACCGCCCCGCAGGTGGGCGTCATCATCGTTTCCCACGGCGATTACGGTTCGGCCATCCTGCGCACGGCGGAATTCATCCTGGGCCCGGTGAGCGATTGCAGTTCCATCAGCGTTGATGCGGCGCATGAAGTTTCCGAGACCGTGCGCCGCCTGGAGGACGCCGCGCAACGGCTGGACAAGGGCGCGGGCGTCATCATCCTCACGGACATGTTCGGCGGCACGCCCACCAATCTCGCCCTTTCGCTCCTCGGCAACCATCAGGTGGAGGTGGTGACCGGCGTCAACATGCCCATGCTGCTCAAGGTCTGCACCTCGCGGGACACGCCGCTGGAAGAGCTGGCGCGCCAGGCCGGCGAGGCCGGGACCCGGGGCATCGTGGTGGCGGGCGACATGCTGCGCAACAGGAACCGGGAAAAGGGCGAGAGTTCGTCGAGCCCCGAAGAAAAGGCCTAGCGGACAAGAGCGGGCGGCGACGGGCAATTCCGGCAGGGCCGGGGCCCTCGCCCGGAAGGACTGGGCGTACAAAGTCCCCTCCTCCTGTGTCATGCGACGGCCGCAGCCGCCAGGGGGACCGTGGCGCCCTCTTGCGCGGCAACTATCCCCAGCGGGCCACCGTGTTCCGCACTTCCTCCACATCCAGTACGCCATAGGCAAAGCCCTTGCGCACCAGGTCCGGCGGCAGGAATTCATCGTATTTGTCAAAAAGCGGCAATTCGTTGGGATAGAGCAGGTCCAGCGGCTCAATGGGCTTGGCGAGCTCCGCCTTGAGCACCGCATGGAAGTCCTCCGCATCGGCATCCATGTTGAATTGCATATAAAAGGGCCTCGCCGTGTCCAGGTTGCGCAGCCCCAGGCTTTCGGCGCATTTCAGCCGCAGGATGCGCTCCAGCGTGATGAAAGGATAGGTGCCGAGCCAAGGAGTGAGGCACCAGACATTCCCCCCAAGGTTGATGAGCGGGTTCACGTCCATGCCGCCTGTCCGGGCCGCGATGCGCGCGGCTTCCAGCCGCTTCACCGCATTCTTCATCAGGTAGGGATAGCTGCAGCTTTCCTGCAGCACGCCCCGCATCCGCTGCACGATGCGGGTGTGCAGGTCCCCGGCGCAGAGCCCGAAATAGGCGGGAATCTTGCCCTTTACCTGCTCGCAGTACACAAGATGCCGCTTGTGGTCCACGTCCAGCACGTTCCAGACATGCCCGGCGATGGCGACTTTTTCGCCAATGGGCGGCGGCGAGACGATGGTGCCCAGTTCCTGCGTCTCGCAACGCACGGTGTATTCCTCATTTTCCTTGAAAACGCCGTAAAACTTGTAGGAATTGATGACCTTTTCGCCGTTGAGGCCGATGATGAGGCCGCCCTGCTCGGTTTTTTGCAGGTGCTCGTGCTGGAGCAGGTGCCGCAGGAGCAGCTTGTAGTCGTCCTGGCTCACGCGGTGAAAATAGCTGAGGGAGAGTACCTTTTCCGCCAGGTTCCGGGGGGCCATTTCGCCACTGGAGGCAAGGGTCGCCATGGTCTGGTGATAGAGCAGGCTGTAGGGCAGCCTGTCCAGCCGTGGCGGCTCCACCCAGCGTTCCTCCATGTAGAGCTGGACCAGCGCTAAGCCCTGCACGAGCTTCCAGGGGATGGTGGCGGGCAAAAGGGCCCGCGCCTCGGGCTCGTCCTCGCGCATGACGAACCACATTTCCGGGGGCAGCTCACGCCTGCCCGTGCGCCCCATGCGCTGCAAAAAGGAGGAGACGGTCCAGGGCGCGTCTATCTGGAAGGCCCTTTCCAGGCGCCCGATGTCGATGCCCAGCTCCAGCGTGGAGGTGGTGACGGTGGTCATGCACTGGGAGTCGTCCTTCATCACCTCCTCGGCCGTTTCGCGGTAGGCCGAGGAAAGATTGCCGTGATGGATGAGGAAGCGGTCCGGCTCGTTCCTGAGTTCGCAATACTGGCGCAAGGTTGTCGTGACCGCCTCGCATTCCTCGCGGGAATTGGAAAAGACCAGGCACTTTTTCCCGGCTGTGTGCTCGAAGATATAGCCGAGTCCGGGGTCGGCATTGGCAGGCGCGGTGTCCGTTTTTTCCTCCAGCACGGGCAGGGCGTCGATGTCGGCCGCGTCGCTCTCGGCCTGTTCCTCCTTGATATAAAAATGCTCCATGCTCAGGCGCCACTTGACCCCCTTGGCCTCCAGCTTGGGGATGATGGTGCGCCGCCCCGTGCCGGAGGACAAGAGCTCGCCCGTCCGCGCCGGTTCGCCAATGGTGGCGGAGAGGCCGATGCGGCGCGGGTTGACGCCCGCGAGTCGCCCCAGCCTTTCAATGAGGCAGAGGGTCTGGCCCCCGCGGTCGCCCCTCAGCAGGGAATGTATCTCGTCGATAACCACAAAGCGCAGGTCGCCGAAAAGTTTCGGGATGGCGGAATGCTTGTGCAGGAGCAGCGCTTCGAGCGATTCCGGGGTGATCTGGAGGATGCCCGAAGGGCGCTTCATCAGCCGGTTTTTGTGCGTCTGGGCCACATCCCCATGCCAGTGCCAGACGGGGATACCGGCCTGGTCGCAGAGGTCGGTCAGGCGCATGAACTGGTCATTGATGAGCGCCTTGAGCGGCCCGATATAGACGCAGCCCACGGAAGTGGGCGGATTTTCGGAAAAAAGCGTGATAATGGGGAAAAAGGCCGCTTCCGTCTTGCCCGACGCTGTGGAGGCGGAAAGCAGCACATTGTCGTCGGTATTGAAGATGGCGTTGGCGGCGGCCACCTGGATGGCGCGCAGGTTCTCCCAGCGGTTGCGGTAGATGTAGTCCTGCACGAAGGGGGCGTAGCGCTCAAAAATCCCCATCGGCCCTCTCCTAGAGCTCAAATTCGGCAAACTGGTCCTGGGTCGGGGCTTCCTCGATGGCGTTCTTGGCAAAGGTGAAGGCGTCGCTTCCCAAAAGCTCACGGACCTTCATTTTCGGGTTCTGGTAGAGGATGTCCAGCACCTCGATGAAGTCGCGGATAATCTCGCGCGGGGTGATGTGCTCGTCCGCGCCCACGCGCCCATATTCGATTTCAATGAAGGCCACCATGTCCTCCTGGCCCATGCGCCGCTTATAGCCGTAAAGCTGGGCGTGGATGTCGGCGAGCTTTTCCACGAGGACGAGCATCTCCTCCTGCGTGAGCGCCTGGAGCCGGATGACCGGGGAGAGCAGGTCCTTGTGCTCCCCGGCGAAGCGCCCTTCCGCCAGCCGTGAGCGCAGGGCCTCGTAGCTATAGACGCCGCGGCGCGGGTCCTCCAGGGCCTGCGGCGTCGCGCAGAGGATGATGCCCATGTGCGAGGCGCGGCCCTGCATGGTGTCATTGTACATGGTGAGAATCTTTTCGTAGTTGTATTGCCGCGTTACGGCATTGGGAATCTTGAAGATGTTCACGAGCTCGTCGATGAGGATGAGCATCCCCGCATATCCCGCCTGCCGGAGAAAGGTGGCAAAGAGCTTCAGATAGTCATACCAGTCGTCATCGGTGATGATAATGTTCACGCCAAGGTCGCGCCTGGCTTCCGTCCTTGTTGTGTATTCACCGCGGAACCACTTGAGCACCAGCGCCTTCATTTCCTCGTTGCCGGTGACATACGTCTCATAATAGAGCGTCAGGAGCCGCGCAAAATCAAAGCCGTGCACCATTTCCTTGAGCGAGGCCATGATGGTGGCAATCTTTTTTTCCACCAGCGGGGCCACGGCCGGGTCCGTCACGGCGAGGCCGGCTTCGGCGGCCGCCTCCTGCTGCACATTGTTTATCCAACGGTCGAGCACCAGCGAAAGCGCGCCGCCCTCGGGCCGCGTTTTCGTGGACATGTTGGCGATGAGCTCCTTGTAGGTGGCGAGGCCCTGGCCGCGCGTGCCCTGCAGGCGCCGCTCCGGCGAGAGGTCCGCATCCAGCACCACGAAATTTTTGGCAAGCACATGGTTGCGGATGGTCTGGAGCAGGAAGCTCTTGCCGCTGCCGTATTTGCCGGAAATAAAGCGAAACGATGCGCCACCCTCGGCAATGATGTCCACGTCGTGCAAAAGGGCCTCAATCTCCTCCTTGCGGCCCACGGTCACATAGGGCAGGCCCACGCGGGGCACCACGCCACCTTTCAGCGAATTGACAAGGGTCTGGGCAATGCGCCTGGGTATATTCATGGGGCAAGCATCTCCTTGAGGTCGGAAACATAGTCGGGCACGGGCAGGCCTTCGTCATCCAGCACCGTGTCACCGAAAGCGTCATAGAGTTTTTCATTGATGGCATCGACGAGCACCGAGCGCAGATGCCCCTCCGCCCGCAGCCAGTCGGTGCTCTCACCGGAGAGCAGGCAGCGGAGCAGGCGCGCTTCCGGCGGAGAGAGAAGCGCCGTCGCGGGGGCGGCTTCGCCTGCTTCGGGCTCTGGCGGTAGCGCGGCCGCGAGTTGCGGCGCAGGGGCTTCCGGTTCCTCATCCTCCTCCGTCACCAGTCTGTCGCGGGTTATGGCGGCGTCGGCGCGAATCTTGTCAAGGATGGCGAAATCGATGCGCACGCGGCTCTTTTCCGCGGCGGCCTTTTGCGCCAGAAGCTCCTGCGTGGTTTCGTTGATGAGCTTCCGTATCCAGCGGGTGGAAATTTCCCCGCGGATGGGATGGCCGAAGGCGTAAGCCTCGCGCATCACCTGGTCGATGGTCTTGAGCAGGCCCTCCAGCTTCCGGCCGGACCGGCTTGAAAGCGGGCGCCAGTTGGAGGTCCAGATGCCGTTCTCGCACGAATAGACGCACTGGTCGTCCAGCGTATATTGATAATTTTTCCGCTGCAATGGATTGCAAAAAATCGCCTGGCTGAAGATGTGCATATGGCGCGGCAGGCGCGCGCCGAACAACTGGTCCACGAGGCTCCGCTTGCAGTTTGCCGCATAATGCGCGGCCATGCCTTTCAGCACCTTGTAGGTCACGGCGTCCATGTCCTCAAAGTGCGCGGCATAAAAGCGGGAGCGAGAGAGCCATCTGGGCGCGAGCTGCTTCACCGCGTCCATCACTCTGTCCTGCGGCTCGGCATCTATATGGGAAAGGACAGTGATGCACTGGTTATGGAGCTTTTCCGATGAATCCGCCAGCAATTCGGGCGAAAGCCCGTAGTAGATGACAAAATCCGTGAGCCACCTGTCGAGATAATACCCGATGTTCCAGCCGAAGGAGGAATAGTTGCGCCGGATGAAGAGAAGCTCCTCATAGGCTTCTTCAGCATCCTTGACGCCAATAAGATTGATGAGCTCATAGACATGGAGAAAAATGAAAGTCAGCGGCGCGGGCTCCACCTGCCGCGCGCGTACTTTCGGCCGCCAGGTGAAATAGCCCCGCAGTTCCTCGTCCGTCAGGGACTGATAGGTGGGATAGTAGCGCACGGGGTCGCCTGTATAGGCGAAGTCGTCTTCATAGTCGGCGAGCAGGCGCCCCTGCCTGAGAAAGATTTCCTGCCGCGACGCGGGAAAATCCTCATTGGCGAGGGCGCGGGCGCTGGCCAGCAAGGGGGGCAGATCGACAGCCGCCCTGACGGGTCGGGGGAGAATGGCCTCATCTTCATAGCGCGTGTCATCCAGAAGTACAGTGGGATATGCGGAATCTGCCATGGGCCTTTCCCCGGCCTTGCGCCGTGAGCGACAAAAAATAAAGATGCCAAAAATGTAAGACAGATACGCGATTTGCCAAGAGAAAAGAGGGCGTTTTGCGGGGGAAAAAACGCAAAAACACCCTCTTTTTCGGAAGCGGGCTGCGGAGAAGGGGTTCTCGGCCCGGCGCCCAAGTCAGGCTCAGGCGCGCCCCTTTTTCAGCACGCACGCCCAGTCCACGAGCGCCTGGAGGAGTTCCGCCAGCCTTTTCGTGAGCTCCGCGTCCACGAGGTCGCCCGCGGCGTCATAGGCCGGGGAAAAGGCGTTGGAGAAGAACTCCGGTTTGTTGATGAGATGAAGGTCAAGATAGACGCAGACCTGGCGCAAATGGGCCTGGCTGCGGCAGGTACCCATGCCGCCGCCCGCGCCCACGATGGCCGCGGGCTTGCCCGCGAAGGGCTTGAGCCCCGGCTCGCGCGAGAGCCAGTCCAGCGCGTTCTTCAGCGCCGGGGCCAGGGAATAGTTGTACTCCGGCGAGGCGAAAAGAAAGCCGTCGGCCTTTTCCGCCGCTGCCACCAGCTTCTGCACGCTCTCCGGCTTGGCAATATCCTCATTGTAGAAGGGCAGGCCGTGAATATCCGCGATTTCAAGGCGGCTCCCCGCAGGCATGAGTTCCTGCGCCTTGCGCAAAAGGCCCATGTTGCGCGAGGCGCGCCTCAAGCTGCCGCAAATGCCGAGAAAGACCAGCTCATCCATTTTCGCGCTCCTTTCCGCTTCGGTTGCCCTCGCCTTGCGCGGCCGCCGAAAGCAGGGTCACATATTTGCGTATATAGGCATCCTTTTCCCTGCTTTTGTACTGCATGACATAGCGGGGATGCTCCAGCGCCACCACGCGGCCGAAAAAGCCGTACTCTGCGTTGAGGCGTTCGATGAAGGCCGCGTTCTTGCCCGTGCCGAAGCAAAAGCACACGTCCCGGCGGATGCCGAAAGCAAGCTGGCGGCGCAGGCATTCCAGCATGAAGGGCGTGGCCGCCTCCTCAAGGCTGCGGTCGTCATAATAGTTGTAATTCTTCTTATGCCCTTTTGCATCCACGCGCACAAAGCCCAGCGGGCAGATGGAATTGATATACCAGTCGCGGTAAAAGGCCGCAGGACCGCCCATGGCGTCGATAACTTCATAGACGAACACGCTGGACGGCTCGTGCGCCGGGGCGCAGGCGGCGATGTGGATGTCGCAGTCCGAGGCGAGCCGCTTGGGGTCGGTGAAGGGCACGCCCGTGAGGCCCGCGCCGAAGCGGCCGGGATTGATGCCGAGGACGATGTGCCGCTCCCGGTGGTCGGCGTAATACTTGCGGTAAAAGGCCGCCGAGGCCGCCTGCGCGCAGGGGCTGCCGAGAAAGGGGTTCATCACCTCGATGCCGGACGGCAACGGCGCGTCAAAACGCAGGCCCGCATTGAAGGCCAGCACCTTTTCCCCGAAGGTGGGGTCTTGCTTCGCGCGCGGCCTACTGCTGCTCATTGGCCGTGGGCTCAAAGGTGTCTTGCATGGAATAGAGCTTCCCCGGCTTGCGCCCGGCGAGCCAGCGCGCCGCGCGCAAGGCGCCCCCGGCGAAATTTTCGCGCGAATGGGCCTCATGCGTCACTTCGATGCGCTCACCGGGCCCGAGAAAATAGATACTGTGCACGCCCACCACGTCCCCGCCGCGCAAGGCCTGGATACCGATTTCCTCCTTGGGGCGCGCGCCGATGATGCCGTCGCGCCCGGAACAGCGGACCTTTTCGAGCTCCCAGCCGCGGGCTTCGGCCAGCTTTTCGCCGAGCGCCAGGGCCGTGCCGCTGGGAGCGTCCTTCTTGCGGCCGTGGTGAATCTCCACCATTTCCATGTCATAGGCCGGTCCCAGCGCACGGGCCAGTTCCGGTAATATCCGCATAAGCACATTGACGCCCACGCTCATGTTGGCGGACCAGAAAAGCGGCGTTTTTTGTGCGAGCTCGCGGAGCTCCGCCTTCTGCGCCTCGCTGAAGCCCGTGGTCCCGATGACGAGCGGCACATGGGCGGCCGCGGCCATGCGCGCCGTCGCCATGCTCGCTTCCGGGGCCGTGAAGTCGATGGCCACGGCCCCGTCAGCGTGCGTCCCGAGGCCCTCGAGGCTCGCGGCCGCGGGTATGCTGCCCGCCTGCACAGCGCCGAGGCTTTCCTCGCGGTCCACCAGCCCGGCGAGGACGAAATCGCCCTCCTCCTCGGCAAGACGGCGGATGGTCCTCCCCATGCGCCCGGCAGCCCCGACAATGATGATGCGCGTCTTTTCCTGCATATCTCAGCGGACTCCTTGAAAAAATTTCCACTATTTCATGTTATTCTTTAAGTTCTTCTTCGGGGATTTTTATCCCGGATTCGGCCAAAAGCCGCCGGAAGCCCTCGCCGTCGAGCACGGTGATGCCGAGGGATTCGGCCTTGGTGAGCTTGCTGCCGGGCTTCTCCCCGGCCACGAGGTAGTCGAGCTTCCTGCTCACCGAGCTCGCGGGGATGGCCCCCGCCGCCTCGGCCAGCGCCTGCGCCCGGCCCCGCGGCAGGAAGATGGTCCCGGTGAACAGGATGGTCTTGCCGGCGAGGGGCGTCTCCTTTTTTTCGGCAGGCTCCGCAAGGGGCGCCCCGGCCGAGACGGGCCAGAGGCCGAGCTCGCGCAGGCGCTCGAGCACGATGCGATTGGCCGGAGTTTCAAAGAAATACCTGATGGACGCGGCCACTTCCGGCCCCACATCGGGCAAAGTCAGGAGTGTGTCGGTCGATGCGGCCGAGAGTTCGTCAAGGTCGCGGAAGTTCGACGCGAGCATCCGCGCCGTCTGCTCGCCCACATGGCGGATGCCGAGCGCGCAAATAAGGCGCGTCAGGCTGGCGCTGGTGCGCGCTTTTTCCAGCGCGGCGAGGAATTTGCGCGCCAGCGTCTCGCCCATGCGCTCAAACCCGAGGAGGTCGGCCTCAGTAAGCGTAAAGAGGTCCGCCGGGGATTGCACACGGCCTGCCTGCACCAGCTGCTCCACCCATTTTTCGCCCACGCCCTGGATGTCGAGGCCGGCCTTGGAGACAAAGTGCGTGATGGCCCGCAGCCGCCGCGCCGGGCAGGCGAGATTGTCGCAGCGCCAGGCCGCCTCGTCCGGCTCGCGGTGCACGGGCTCTCCGCAGGCCGGGCACTCATGCGGGAAATGGAAGGGCTCCGTGCCCGGCGGCCGCTTGTCAAGGACCGGGCCCACCACTTCCGGGATGACGTCCCCGGCGCGCTGCACGATGACCGTATCGCCCACGCGCACATCGCGGGCGTGGATCTCGTCCTCGTTGTGCAGGGTCGCGCGCGACACCATGACGCCGCCCACGGCCACGGGCTCCAATATGGCGACAGGGGTAAGGGCGCCCGTCCTGCCCACCTGTATCTCGATGGCGAGCAATTTTGTCTGCGCCTGGATGGCCGGGAACTTGAAGGCCACGGCAAAGCGCGGCGCGCGGGCCGTGAAGCCGAGCACGCGCTGGGCCTCCAGAAGGTCCAGCTTGGCCACGGCCCCGTCGATCTCCATGGGGAAGTCGGTGCGGTGGGCGCGCACCCATTCCGCATAGTCCACCACCTGCGCGACGCCCGCGCACAGGCGCCCGTTCGGCGGCGTGAGAAAACCCCAGGCGGTGAGCCGGGCCATGAGCTCGCTCTGCGTCAGGCAGGGCGCCGAGGCCCCCCACTCCGCCGCGCCGAGGCTGTAGGCGAGGAAGCGCAGGGGCCGGGATTCGGTGACGGAAAGGTCGAGCTGGCGCAGGCTCCCGGCGGCGACATTGCGCGGATTGGCGAAGGTCTTGAGGCCGAGCGCCTGCTGCCTCTCATTGAGCCGGTCAAAATCCTCGCGGAACATGACGGCCTCGCCCCGCACCTCCAGAAGCGCCGGGGGCGTCCCCACCCCGGCCAGCATCTGCGGCACGCTCGCCATGGTGCGCACGGCCTCGGTGACTACCTCGCCCGTCTCGCCATCGCCACGGGTGAGCGCGCGGACGAGCCTGCCACCCTCATACACCAGTTCCACGGCGAGGCCGTCGAGCTTGGGGTCGCACCAGAAATCCAGCGGCAGCGGGCCATTCACGGCCTCGTCCCAGGCGCGGCGCATCCGCTCGGCAAAGTCGCTCCACTCCTCCGCGGAAAAAACATTGTCGAGCCCGTACATGCGCTCCCGGTGGCGCTCCTTGGCGAGGCCGTCGAGCAGCTTGCCGCCCACCTTGGCGGTGGGCGACTCNCCGCCGCCGATNCCGGGCCAGCNGCGCTCCAGNTCCGCGAGCTCCTTNTAGAGCGCGTCATAGGCGTCGTCGCTGATTTCCGGCGCATCGAGCGTATGATAGAGGTGATTGTGGCGCGCCAGTTCCGACGCGAGGAAGCGCGCGCGCNTNAGGACGGGTTCNGGCGGCTNTGCGNCCGCTTTTTCANGGGTATGNGNNNCGGGCCTGTNTTCCGGGGAGTCTGCCGTCATGGGCCANTNCCTTTTTATTCGGGAAGCGCGATAAGCCGCGTCCGCAGGGCGCGGATGCGGTCCCTGAGCTCGGCGGCCTGTTCAAATTCNAGGTCCTTGGCGGCCTGGCGCATTTCNTTTTCCAGCTTCTGGACNAGGNTNGCCACGCCNTCGGCGGTGAGCGGCACNTCGTCGTCCTTGGGCNTNGCCTTGCCGCGGCCGCGGCTCCTGGGCTTGCCGGGCTCGTTCTCCACATACAGCGAGTCCAGCGGCGATTCAAGGCTTTTCGTGGTGCTCCGGGGCGTGATGCCGTGCTCCTCGTTGAAGGCNGTCTGNTTNGTCCTGCGGCGCAGGGTCTCGTCCATGGCGGCGCGCATGGAGGGNGTCACCGTGTCCGCATANAGGATGACCTTNCCCTGCGCGTTGCGCGCGGCGCGGCCGAAGGTCTGGATGAGNGANCCCGTGGAGCGCAAAAAGCCNTCCTTGTCCGCATCGAGGATNCAGACCAGCGAAACCTCGGGGATGTCNAGGCCCTCGCGCANNAGNTTGATGCCCACNAGCACGTCAAATTCNCCNAGNCGCAGGGANCNGATGATCTGCAGGCGCTCCAGCGTGTCGATGTCCGAATGGAGNTAGCGGGCGCGCACGCCCATGTTGCAGCAATATTCGGTGAGGTCCTCGGCCATGCGCTTGGTGAGCGTGGTNACGAGCACGCGCTCCCCGGCNGAGACGCGGGCGCGGCACTCGGCGAGCAGGTCNTCCATNTGNCCCTTGACCGGGCGCACCTCCACCTCNGGGTCCACNAGGCCCGTGGGCCGGATGATCTGCTCGGCCACCACGCCCTGCGCCTGGTCGAGCTCATAGCGGCCCGGCGTGGCCGACACATAGACCACCTGGTTGAGNAGCCCCGTGAACTCGTCNAATTGCAGGGGNCGGTTGTCCAGCGCNGANGGCAGCCGGAAGCCGTAGTCCACNAGGGTCTGCTTGCGGGAGCGGTCNCCCTTGAACATGCCCCCCACCTGCGGGACGGTNATNTGCGANTCNTCCACAAAGAGGAGNAAATCCTTNGGAAAGTAGTTGAGCAGGCAGGANGGCGGCTCGCCGGGCTTGCGGCCGTCAAGGTGGCGCGTGTAGTTCTCGATGCCGTTGCAGTAGCCGAGCTCCTGCAGCATCTCGAGGTCAAGCTGGGTGCGCTGCTCGAGCCGNTGNGCNTCCACGAGCTTGCCCTGGGACTGGAACCAGGCGAGNCGGTCGGCGAGTTCCGTGCGGATGTCNGTGGCCGCGCGGTGNAGATTGTCCTGNGCGGAAACGAAGTGGCTNGCGGGATAGAGCACGGTCTTGCCTATNTCNGCGAGNGTCTCGCCCGTGAGCGGGTCNATCTCGCGCAGGGACTCNATCTCGTCGCCGAAATATTCCAGCCTGAGCGCCCGCTCGTGGTGGTAGGCGGGGATNATNTCCAGCGCGTCGCCGCGCACGCGGAANGTGCCGCGGTGNAANTCNACNTCGTTNCGCTCATANTGCACTTCCACNAGGCGGCTGATGAGNTCGTCCATGGGGAAATGCTGGCCCACCTCCACNGGAACCACCATCTTNGCGTANTATTCCGGCGANCCNAGGCCNTAGATGCAGGANACCGAGGCCACGATGATGACGTCNCGCCTNGTGAGCAGCGCGTGCGTGGCCGCATGGCGCAGNTTGTCGATATTGTCGTTGATGGAGGANTCTTTCTCGATATAGGTGTCCGAGGCGGGCACATAGGCTTCGGGCTGGTAATAGTCGTAATAACTGACGAAATACTCCACCGCANTGTGNGGNAANAGNTCGCGNAACTCGTTGTAGAGCTGGGCNGCCAGGGTCTTGTTGGGCGCGAGCACNAGNGNCGGCCGCTGGCAGGCGGCGATGACATTGGCCATGCTGAAGGTCTTGCCGGAGCCCGTGACGCCGAGCAATACCTGCGCCGGAACNCCNGCCTTGATATTGGCGGCGAGCTCNGCGATGGCCTGCGGCTGGTCGCCCATGGGCGTNTAACTGGTTTGCAGCNTGAAGGGCGCCGGCGCCCCCGCTTCCAAAACCGGNATCTTTAGATTACCATCGTTGAGGTGCATNAAGCCCTCCGGCTGTGCGCGACTGTCCTGAAAANTCGGCCGCAAGGCCGCAAAACGCGGGGACGNTATGGAAATTNTGCGCCTTNCCGCNNNGGGGANGCCCNCCTGCGACAGGATNTATGTTCTCGGCGCNACNCTGAAGGCCTTCCGGGGCCAGCGCCATGTGGAAACNCANATCATCCGCCACGGGGCCACGGAAGAGGAACTGGCCGCCCTGCGCGGCAAGGGCCTTGTGGCGCCCCCCGACCCGGCCATGCCCGCGGCGCTCCTCGAAGGCGCCACCGAGGACCGCGCCCTCGCCTGCCTGTTGGAGGCCTTCACCGCCGAGGAAAGCGAGGCCCTGGCCGCATGGCTGGAAAAGCGCTATGCGGACAGAATCGAAAAGCTCGTCATCTGCCCGTTGGACCTTCCCGTGCCCTTGGGCGTTGGGCCCCTCGGCGAAATCCCCGAGGGCGGCCAGACGGGCTTCATCCGCTTTGACGCGGCTCCGGGCTATGACCTCCCCTTTGCCGCGCGCGCCTTCTATGACCTCTCGGCCCAGGCGTCCGGCGAGGCGTCTCCGCAGGGGCCGCAAAACACATAGCGCTCCCGCCAGGGCTCCCAGGGTGCGAGGCGCGGTTCCGCATCGTCGCGCGGCGTGGCTGCATCAGCCCCGCTGGGAGCAAGCGCGGCTGCAAGCTGCCGCAGGAATTCGCCCCGCGGCAGGAGCCTGGCGCCCATGCGCTCCATGTGCGGCGTGGCCTGCTGGCAATCGAGCAAGGTCGCTCCGCGACGCCTGAGCAGGCCCACGAGGGCCGCGAGGGCCGCGCGCGAGGCCTCGGACTCCACATGGAACATGGATTCGCCGAAAAAGGCTCGCCCGAGGGCCACGCCGTAGAGGCCACCCACGAGCTTGCCGTCGCGCCATGTTTCAATGGAATGGGCGTAGCCGAAGGAATGCAGCCTTTCATAGGCCGTGAGCATCTCGGGCGTGAGCCACGTTCCCGGCGGCTCGGGGCCGGGTCTCGGGGCGGCGCAGGCACTGATGACCCGGCCGAAGGCCGCGTCCAGCGTCACGCTGAAACCAGAGGCTCGCAGGCTGCGGGCGCTGCGCCGGGGCAGGTGGAAATCCGCCAGCGGCAGCACGCAGCGCGGGTCCGGCGACCACCAGAGCAGGGGCAATCCCGGCCCGTACCAGGGGAAAATACCCCGGCTGTAGGCAGCAAGCAACCGCACCGGCCCGAGGTCGCCCCCCCTGCAGAGGGGCGCGTCAGCCGGTGCGGTTGCAGGATCGGGAAAGAGCGCCGCCAGCCGGGAAAACAGGGCCAACATGGCTTCCCTTCCCTCTGGCGCTATTTTGCCGGGGATGCCGCGAGAGTGACCTTCTCCGGCCGCTTGCCGCCCCTGGCGGCCGGGCTGAGGGCGAGCTTGTCGTCCTTCACGCCCAGGCGCACCACGCCGCCCTTCTTCAAGAAGCCGAAGAGCAGTTCGGTAGCCAGCTTGTCCTCCAGTTCGCCCCGCAGGAGGCGGCGCAGCGGCCGCGCGCCCATGGCCGGGTCGAAGCCGTGCTTCGCGAGCCACTCACGCGCGGACTCGGAGACGCGTAGCTCCACCTTGCGCTCGGCGAGGGTTCCCCGGATTTCGTCGAGGAACTTGTCCACGATGCGGAGCATCATGGGCTGGGTCAGGCTGTGGAAGGGCACCAAGGCGTCGAGCCGGTTGCGGAATTCCGGCGCGAAGAGCCGCTCCACCGCCTTGAGGCCCTTGTGCGCCGCATCCGTGGGCGCGGCCTCGCCAAAGCCGATGGGCGCGCCGGACATCTCGAAGGCCCCGGCATTGGAGGTCATGATGATGATGGCATTGGAAAAATCGGTCTTGCGGCCCGAATTGTCCGTCAGCGTGCCATAATCCATAACTTGAAGTAACACATTAAAGATGTCGGGGTGCGCCTTTTCCACCTCGTCCAAGAGGATGACGGAATACGGTGCCTTGCGTACGGCCTCGGTGAGCTGGCCGCCTTCGTCATAGCCCACATAGCCCGGAGGCGAGCCGATGAGCCGGGAGACCGAGTGCTTTTCCATGTATTCGCTCATGTCGAAGCGCAGGAACTCCACCCCGAGAATCTCGGCGAGGCTGCGGGCCACTTCCGTCTTGCCCACGCCCGTGGGCCCGTAGAAGAGGAAGGAGCCGGAGGGGCGCCGCTCCTGGCTCAGGCCCGCGCGGGCGCGCAGGATGGCGCGCACCGTGAGCTCGATGGCCTCGTCCTGGCCGAAGACGCGGCGCTTGAGGTCGCGCTCGAGGTGGGCGAGGCGGCTGCGCTCTGTGCCGGAGACCGTGCGCGGCGGAACGCCCGCCATGCGGGCCACGATGCGCTCCACGTCGGCCAGGGTCACGGCCGCGCGGCCTTCGCCGCCCTCGGCCTCCTGGCGCAGGCGCACGGCCGCGCCACATTCGTCCATGACGTCGATGGCCTTGTCCGGGAGAAGGCGGTCGCGCACATGCCTCGCCGAAAGGTCGGCCATGGCCTTGAGCACGGACGGCGTGTAGCGCACGCCGTGATGCTCCGCATAGCGCCCCTCCAGCCCCTGGAGGATGGCGAAACATTCGTCCACGCTGGGCTCGCGCAGGTCGATGCGCTGGAAGCGGCGCGCGAGCGCGCGGTCCTTCTCGAAATGCTTGCGGTATTCCTCGTAGGTGGTGGAGCCGATGCAGCGGATCTCGCCGTTGGCGAGGGCGGGCTTGAGCATGTTGGCCGCGTCCAGCGAGCCGCCCGAGGTCTCCCCGGCGCCCACGAGGGTGTGGATCTCGTCGATGAACAGGATGGCGTCGGGCATGTTCTTGAAGGCTTCCACGATGCCCTTGATGCGCGCCTCGAAATCGCCGCGGTAGCGCGTGCCCGCCACGAGCAGGCCCATGTTCAGGGCGAAGATGCGCGTCTTGGCGAAAAGCTCCGGTACCTTGCCCTCGGCGATGCGCAGGGCGAGGCCCTCGGCCATGGCGGTCTTGCCAACGCCCGCCTCGCCCACGAAGAGCGGATTGTTCTTGCGGCGGCGGCAGAGGATTTCGATGGCGCGGTCCAGCTCTTGCGCGCGGCCCACCAGCGGGTCGATCTTGCCCTCACGGGCCCGCTCCGTGAGGTCCACGGTAAATTCGGCCAGCGGGTCCTTCTCGCCCTTGGCGCCTTCCTCGCACTTGCGTTCGCCGCCTTCGCGCTCCATGCCGTGCGAGATGAAGGTCAGCACGTCGAGGCGGTGCACGCCCTGCTTGTGGAGGAAGTAGCGGGCATAGCTCTCCTCCTCGTCGATGATGGCGACGAGCAGGTCGCCCATTTCCACGGCGGCGCGCCCGGAGGAGCGCACCTGCCCGAGCGCGCGCTCGAGCACCCGCTGGACGCCCTCGGTCTGGGCGATGCGGTAGTCGGCCGGCTGGGCGGAGGTGTCCATTTCGGAGCGGAAAAAACCTTCCAGCTGCTCGCGGAGCAGGCCCACGCCCGCACCGCTGCCCTCAAGGATAATCCTGCCCTTGGTGTTCTTGGTGAGCGAGAAAAGGAGGTGCTCCACGGTCAGCATGTCGTGGCCGCGGCGCTGCACTTCCATGACGGCGTCCCGAAGGACATCCTGTACGCTTTTGCTCAGCATAGTCACTCCACGGGGGCCGAAGGCCTCCCAAAACCCGCCGCTATTGTCATGATTCCCGGCGGTCATAGCTTTTCAAGACTGCACTTGAGGGGGAACCCGGCCTGACGGGCAGCCTTGTGCACCAGGGCCACCTTGGTTTCCGCCACTTCCCGCGTGTAAACGCCGCACTGGCCGATGCCGTGCTGGTGCACATCAAGCATGATGGCCGTGGCGTCCTCCAGCGTCCTGTGGAAGATACTCCTCAGGATGCCGACCACAAACTCCATGCTTGTGTAATTGTCGTTATGCAGAAGGACACGATAGCGCGCGGGTTCACGCACCTCTTTTTCAAGCCGTGTGGGGCGCTCAGTATCCACCCCGGCTGATGCGTTGGACGGCATGGCTTCTCCCGGATGCCCGCAGGATTTCAGATGGATGCGGCCGCCTCGTCAGGCAGGCCGAGCCGCCGCCGCAGGGCATGTCGTTCTTCGGGCCCGAACACGAAGGAGCGTTCCGGCGGCAGCCCCTCGGCGCTCCGCCATTCCTGATGAAGCGCATGATAACTTTTGGTGCTGATTTCGTATTTGTCAAGGCCAAGCAACGCCGCAACAGTATCGAGCGCAGCGGGCGCGCCCTCCAGTTCCACCACGCGCGCAAAGGGGAGCTCATCCAGTTCCACCAGCATGGGCGCGCCCCCCGGCGCGTCCTGCGCGAGCCGCCAGACGGAGCGCACCTTCTCATAACGGGCGGCAGCCACAAAACCGAGGCCCATGAGCACCGAGCCCATGACGGCGGCGCTCTCCACCTGAAGCTCGCGCTCCTCCCGCGCCTTGAACGCGCCCGAGGCCGCCACGGGGAGTTTCAGCGTGAGCTCATGCCGTATGCGGCCGGGCCATTCCTGGCTGCGCACGCGAAGCAGCTTGTTCGCTTTGCACAGGCTGAGTTCCGGCGTGTCATAGACCACATTGGACTCGAAATGCGCGCCCAGGTCCTCGGCGCGGGCCTCCGCCAGCGCGAGGCGCAGGCGGCCGAAATCCACATGGAGATATTTGCGTTCAATCTCAAGGGCCATGCGCGTCCCCATTCAGGAGCGGTTGAAGAGCCGTTTTTGCAGTTCGGCGATGGTGCGGACGGCGCCCGGGATGTGGCCGCCGTCCTGGTCCTTGCCCGCGGGGGGCCGCACGATGGGCGAAAAGCCGAGCCTTTCCGCCTGGGCAAGCCGGATGGACTGGCCGGCCACCGGGCGCACCTGGCCGTTGAGGTCCACCTCGCCCCAGAAAATGCTGCGCTCGGGGAGCGGCACATCATAATAAGAGGACAGGACGGCGGCCACGAGGGCGAGGTCCAGCCCCGGCTCCTGCAGGCGCATCCCGCCGCCCACCTTGGCGTAAATATCCACCTGCCCGAAATTGAGCTTAAGGCGCTTTTCCAGCACGGCGAGCAAAAGGTGCAGGCGGTTGGCATCAAAACCGAGCGCGGCCCTGCGCGGGATGCTCAAAAACGTCCGTGCCACCAGGGCCTGCACCTCCACGGCAAGGGGCCGCTGCCCGTCCACGGCCATTACCACGGCCGTGCCCGAAAGCGCGGGGTCGCGCGCGCCGAGGAAGAAGGTGGAGGGATCGTCCACGAGCTCCATGCCGTGCCCGCCCATGCGAAAGACGAGCAGTTCCTCGTTGGGGCCGAAGCGGTTCTTGAAAACGCGCAGGAGCCTGAACATCTGGCGGCGGTCCCCTTCCAGGGAAATCACCGTGTCCACCATGTGCTCGAGGAGGCGCGGCCCGGCGAGCACGCCGTCCTTGGTCACATGCCCCACGAGAATGAGCGTCACGCCGAGGCGGCGACAGGCCTCCTGCAGGGTGGTGGCCACGGCGCGCACCTGGCCCACATTGCCCGGCAGGCCCTCGGCCTCGAGGCTGGTCAGCGTCTGGACGGAATCCACCACGAGCAAGGCCGGGCGCCCGCCCTCGGGGGCGCTTTCNAGCGCCTCCACCACNTCCTCCACGCGCGANGTGGCGAGGGCCAGAAGNTNNGGNCCGAGCANGCCGAGGCGNTCNCCNCNGGCCTTNATCTGCGGCAGGGATTCCTCGCCGCTCGCATAGAGCACNGGNCGCCCCTGCGCGGCCACGGAGCCCGCCACCTGCAANAGNAGGGTGGACTTGCCGATGCCNGGCTCNCCGCCCACAAGNATGGCCGCGCCCGGCACNAGNCCCTTGCCGAGCACCCNGTCCAGCGCNGCGAGGCCGCTGGTNAANGGNTTGTGGTCGCCGTCGGCCACATCGCGGAGGATGCGGGGGCGCGANTGGTCNGCACTGGCGCCGTGCGCGGGGGCGCGCCCCCTGGTGGCGGCGGGCCGCGTCTCGGCCACAAGGGTGTTCCATGCCTGGCAGCCGGGGCACTGGCCGCGCCAGTGCGGNCTTTGCGCGCCACATTCCGTACAGCGGTAGACTTCTCGTGCTTTTGCCATGCCGAAAGTTAAGAAAAAGNCGCCTTGTNCGCAAGCGAGGCTGTGAGGACGCCATCCCGCGAAAATCCCTTGACGAATGACCGCAAAACCCGCAAAAATTTTCTCAAAGACAANGGCTGAACATGGTGCGGCTGCTGTGCGCCTGCNGGGGCGTCACGCAGGCGCGGCGCATTTGTGAAACCTCACAGGAGGCTCCATGCTGGAGACCACGGTTGTCGTCATTGGCGGCGGCGCTACCGGCATGGGCACGCTGCGCGACCTGAGNATGCGCGGCGTCCCAGCCATTCTGCTGGAACAGGGCGGCATCGCCCACGGCACAAGCTCCCGCTTNCACGGCCTGCTCCACAGCGGCTGCCGCTACGTCGTCAATGACCCGGAATCGGCCCACGAGTGTATCGAGGAAAATATGATCCTCCGGCGCATCGGCAAGGGGTGCGTGGAGGTCACCGAAGGTTTTTTCGTCCTCACCCCNAAGGATGACCCCAACTTTGTGGAGCCCTGGCTCAAGGGCTGCGACGCCGCGGGCATCAAGGTCAAGGAAATCACGCCNCAGGAGGCCCTNAAGCTGGAGCCCAATCTCGCCCCGGATATCCAGCGNGTCTTTCGCGTGCCGGATTCCTGCGTGGACGGGTTCAGGCTGGTNCTCCACAACCGCATGTCGGCGGAGCGCTACGGCGGNCGCGCCTACCTCTATCATNAGGTGGAGGANATCAAACAGCGCAACGGCGCCGTCTGCGGCGTGACCGCGCGCAACCTCATGACCGGGGAAACGCTGGAAATCGCCTGCCGCATCGTGGTCAACGCGGCCGGNTCGTGGTCGGGGGAAGTGGCNGCCATGGCCGGGCTCGAGGCGGCCATCACGCCGGACCGCGGNACNCTCNTNGTGTTCAACCACCGCTTCACCTCGCGCGTCATCAACCGGCTGCACCCGAGTTCCGACGGCGACATCTTCGTGCCCCACGGCTCCGTGACCATCCTCGGCACNACNTCCGTGCCCACGGAGCGCCCGGACGACACCATCCCCACCTATCCCGAAGTGACGCGCCTTTTGGAAATCGGCGAGCCGCTCTTCCCGCAGGTGCATGAGTACCGCATCCTGCGCGCCTTCGCGGGCACGCGGCCCCTGTATACGCCCGGCGGAGCNTCGGGCCGCAAGGCGAGCCGCAACTTCAATGTGGTGGACCACGCGGCGGACGGCCTCGACGGCATGGTCTCCATCTTCGGCGGCAAGCTCACCACCTACCGCCTCATGGCCGAGCGCGTCACNGACGATGTCTGCCGCCGNCTCANGGTNACCACCCCCTGCCGCACNGCCGAAGAGCCGCTCATCGANNCNCCGGACCCGGCCGTGCTCGCGCGGGCGGCCANGCTCTTCCCGGTGCGCGCCCTGAACCTCATGGCNGACCGCCTNGGCGACGACCTCACNGCCACCCTGNANATCGCCGAAGTGGCGGCCNTNGCNGCNAAGAACACCANGAACACGCATATCACCGATTTCGGCGGCGGCAATCCGCTNCTNTGCGAATGNGAAATGGT
>JAAUYX010000019.1:0-62457 GCA_014804905.1 Desulfovibrio sp. | reverse complement strand
TNGCCGAGGTGGAATGCGTGGCNCGCGACCCCTCCACCNANTCGCTGACCGACATCCGCCTGCGNACCCGGCTNGGCATGGGCACCTGCCAGGGCACCTTCTGCTCGNTGCGCTCCGTGGCGTCCCTCGTGGAGCACGGCATCCCGCTGGAATTCGCCCCGGCGGACAGCATGTGCCGCTTCCTTCAGGAGCGCTGGAAGGGCCTCAGGCCCGTCATCTGGGGCCAGCAGGCCCGCGAAATGGAGTTCAGCCGGTCCGTGTACGCCGGAATCCTCAATCTTGACGGAGCCATGCATGAGCAGAACAACTGACGTTATCGTGGTGGGCTCCGGGCTCGGGGGCCTCATGGCCGCGCTGGCCGCAGCCCGTGCGGGGCGCGAAGTGCGCGTCATCAGCGAGGGCATGGGCTGCCTTGCCATCGGCACGGGCTGCGTGGACCTTCTGGGCTACGCGCCGGACGGCGCCGGCGTGGAGGACCCCTGGGNCGCNCTNNCCCAGCTTGCTCCCACGCATCCCTACAGCCTGCTCGGGGCGGAGAAAATCCGCGCAGCGCTGGACGCGCTCACCGAAACAACGGCCAGACACGGGCTNGTGCTGCGGCCCGCGNCAAGCGACGGCAAGCCGCGCAATACNCGCGTGCCCACCATCATGGGCACGCTCAAGCCCACCTATCTTGTGCCGGACANCTTTGACCCGGACGACCTCGCGCGGGCGAAGCGTATCCTCGTGGCGAGNGTGATGGGCTTCCGCGATTGCCGCCCGGCCCTCGTCATCGACCAGNTGCGCCGCTATCCCGGCTGGGCCGACAAGGATTATTACCCNTGCCTCATCCCCACGCCCTTNGATGACGCGCACCGCGCGCTCAACGCCCTNGACCTGGCCCGCGCGGCGGAGCGGTCCGGCGGCAGCGAATGGCTCATCGGCTCCATCAAGGAGCGGGCCGACGGCTGCGACCTCGTGCTCATGCCGCCCATTTGCGGGCGCCATGCGGCAAGCCCGATTGCGCGCGAGCTGCGCGAGGCNGTCGGCTGCCCGGTGGTCGAGATGCTCTCCATCCCGCCGGGGGTGGGCGGCCTGCGCATCCGGGACGCGCTGTTGAAAGAACTTGCGGCCCTTGGCGTGGAAATGGTGGAAAATGCCAATGTCACCGGNGCGGGCATGGCCGAGGGCCAGTGCCATTCGCTGGATATTGCGAGCACCGGCCGCAACTATGCCGTGAAGGCGCGGGCCTTTGTGGTCGCCACGGGGGGCATCCTCGGCGGCGGCATCCAGCTTGAGGCCGGCCGCGCGCGCGAACGCATTTTCGGGCTGGACCTTGAGATGCCCCAGGATGTGGAGGCGTGGACCGAGCCGGAAATCTTCGGCACGCATGTNGTCTCCGGCCTCGGTGTGAGCGTGGATGACAAGCTGCGCCCGCTGGATGCCAATGGCGCGCTCGCGCTGGAAAATGTCTTTTTTGCGGGCCGCACGCTGGCCNGCCACGACCCCGCCGTGGAGAAAAGCGGCTACGGCGTGGCGCTGGCAACGGGCTGGCANGCCGGCCTCGCNGCCGCGGAACTTGCGGGCGCATCCCGCCACAGCGGGGATGCCGCCACAGGAGGGGAGCAATGAGCGTTCGCATCAGTCCCGACAAGTGCATCGCCTGCACCACCTGCGTTGTGCATTGCCCGGTGGCNCGGGTGACGCCCAAGTNNCTCGGGCCGCGCATGATTGGNCCCGCCTATGAGCGCTTCCGCCTGCTCGGCCTCGCNGAGGACGAGTCCCTCACCTATTGNNCCAACTGCAAGAACTGCGACATCACCTGCCCNCANGGGGTGCNNGTNTCNAGCATCAACATGCTNGCCNGNGCNGAGCANTGCAAGAAGCACGGNACNNNCATGCGNGANTGGGTGCTCGCCCACGGCGAGCTNCAGGCNAAGCTGCTCCAGCTCATNCCNGCGGNNCTCAAGAACTTCGGNATGCTCAACCCGGTGACGCGCNAGGTGCTCGACATGTTCGGCATNGACANGCGCGCCCCGCTNCCCGCNTTCGCGCCCAAGACCTTCCGCCAGNTNGCGCGCAAGNTNGANCAGCCCTCNCTGCCGCGCAANGTGGTNTTCTTCCCNGGCTGCTNTGTGGATGTCTATGACCCGCAGACGGGCCTCGACATGATNTGGGCCTTCAANCGCGCGGGCTATGAGGTCATCNCGCCCGANAANTTCGNCTGCTGCGGNCTNCCCATGATNGCCAACGGCTTCTGGCAGGACAGCCGNCGCCANGCCANNCGCAACCTNNCNGANATNGCCCGCTGGCGCGANCAGGGCATCCCNGTNGTCACGGGCTGCCCGAGCTGCGCCCTNNCCTTCNGNCAGGANNTNCCCGAGNTNTTCCCCGANNTNGTGGAAAAGCACGGCGCGGGCGTNCTGGANGACGCGCAGGACTTCCTNCTCGANTGCGTGGACNNNGGCGAGCTCGNNCTGGAAGACGAAGGCCNCNGNNGACCTCTCCCTCATCTACCATGCTCCNTGCCACCTGCGCGCGCAGGGCAACGGCCTGCCGGGCCTGCGGCTGCTCCAGCGNCTCAAGGGCGTGAGCGCCCGCAATGCGGANGCNGGCTGCTGCGGCATTTCCGGCAGCTACGGCTTCAAGAAGGAAAAGTACGACATTGCCCAGGAAATCGGCTCCGAGCTCTTCCATGTGGTGCGTGAAAGCGGCGCGGACTTCGCCACCAGCGAATGCGGCACCTGCCGCGTGCAAATTCAGCACGGGAGCGGCATGAAGGCCCTGCATCCGGTGAGTATCCTGCGCGCCCGCCTGGAAGGGAGGCGGCCGGCATAAGCTGCTGGCGCAAAAACGACGTGAGATACACATCCGCCCGGAGGGCGCGCAAATGGTGCGCTGTCCGGGCGGATTTTTCTGCTTTCTCTTCTCCGCTTCTGCCTCGCAGCTTCTCCACTCACAGCTTTTCGCTGTTACTGTCTGTCTTTTCCATTTCACGCAGTACTGCCGCTTTTGAACTGTTCGCATAGCAGTACGCGCAGAGGTGCAGACAGGTATTGTAGCTGCCGATGTCCTTGGCGGGGGCGCACCCGCAGGCCTTGCGCTGCCCGGTGTCCTTGAGGGGACGCCCCGGTCGTCTTGACGGTGCGAGGAGGCCGCCCTGCTCCCGCGGCGCGAGGCCGCCATAAATGCGGTGTATATCCGCATCCGCCGGGCACAGACGGCACAGGAGTCCGGCATCTATGCACCGATTCTTTTCCACGCCGAAACGCTGCAAATCCAGTTCTTCCGCGCAGGCGGCAAGCAGGAGCGGCCTGGGAAGGGCCGCATTCATCTCCGCAACGCCCTCGGCAATCCGGTACACCTCTGCCTCGGTGGGGGCTCGCAGGCTCGCGTCAAGACTTGCGAGATTTCTTTGCGTCTTTCTATACATGTCCAGAAAGCTGAAAACGAGCTTTTCCGTATACGGAGCGAGCGCGGTCGCAAGCTCTCGCAACCTGGCGAGCACGGTTTCAACAGTCAGGCCCGCGCCCATGACTATGGGGTCAAATCGCCAGATGACGCGCTGCCTGCCGATACGTCGGGACAGCTCCCGAAATGTGGCGATACGCTCCGAAAGTGGCGGAAGGCCGGGTTCGAGGCCCTCATGCACATAATCATTTACGGTGTACTGAAAATAAAACCGGATGCCGCGCGCCTCGATTTCTGCAAGATGCGGCAAAAGCGGCCGCGGGTTCTTGCTCCAGAAGACAATGGCCGCGCATTTTTCAAAAGAAATGTACTGCTTTTGAGCGGCATTGAAGGGATTTTGCCAGAGGCAATACCCGGCGCGCAAACGATTCATAAACCATTGCGCATGAAATGCCGGAATGTCCGTGGCGCGGCTGGCGGAGATGACCGGAGGGGCGACGGCGCGCCTCGGCCCCGCAGGCGTGTCGATGACGGTTTCAGGCCATTTCATCTTTGTGTGGCGGTGGAGAAGGCGGAACGCCCTTCACGGAACGCGCGCCTTGCGCCTCAGCGCCCAGCCGTGCGAGTAAGGCCGGCGCGCTCGGGCGCGATGCCGTGGCGCGCCAGCTTGGTATAGAGCGTGGCGCGGGCGATGCCGAGGGTGCGCGCCGTGGCCGAGACATTGCCGCCATGCGCGGCCAGCGCCTGCCGGATGGCGACGGCCTCGGCATCGGCCATGATGCCCTGAAGCTCGATGTCCGCCCCCGGACGCCCGGAAAACTCCTGATAGTGCCCCGCCACCCCTGCGGGGCCGTGGATATTCGGCAGGGACCAGCCACGGTGGCTTGCCGCCGGAGCCGCGGCCTGCCCCGCCATGCCGGGCAAGGTCTCGGGCGGGAAGTCCTCAACCTCGATGACCTCCCCCTGGCGCATGGTGGCCGCATGAACAACGGCATTATGCAGCTGACGCACATTGCCGGGCCAGGAAAAGGTCAGCATGGCCGCTTCGGCCCGCGGGGAAAAGCGCACATGCTCGAGCCCCATGCGGTCCAGCGTGTGCCGGGCGATAAGCGGGATGTCCTCGGCGCGCTCGCAAAGCGGCGGAATTTCCAACACAAAGGTATTGATGCGGTAGTAGAGGTCCTCCCGGAAGGACCCGGCGTGGAGCATGGCCGCCATGTGCCGGTTGGTGGCCGCCACCAGCCGGAAATCCACGGTATGCGCGGTGACGGAGCCCACGCGGCAGACATTCCTGCTTTCCAGCACGCGCAGGAGCTTGGCCTGGATTTCCGGCGGCATCTCGCCGATTTCATCCAGAAAGAGCGTGCCCTTGTCGGCCAGTTCTATCTGGCCGATTTTGCCGTCCTGGCGTGCGCCGGAAAAGGCCCCGCGCGCATAGCCGAAGAGCTCGGATTCAAAGAGGTCCTTGGGGATGGCCGCGCAGTTGATGCAGACAAAGGGCCCCTCGGCGCGCGGACTTTCCGCATGGAGGGCATGGGCGAAAAGCTCCTTCCCCGCGCCTGTGGCGCCGAGGATGAGCACGGGCTCGTCAAGGCGCGCGTAGCTTTGCGCCTGCCGCTTCAGGCGGCGCATGACCGGGCTTTCGCCGAGAATGCTCGCAAGGCTGTGCTGCGGCGCAAGGCTCGCCTGGATGCGGCGCTTGTAATGGCTGATCTTGCGGTCAAGGCGCTCGATCTTGGCGGAAAGCCGCTGCAACTCCTGCGGATCGTTGAAGAGCGCCTGCGAGACCATGCCCGCCACCTGCCCCGCGCTGTCGCGCACGGGGATGCGGTTGACCACAACGGGCTGGGCACTCCCGGGGCCGAGCTGGCAGAGCTCGCCCATTTCCGGCCTATCCTCGCGCATGACCACCTGCGCGCGCGAATGGGGGATGACCTCCGTGATGTCCCGCCCCAGGAGCGCATCGGGCGCTTCGCCGAGAAGGTTCGCGTAGGCCTTGTTGACAAAGCGGATGACGCCCTCGCGGTCACAAAACAGCACGCCCATGGGCAGGCTGTCGAGGATAAGGCGGGTGCTTTCGCTGGCGGCAGAAAAGGGCGACATGGCGTGACCTCAAGGCAGGGGCTCCGTGGCTTTCCCGATTCTAGCCTGTGGCGCAGGTGCTGGCAAGGCGCGCGCTCAGGGGCGCCGGCCCTGCTCAGTGGCTCATTTCATCGGGCCCTCACCTTCTGCATCCCCCGGTTTCGGCACCAAGGGCGGCTGAAAGACCACGAAATGCGGCGTCTCCTCCACCACGCGCCAGTTGTGCCGCACCCGCTGCGGCACACCATAGCCCGCGCGCTCATAGGCGTCCGCGCGCTCGGCATCCATCTGGTCGCGCTCCATGAAGACGGTGAGGTTCTTGTCGAGCAATTCTTGGTACAGGCGGTCCACCTCGCCGTTGATTTCCCAGTCGATGAGCCAGTCCGAGCCATAGACCGGCGCATCGCCGTTGAGGTAGTAGGCCAGCGAAAAGCCGGGCAGGGTCTTGTAGTTCGGCCCGTATTTGGCGCGCAGCTCCTTAAGCTCCGCAAGGCGGCCGAGCATGTCCGCGTCCACCAGGACGCCGGATGCGCGGGGATAGACACTTCCGGCGTCATGGGTGAGGCTCGCCCTGGGCATGGGCCGCTCGGGGAAAACATAAGGGTACTGGTAGCCCGCGCCAAACATGATGAGCCCGGCGGCCAGCGCCGCCCAGGCGAGGGGGCGCACGCGGCCGCCCAGGCGCGCATGGACGACAAAGACGGAGAACAGGAGCGGCGTCGCGAAAAAGGCCGGAATCTTGTAGCCGCCGCTGATGGCGACGGACCAAGCCGCTACGAGCCCGGCCCCCAGGCCCACGCACGCGCGCAGCCGCGGGGAGGGCGCATCCGGCTCACGCAGCCAGCGCACGAGAAATACGGAGGGCAGGAGCGCGGCCATGCAGCCCAGGAGCACAAAAAGCGTCGGCCAAGAGGTGCCGTAGCCGATCCAGCCCTGCTTTGCCATGACCTCGCGCACATACCAGACCGTGAGCAGGGCGAGATACACATAGGCGGGAAAGAGCCACGCAAGCGCCCTCTTGCCGAAAAGCCGTGCCGCGAGCCACGGCGCCACGGCGAGCAGCGGAAGAAGCCAGTTCTGGCGCAGATAGATGTAGATGCCCGCGTCCAGCGCCTCGCGGATATCGAGCTGGCCGGTGGTCATGCGCGAAAAGGCTTCCCACGCCCCGGCCGCGCGCAGAAAGAGCCAGACGGCCGCAAGCGCCGCCAGCCAGCCAAGGGCGCAGCGAAGGGCCCGCCGCCAGGAGCCGCGCTCCACCCACACAAGCGCCACGATGGCCGGGGGCACCAGCAAAAAGGACTGCTTGCAGAGCATGGCGCAGCCCGCGAGCAACCCGGCCACAAGCGGCCAGCCGGATGCAGCCGCCAGCAGCGCGCCCCCGGCGAAGAGCACGCCGTCCGCCGTGTGCCACGGCATGTGCGGAAAGGAATGGACGCCCCAGACAAAGCCGCAGGTNGCGAGCAGCGGCAGGGNNAGGNCCAGNNTCNNCANGNTNAAAANGGCGCCCNAGNTAGNCNGCCGCNCACCACGNNGCCGCCAGCATGGTCGCCAGAAANCCGGCCTTNCCNGCNAGNACNCCCAGGTTNTCCGGCGNNAGCCANANCCAGAAGGCGTGCCAGTANAGCGGCANCGCNGGCTTGATATAGGAAAAATCCCGGTANGGCATCTGCCCCTGGAGGATGCGCCAGGCATAGCCGTAAAAATAGCCGAAATCCGTGGTGTCCATGCCGTAGGGCGTGTAGAGGACGAGATAGGCCAGGGGCACGAGTGACGGCCANGGTCCANGGCAGGATGGCGCGGAACCTNTTCGNTNGCGGGGTCATGGTCCCTCCGGNGACAGGCAACGGACTGTTGGTAATGACGCCGGNAGCATACCCAGAAGCCGCGCCNGCGCCAAGCCCCGGCTTGCCAGTGCGCCGCATCAAGGGTAGAGTCGCGCCCATGCACGGCCCCGACAAGTCCCCCGAAGCAGACGCGCATCCCTTCTCCACCCTGCCGGAACTCCCGGAGCTGGCCAGCCGCGCCGGGGCGAAGCTCCCGCCGCCGCCGGACGATGCCGCCTGTTTCGCCCTGTGGCGCAAATATGCCATGCTTGCCAATGTGGAGCGCCACTCACGCCTGGTGGCGCAAGTGGCGACAACCCTTGCGCGCCGCGCCGCCGAAAAGGGGCATGCGGTTGAGGTGGCCGCNGTGCGCGCCTCGGCCCTNTTGCACGACCTTGCCAAGACCTATTGCCTGCTCCACGGCGGGAGCCACGCNCAGCTCGGCGCTTCGTGGGTATTGGCNGAAACGCGGCATTACGGCATCGCCCGTGGGGTGCTCCTNCATGTGCACTGGCCCTGGGCNGTGCCNGAGGGGCCGGGNATCTGCGCCNTGCCCTTCTTTGTCATCTATGCCGACAAGCGCGTGCGCCACGACGCCTGCGTGACCCTTGAGGAACGGTTCGAGGACCTGCTCGCCCGCTACGGGCGCGACGAGCGCGCGCGGGCCGGCATCCGCATGGCCCACGAGCAGGCGCTCGCCATTGAACGCGCCCTTGCGGCGCAACTGGGATGTGATCTCCATGAAGATACTTTTGATTGCCGGGGGCTGGTCCAGTGAGCGCGAGGTCTCGCTGAAGAGTTCGCGCATCGTCGAGGGCGTCCTGCGCGAAGNGGGCCATGACGTCACCTTTTTTGACCTGCTCACGGGCTTCGACCGCCTCATGGAGGAGGCCCGGCGGCACGACTTCGCTTTCATCGGCCTGCACGGCGCACCCGGCGAGGACGGTCTCGTGCAGGCCCTGCTCGATGCGGCCCGGTGTCCCTATCAGGGCTCGGGGCCCGCGGGTTCCTTCCTGGCGCTGAACAAGGCTGCGGCCAAGCAGATTTTCCGGCAGGCGAATCTCCCCACGGCCGACTGGGAATTCCTGCCCGTGCCCCCGGCCCCGGACTGGCAGCCCNGGCTTCCTTATCCGCTCTTTGTGAAGAGCAATACGGGAGGCTCCTCGCTCCGGCTCGGGCGCGCGGAAAACCGCGCCGAGCTGGATGCGGCGCTTGCCGCCATCTTCGCCGCCGGGGACGAGGCCCTGCTGGAGACGGAGCTTCCGGGCCGCGANCTCACCTGCGCGGTGCTGGGCGANGAGGCCCTGCCCCCGCTGCTCATCGAGCCCCTGGCCGGGAGCTTCTTCGACTATGAAAGCAAGTATGCCAAGGGCGGCGCGCGCGAGCTCTGCCCCGCGCCCATCAGCGCGGGCGCCACGGCNCGCGCGCAGGAACTGGCGCTCGCCGCGCACCGGGCCCTNGGGCTTTCCGGCTACAGCCGGACGGATTTCATCCTCGATGCCGCGGACGGCCTCACCCTGCTGGAGGTCAACACCCTCCCCGGCATGACGGCCACGAGCCTCGTGCCGCAGGAGGCCGCAGCCGCGGGCATCTCCTTCGCGCAGCTTCTGGAAAAGCTCATGGAGCTGGGCCGGGCGCGCAAGCCCTGCTGAAAGGGCGCCCCCCCGCAATATGGTACAAGACCGGCCCCGGCAACGCAGGCAGAGTGCCCGCAACAGGGAGTGAANGATGCCTGCGGAAACTGCTGCCCTTCACCATGACGCGGATTTGGAGGCGGATGCGTTCAGCTTTCGNCTTACTGANCGCGCCTTCGCCCCCCACTATCATCCGGCCTGGGTGCTCGGCTGCGTCCTTGACGGAGCGCGGCGCTTCTGGGTGCGCGGGCGCGAATACCGCGCCCGAACCGGGGATGTGGTTCTCCTGCGCCCCGGCGAGGTCCATGCCTGCGCCCCGGAGTCTGGCGCCCCTTTTGTCTGGCGCGGCTTTCATTTCCGGGAGGGAAGCGCCGCGGCCGCCATGCTGCAAAGCCTCACATGTGCCGGGCCCTCGTTGGAGCCCGTCTGTGCCGGGGGCGTCGTTGTGGACGAGCTTCTGGCCGTGCACGCGCTCATGGGCGCCCCCGCCCCCGCGGAGCACAAGCGGAGTCGCCTCTTTGCGGCGCTTGCCCGGCTCGGGCGATGCAACCGCAAGCCCGACGCCGGCCACGCAGCGCCCACGCCTGCCGAGCCCGCGCTGGAAGCGCTCCGCAATCATCTTGCCGCCCATGCCGGGGAGCGCGTGAGCCTTGAGGACATGGCCGTGATGACGCGCATGGGCAAGTTCCGGCTGGTNCGGGCCTTTGCGCGCATGACGGGCGCNACGCCCTACCGNTATCTNGANAGCGCGCGCGTCAACCGCGCCCAGGAACTCCTGGCGCAGGGCCTGCCCCCGGCGGAAGCCGCGCTGGAATCGGGCTTCGCAGACCAGTCGCACCTCTCGCGAGCCTTCAGGACGCGCCTCGGCGTCACGCCGGGCGCCTGCCGGAGGCGCCCCTGATGACAAACACCGGCACCGCCCGTNCCCGCGCTTCCGGGCAGCAGGTCNTCGGGCATCTCGTGGCGCTCGCCACCATCATCGTCTGGGGCGTGACCTTCATTTCCACCAAGATGCTCCTTGTGGACTTCAGCCCGGTGGAAATCCTGCTCTTGCGCTTCCTGCTCGGCTGGCTGGCGCTNTGGCTGGTGTGCCCCCACAGGCTCCGGGTGGGGANCCGCAAGGACGANCTGCTCTTCGCGCTGGCCGGCCTTTCCGGCGTGAGCCTCTATTTTCTGCTGGAAAATGTGGCCCTCACCCTGACCTTCGCCTCCAATGTGGGGGTCATCGTGGCCGTGGCCCCGTTTTTCACGNCCCTTTTGGCGTGGCGCTTCCTCGGCGCGGCGCGGCCGGGGCCTGTCTTTTGCGTGGGCTTTGCCGTGGCNATCACCGGCATCGCCTGNATCAGCCTCGCCGGAAACGAGCTTGCGCTCAACCCGGCCGGGGATGTGCTCGCGCTCCTTGCCGCCCTCTCCTGGGCCGTCTATTCCATCGTGGTGCGGATGCTGGCCGCCCGCGGCTACGGGAGCCTGCCNGCCACGCGGCGCATCTTTTTCTACGGGCTTGTGTGCATGCTGCCCATCCTGCCCTTTGCGGGCATTGAGCTCCGGCCCGAGGCCCTGCTGCGGCCGGTCAACTGGGCGAACCTCCTCTTTCTCGGGCTGTGCGCCTCCGCGCTCTGCTTCGTCACCTGGACCTACTGCGTGCGGCTCCTGGGCGCGGTCAAGGCATCCCTCTATATCTACCTCGTGCCCGTGGTCACGGTCATCACTTCCATTGCGCTGCTGGACGAGCGCTTGACCTTGCTTTCGGGCGCGGGCATGGCGCTCACCCTGGCGGGGCTGCTTATCTCGGAAAGGGGAACAACGGCGAGCCGCGGCGAGGCTCAGGCTGGGGAGGCGCCAGGCGAAGGCCAGGCNTAGGGAATGGCGGGATCATCGGGTGCCGTGCGCTCCCCTTCCGCCGGGTCATGCGGCAGGTCCGCACAGTTGCAGATGAGCGCGGGCGCGTCGCCCACGGCGGTNAAGCCGTACCAGACAAGGGGCGGGATGCGCAAAAGTCCGTAATCGTCCGGGCGNCCGAGGCGNCGCTCCACGAGGGCGCCNCGCGTGGGCGACGCCGGGCGGTCATCGTAGAGGACGANGTGCAAAAGGCCCCACGGCACGGCAAAAAGCTGGGTCTGGCGCGTNTGCCGCTTCCAGGCTTTCACCGCGCCGGGGAACACTTCGGAAAAATAGATTTCGCCNAAGCCGNNGGCAAAATCNGGCAAAAGCGGCGAGCCGGCCCTGAGCATGTGCANCACAGGGCCGNCGGGCGTGGGGATGACCTTGAGNGGCTGGAACAGCGCGCCCTCGATGCCTGTGGTGATGGGCTCCCCGTCCATGNNCCGCCTCAGCGNGCCCAGGTGAGGCCGCGATGGGCGGCCTTGCCCGCATAGGCCGTTATCTGGCCCTGGGTATAGTCCCACATGGCGCCCTTGCCNTCCCCGCCNTCATAGTAGCGGGCGTACCATTCCGCCGTGTAGCGAATGGTCTCTTCAAAATCGAGGGTGGCCTTCCAGGAAAGCTCGGCCAGCGCCTTGTCGCAGCAGAGCTTGAGCAGGGTGGATTCCTTCCTGCCGGCCTGTCCCGCTACGTCCATTTCGCTTTTGAAGCCGGGCCAGTGCAGGGCCAGCGCCTCCACCACTTCGGCCACGGTATTGTTGACATCGGCGGCGGGCCCGAAATTATAGGACTGCCCGCGCGGCTCAAAGGCCGCCTTCGCCCCGTGCGCGAGCCCCGCGTCGTTATCGAGCAGCCGCGCCCCCAGCCAGAGATAGCCGGAGAGCGGCTCGAGCACATGCTGCCACGGCCGCGTGGCCCAGGGGCTGCGGATGGCGACGGGCCTGTGCGCTGCCCAGGCGCGGGCGCAGTCCGGCACGATGCGGTCCTCGGCCCAGTCGCCGCCGCCGATGACATTGCCCGCGCGCACGGTGGCGCAGGCNGGNCTTTCNGCAAAANAACTCTGGAAATAGGAATGGGCGATGAGCTCCGCACAGCCCTTGGAGGCGGAATAGGGGTCAGCCCCGCCCAGGCGGTCNGTCTCGCGGTAGCCCCANACCCATTCCTCGTTGCGATAGCACTTGTCGGAGGTGATGACCACTACGGCCCTGATCGACGGGCAGGCGCGCACGGCCTCGAGGACGTTCATGGTGCCGAGGGCATTGGCCTCAAAGGTGGCCGCCGGGTCGTCATAGGAGCGGCGCACCAAGGCCTGCGCGGCCAGGTGGAAAACGACCTCGGGCGCAAAGCCCTGCATGGCCGCCGTCACGGCTTTTCTGTCCCGGATGTCGCCGCGCATGTCCTCCATGCGCCGTGCGAGGTCCAGAGCCTCGAAATGCGAGGGCGTGGTCGGCACGCCGAGGGAAAACCCGGCCGCGCGCGCCCCCAGCGCCAGCAGCCACGCCGAAAGCCAGGAGCCCTTGAAGCCCGTGTGCCCGGTGACGAACACCCTGCGTCCGCGATAGAGGTCTGTGAACATATATATCCTTCCTGCTGATTAGCCTGTTTTTCTGGGAACTTGCATGGCTCTGCGCCCTTTCAGGCCCAGAAGGCGCGGCCGCTGTCCCAGAGTTTATTAAGGTGGATGGCGTCGCGCAGCGTGTCCATGCACTGCCATTCGCCGGGATGCGGATACATGGAGAGCTGCCCTTCCGCCGCCAGTTGCTGCAGGGGCTCCTTTTCGAGGTCGCAGCCCTCGTCCTCGCTCAGGTAGTCGAGGAAGGCGCGCTCAAAGACAAAGAAGCCGCAGTTGATATATTCGTTGAGCACGGGCTTCTCTTCCCAGGAGATAATCTTGCCGTCCTTGCCCGTGCGCACCGTGCCGAAGCGCGAGGGCATCCGCACGCCCGTGAAGGTGCCGATGGTCCCCGCTTTCTTGTGAAATTCCAGCAGGCTCGCGATGTCGATGTCGGCCACGCCGTCGCCATAGGTGACCATGAAGCGGTCGCCCTCGATATAGCGGGCCACGCGCTTGAGACGCCCGCCCTTGAGGGTCTCCTGCCCGGTGTCGCAAAGGGTGACGCGCCAGTCCTCGATATAGGAGGGATGCACGGTGATGTTGCCGGTCTTGAGGTCCACGGTGAAATCCGCGTTGCGGCTGCGGTAATCGTGGAAATACTGCTTGATGACCTCGCCCTTGTAGCCCAGCGGCAGGACAAAATCCCGAAAGCCGAAGCGGGAATAGATGGACATGATGTGCCAGAGCACGGGGCGCCCCCCGATCTCCACCATGGGCTTGGGTTTGATGGCGGTCTCCTCGCGCAGGCGCGTGCCCTTGCCGCCGCACATGATGATGGTCTGCATGTGGCCTCCCGGCTTCTCCCGCAGGGCGGGTTCAAGAGAGCGCGAGTCTAGCAGAAGCGCAGGCGGAATAAAAGCCCCGTGCCGCACTCCCTTGCGGTTTACAGCGCGCCGCTTTTGCTGTAGGCGGTGCGTGGAGGCCAGCTTGCATATCCGTTACCTTTCCACGCCCGCGCTGCTGCTGGACGAAGACCGCCTCGCGCGCAACATCCGCCGCCTGGCTACGCACCTTGCGCCTTTCGGGGTGGGCTTCAGACTGCACGCCAAGACCCTCAAGTGCGTGGAGGTTGCGCGGCGAGCCATGACCACGCCTGAGGGACCCGTGGCCGTCTCCACCCTGGCCGAAGCGGAATGGTTTGCGGAAAGGGGCATACCCGATATATGCTACGCCGTTGGCATCGCGCCGGGCAAGTTTGAACGCGCGCTCGCGCTGCGGGAGCGGGGTGCGGCCCTCAGCCTGTTGCTCGACAGCGTGGAGGCTGCCCGCGCCCTTGCGGACTTTGGCGAGGCTCGCGGCCACAGCTTCGACGTGCTGCTGGAAGTGGACTCGGACGGCCACCGGGCGGGGCTTGAGCCGGGGGCCCCGGCCCTCCTGGAAGCTGCCGGCATTTTGGCAGCGCGCGGTCAGCGCGTGGCCGGGGTGCTCACCCATGCGGGTTCGGCCTATGAGCTTGCCGAGCCCTCGCCCGAGGCTTTTGCGGCGCTGGCGGAGCAGGAGCGCGCCGCCGCACTGGCCGCGGCAAGGGTCCTGCGCGCCGCCGGGCACATGTGCCCCGTGGTGAGCGTGGGCTCCACGCCCACGGCGCTGTTCGGCGAGGATTTTTCGGGCGTCACCGAGGTGCGGGCCGGGGTGTACCTCACGCAGGACCTCGTCATGGCGGGACTCGGCGTCTGCGCCGTGGAGGACATCGCCCTTTCCGTGCTCTGCACGGTCATCGGGCGGCGGGGCAGCGACGGTGCGCTCGTGACGGACGCGGGCTGGACCGCGCTTTCCCGCGACGCGGGCCTTCCCGGCCGCTTCGCCGAGTTCGGCTACGGGCTCGTGAGCGATGAACACGGCAAGCTGCTCCCCGGCCTGCGCGTGAGCGAGACCAATCAGGAGCACGGCCTCATCACCGCCGGGCCCGGTGCGCCCGTTCCGCCGCTCCCGGTGGGGACGCTGCTGCGCATCCTGCCCGTCCATGCCTGCGCCACGGCCACGGGCTTCGAGACCGTCCACCTCTGCCGCGGAGCCGAGGAAATGGCCTCTTGGCCGCGCTGCCGCGGCTGGTAGCGCAAGGCGCACAAATTTCGGGGCTTCAAACCTTTCAGGAGGAAATCATGGCAGCCACGGTTTACTTCACCGGAATGCACAGCCGCTCGCTGGACAACAACAAGTGCGCCAAGGTGGCGCGCCTCTGCGACGCGCTCCAGCTGAAAAAGGTCCTCAAGCGCAATGACCTCGCCGCCGTCAAGATTCACTTTGGCGAATACGGCAACGACACCCACATCAAGCCCATGTTCGCGCGCGTGGCCGTGGACAAGATGAAGGCCGCCGGGGCCAAGCCCTTCCTCACGGACACCACCACCCTCTATTCCGGCACGCGGCACAACGCCGTGGACCATCTCCACACNGCCTATCTCCACGGCTTCACGCCCGAGACCGTGGGCGCGCCGGTCATCATCGCCGACGGCCTCTATGGCGAGGAAGANGTGCCCGTGCGCATCAACTGCAAGCANTTCAAGGATGTGCGCATCGCCGCCGCCATCCGCCGCGTNCNCTCCATGGTGGTGCTNTCGCACTTCAAGGGGCANGANATGGCGGGCTTCGGCGGGGCTATCAAGAACCTCGCCATGGGCGGCGCGTCCGTGGCCGGCAAGCGCGACCAGCATGGCGTGCATGTGCAGATCGACGAATCCCTCTGCGTGGGCTGCGGCCGCTGCGTCAAGGTGTGCCCGCAGAAGGCCCTCAGCCTCGTCAACGGCAAGAGCCATGTGGACGTGAGCCGCTGCATCGGCTGTTTCGAGTGCATCACCGTCTGNCCGGTGCGGCCCAACAAGGCCATCAGCATCGACTGGAGCNCNGANATNGTGCCCTTNNTGGANCGCCTCACCGAATACGCCTACGGCGTNGTNAAGGGCAAGCANAAGCACATCTGCTANATCAACTTCGTCCTCAANGTCACGCCGGACTGCGACTGCGTGGGCTGGAGCGACATGCCCCTCGTGCCGGACCTCGGCATCCTCGCCTCCATGGACCCGGTGGCGCTGGACCAGGCCTGCTATGACCTCGTCAACAAGGCCCCGGCCTTTGACCCCAAGATTGCCGAGGCCAAGACGGACAAGTTCACCGCCCGCTGGCCGCACACNANGGGCGANGTGCAGTTGAGCTATGGCGAGGCCATCGGCCTCGGCACGCGCGAGTACAAGCTGGAAAAAATCTAGCACTCCGGGGCCTGCCCGCCTTTTGCGGNNGGGCGGGCCCCGGCCCCTTTTTTCCGCGAAAGCGGTGCGCACGGCGCCATCCACACCCGAGGAGAACACCATGCTGGACCCCAAAGCCCATGCCGACTGGGAAATCGCGCAGGAAGCCGAAAAGACCATGAAGACCATCTCCCAGNTCGGNCGCGACCTGGGGCTGGAGGAGAGCGAGCTTCTGCCCTACGGGCACTACATGGGCAAGGTGGATTTCCGCAAGGTGCTNGACCGCCTCGCTGACNGCCCCAACGGNAAGTATGTGGACGTCACNGCCATCACGCCCACGCCCCTCGGCGAGGGCAAGTCCACCACCACCATCGGCCTTGTGCAGGGCCTCGGCAAGCGCGNCAAGCGCGCCTCCGCGGCNATCCGCCAGCCNTCCGGCGGCCCGACCATGGGCGTCAAGGGCTCGGCGGCGGGGGGCGGCCTTTCCCAGTGCATCCCGCTGACGCAGTATTCCCTCGGCTTCACGGGCGACATCAACGCGGTCATGAACGCCCACAATCTCGCCATGGTGGCGCTCACCTCGCGGATGCAGCATGAGCGCAACTACGACGATGAAAAGCTGCTCTCGCTCTCCAGGATGCCGCGGCTCAACATCGACCCCACCAATGTGAACATGGGCTGGGTGATGGATTTCTGCTGCCAGGAGCTGCGCAACATCATCACCGGCATCGACGGCGTCAACGGCAAGTCCGACGGCTTCATGATGCGCTCGCGCTTCGATATCGCCGTNTCCAGCGAGGTGATGGCCATCCTCGCCATCTCGCGCGACCTNGCGGACATGCGCCGCCGCATGGGCAAGATCATCGTGGCCTATGACCGCGCGGGCAAGCCCGTCACCACGGCCGACCTCGAGGTGGACGGGGCCATGACCGCCTGGATGGTGGAGGCCATCAACCCCAACCTTATCCAGACCATCGAGGGCCAGCCCGTCTTTGTCCATGCCGGGCCCTTCGCCAATATCGCCATCGGCCAGAGCTCGGTCATCGCCGACCGCGTGGGCCTCAAGCTCAGNGACTACCATGTCACGGAATCCGGCTTCGGCGCGGACATCGGCTATGAAAAGTTCTGGAACCTCAAGTGCCATTACAGCGGCCTTGCGCCCGACGCCGCCGTGGTGGTGGCCACCGTGCGCGCGCTCAAGAGCCACGGCGGCGCGCCCGTGCCCGTGCCGGGGCGNCCGCTGCCGCGCGAATATNCNGAAGAAAATGTGGGNTTTGTGGAGGCGGGCTGCTGCAACCTTTTGCACCATATCGAGAGTGTCAAGAAATCCGGCGTCTCCCCGGTGGTGTGCATCAANGCNTTTGTNACCGACACCCCGGCGGAGATTGCCAAGGTGCGCGAGCTTTGCGAAGNGGCNGGGGCGCGGGTGGCCGTNTCCCGCCACTGGGAGCTGGGGGGCGAAGGCGCGCTGGAGCTGGCCGACGCCGTCATGGACGCCTGTAACGAAAAGACGGAGTTCACGCCCCTCTACAGCTGGGACATGCCCTTCAAAGAGCGCATCGAGCTCGTGGCGCGGGAAATCTACGGCGCCGACGGCGTGGACTTTTCCGGCGAGGCCGAGGCCAAGCTGCAAAAAATCCAGGAGCGCGAGGACGCCGACGAGCTCGGTCTGTGCATGGTCAAGACCCACCTTTCCCTCTCCGACGACCCCAACCTCAAGGGCGCGCCCAAGGGCTGGCGGCTCAAGATTCGCGACGTGCTCATCTATGGCGGCGCGGGCTTTGTGGTGCCGGTTTCCGGCAAGATCACCCTCATGCCGGGNACGGGCTCCAACCCGGCCTTCCGGCGCGTGGACGTGGATACCGAGACAGGCAGGGTCAAGGGGATTTTCTAGCCGTCCGCGCAGGCGGCCTGCTTCACGTTGAGTACAGGAGACCCATGTCTGCAACGATTATCGACGGCGTGGCCATGAGCCGCGCCCTTCTTGAGGACTTGCGCGCCGAAGTGGCGGAGCTGCGGGAGCNGTACGGCAAGGTTCCGGGCCTGGTCACCATCCTCGTGGGCGANGACCCGGCCTCGGTGAGCTATGTCACCCGCAAGACGCGCACCGCGCATGAACTCGGTTTCCACGAGGTGCAGGAAAACCNCNCCGCGGACATCAGCGAGGCCGAGCTTCTGGCGCTCATCGGGCGCTACAATGCCGATGCGGACATNCACGGCATCCTCGTGCAGTTGCCGCTGCCGGAGCATATCGACGAGACCCGCGTCATCCACGCCATCGACCCGAAGAAGGATGTGGACGGCTTCCACCCGGTCAACCTCGGGAACCTNCTCATCGGCGGCGAGGCCNTCACCTTCCGCCCCTGCACGCCCGCGGGCATNCAGGAAATGCTCGTGCGCTCCGGCGTGGAACTTGACGGCGCCGAAGCCGTGGTGGTGGGGCGCTCCAACATCGTGGGCAANCCCCTNNCCGTCATGCTGGGNCAGAAGGGGCCNGGCGGNAANGCCACGGTGACGCTNGCGCATTCGCATACCCGCGACCTTGCCGCCCATTGCCGCCGCGCGGACGTGCTCATCGTGGCNGCTGGCGTGCCCCNTCTCGTCAAGGCGGACTGGATCAAGCCCGGCGCCACGGTCATCGANGTNGGCGTGAACCGCGTGGGCTTCAATGAAAAGACGGGCAAGGCCATCCTTGCGGGCGACGTGGACTTCGNNNCCGCGCGCGAGGTTGCCGGGAAAATCACCCCCGTGCCCGGGGGCGTCGGGCCCATGACCATCGCCATGCTCATGCAGAACACCGTGCGCTCGGCGNGGCGGCATCTCGCGGCGGAAAACGGGAAGGCATAAGGGCGTCTCGCCCGCCGGGCCGCCGGGNCNGNANANCGGGANNGCCGCGCGGAGGGCAGCATGTCCGGTACNNTCATCCTTCTTGTGCTTGGCGCGGCCTTCCTGCACGCCACCTGGAACATCATCGTCAAGGGCGGCGAGAACAAGCTCTACGAAACGGCCATGAACGCCCTCGGCGGAGGCCTCGGAGCCATGTTCCTGCTGCCCTNCTTTCCCTTCCCGGACAGGGCGGCCTGGGGCTTTCTCGCGCTNTCCTGCTGCTGCCANCTCACCTATTATCTCTGCATCGCNGCNGCCTATCGCGTGGCCGACCTTACCCTCGGCTACACCATCATGCGCGGCACGGCCCCCATGCTCACGGCCCTGGCGCTCTGCCTCATCGGCGTGCCCCTCGGGCTCGCGGGCTGGGGCGGCGTCATCCTCCTCTGCTCCGGCATCCTCACGCTGGCGCTGGAGCAGAAGCTGGCCCACAAGGGGAGCCTCAAGGGCGTGCTCTATTCCCTGCGCACCTCCTTCGTCATCATGGGCTATACGCTTGCCGACGGCTACGGCGCGCGCCTTTCCGGCGACAGCGTGAGCTACACCTGCTGGATCTTCTTCCTCAATATCTTCCCCCTCCATATCTATGTGCTCGCGCGCTACGGACGCGACTACCTGCGCTATTTGAGGCGGCGCGCCGTGCCCGGCATTTCGGGCGGCCTGTGCGGGCTCGGCTCCTACGGTATCGCCATCTGGGCCATGACGCTGGCGCCCATTGCCCTGGTGGCCGCCCTGCGCGAGACCTCGGTCATCTTCGGCATGATCATGGCCGTCATCTTCCTCGGGGAGCGGCTCACCGCGCTTCGGCTGCTGGCCATCCTGCTCGTCATGGGCGGGGCCATGATCATCCGCCTCGGCTGATGCGGTGCGCCATCCTGCTCCGTGCCCTGAACTTTCCGGCGGGTTCACGGCCTGAAACATTTTCTTCACATGGGGCGTGCGCCACAAACGCATGAGTCGTTTTTGCACAATAAGTCAAAAACAACTTATATTTTTTGCGGAATATCGTGGCCGTTGAGTTTTTTTCGACTTGGAGCCTTTCGATTTTTGTGGCCGGCGCCCTGCCCCGGCGCAAAAACAGGCCGAAAATCAAGGCCTGTGGCGTCATGTGCCATATGGCACAAGGATTGCTTTTGTGGAATGACGCCACTTGGCGCACACGCCGGATTCAGGAGGGAGCATGGGGGAGACGCCACAGCATGGAGTGAAGGGCCACGAGCGCGAAGAGCTGGAAAAAACCCTCAACCCCATTGAAGTCCTCGCCCTGGCGCTCGGGGCCATTGTCGGCTGGGGCTGTTTCATCCTGCCCGCCATCCGCTTCCTGCCGGACGCGGGCCCCCTCGGGACCATCATCGCCTTCTTTGTGGGCGCGCTCTTCCAGTGCATCGTAGCCCTGAGCTACAGCTTCCTCGTCAAGCCCTATCCGGTGGCGGGCGGTGCCTTCGCCTACGCATACGCGGGCTTCGGCACGCGCGGGGCCTTCGTGTGCGGCTGGGCGCTGGTGCTGAGCTATATCTGCGTCATCGCGGCCAACGCCATGGCGCTCATCCTGCTCACCCGCTACCTGCTCCCCGGCGTGTTCGACGTGGGCTTTCTCTATTCCATCGCCGGCTGGGACATCAATAGCGGCGAGCTGGCCTTTGTCTCCACCATCCTTCTGCTCTTCGGCTGGATGAACTACCGCGGCATGAACGCCGCGAGCACCATCCAGGTCATCCTGGCGCTGGCGCTTACCACGGGCGTGCTCGTGCTCGCCACGGGCACCTTCCTCACCGATTCGGCGAGCCTGGAAAACTTCCAGCCGCTCTTTGCGGAAGACCGCTCGCCGCTCGCCTGCGTCCTCGTGGTGCTGGCGCTCACGCCCTGGCTCTATGTGGGNTTCGACACCATCCCGCAGACNGCCGAGGAGTTCAAGTTCTCCCCGGCCAAGGCGCGCGACCTCATGCTGCTTTCCATCATCTGCGGCGCCATCCTCTATGCGCTGGTGACNCTCTGCGTGGCCGGGTATATCCCCTACAAGGACCTNCTGAGCCAGAACCACGCCTGGGCCACGGGCTGGGTGGCCGACCAGGTGTTCGGGCGCTTCGGCGGCGTGGCNCTCACCGTGCCGGTGCTGGCGGGCATCCTCACGGGCATGAANGGCTTTTTCATGGCCACCACGCGCCTNCTNTTCAGCATGGGNCGCAGCAAGTTTTTGCCGGAATTTTTCGCCTCCGTGCANCCGCGCTACAACACGCCGTGGAAGAGCGTGCTCTTCACCCTGGNGCTCTGCCTCGTGGTGCCGTGGTTCGGGCGCGCGGCCCTCGGCTGGATNGTGGACATGTCGGCCATCGGCACGGCCCTCGCCTACCTGTTCACNAGCATGACNGCCTACAAGTACCTNACGNGNCATCCGCGCCTTTCCGAAGCNGCNTGGGGCAAGCCCNTNTGCNTCATCGGCGCGGCCACNTCCNTNGTCTGCTTCTTCCTNCTNATCTTCCCCAGNTCNCCGGCNGCCATCAGCGTGCCCTCGTGGATCATGCTCTTCATCTGGGTGGGCCTCGGCGGCATCTTCTTCGCCAACCGGCGCAGCGAGCTTCTGCATATCCCCCATTCGCGCCTGCGCTACCTGCTCTTCGGCAAGAGCAACTGCCCGGTGCTGTTCGACCCCGAGGAAGANGAGGAAGANGCCCCGAAGGAAAAGGCGGGGACCACCGCCGAGCGCTGACACAGGACGCCCCGGCCGTGCGCCAGCCGNACGGGNCGTNACCGNCACACGCNGGNATTTTGTGGAGAACACATGCGACAGTTGCTGNTACTTTGCNTTGGACTCGCCATAATCGTCATCCAGGTCCTGCTCGGGGCGCAGACCTTCTTCCCCGAGGCCTTTGCGACNAAGGAAGATGCGCTCGACGGNCTGCTTGAGCAGAAAAACCCCATCCTNGACAAGATTGCCCCCGAAGACCTGGCCTGGCTCGCNGCGAACCCCGTNGTCACCGTGGGNGTGGACCCCAACTTCTACCCGCTGGAAATGTTCGACGAGCGNGGCCGTTATACCGGGCTCGGCGGNGACTANCTNCGNCTNCTCGCCAAGATGACGGGNATCGACTTCCGCCCCGTCGCCACGAGCGACTGGGCCGCCACCGAGGAACTGGCGCGCCAGGGCAAGATCGACCTCTTCATGGCCGCCGCCAAGACCGGCCGGCGCAGCGAATACATGCTCTTCACCGCGCCCTATATCACCGAGCCCGGCATCATCATGACCCGGCGCGGCAGCGGCCTCGACAGCGCGGACGTGACCTCGCTCGCAGGCAAGAAAGTGGCCGTGGTCAAGGATTATTCCTGGCACGACTTCCTCAAGGAATTCCACCCCGAGATCATCGCCGTACCCGCGGCGACCACGCTGGAGGCCCTGCAGAAAGTGGCCGCGGGCGAGGCGGACGCCGTGCTCGACTATGAGTTCAACCTGCTNGAAAAAATCCAGACNGGCGGCATCCTCCAGATGCAGACCGCGGGNAAGGTNGATTCCTCNTACGGCCATGCCGTTGCCGTGCGCAATGACAAGCCCGAGCTATTCAATGTCATCACCACGGCGCTCGCGCAGGTNACGCCGCAGGAGCGCGAGGCGCTNGCCCGCAAGTGGCTCCAGCAGGAGCGGCCGGCCGGGCAGGAGCGCCATTTGCAGTGGCTGTTCTTCTTCTTTGTGGAATCGAGCCTTCTGGTGCTGGGCCTTATCTGGCTCTACCATACGGGTGTGAGGAAGCACACGCGCGAATTGCGCGCAAGGCTCGCGACGCTGGAAAAGCGCCTCGCCCGTGAAGAAAAGGCCCACGCGGAGACGGCCGCCAACGCCTGAGCGCGCCTGCCGAAGAAACTTGAGGGCGTTTCCCTGCGGCTTTCGCGGGGAAACGCCCTGCTGCGTTCCATGGACCTTGCGGCCGCCAAGATGCCGCCCTGTTCTTGCTGTACCTTCGGGGCCTGTATGAGCCAGCTGGAATACTCCGCCTCACTCACCGCCGAGGAATATTGCCGCCTGCGCGCCGCCGTGGGCTGGCCGGAACTGCCCCTTGAGGAAGCGCGGGAGGGCCTCAGCCATTCGGCCTTCGTCGCAGCCTGCCACAAGGGCCGCGACATCATCGGCGCGGTGCGCATCGTCTGGGACCACGGCTATATCGCTTATTTCTCCGACCTGATGGTCCTGCCCGCCTGGCAGCGTCGGGGTATCGGGAGGGAGCTTGCCCGCCGCGCCCTCGCCTGGGTGGGGGAACAGCGCCGCCCCGGCTGGAAAATCAAGGTGGTGCTCATTTCCACCGCGGGCAATGAGGGCTTTTACAAAAAACTTGGGTTCACCGAGCGTCCTTACGACGGCATGGGCGCAGGCATGGACCTCTGGCTCCAATAGCCGCCTGGCAAAGAAAAACGGCCGGAGGCGCGCCAACGCGCGCACCCGGCCGCAGCCTTAAAGTCCCCGCCTGCATTGTCAGCGCAGGCGCAAAATCCCTATTGTCCCAGCTCCTTCTTGAGCCAGGCCTTGATGGCGGGGGTGGGTGCGCTCACGCCGCGCAGGTTGCCGTTGGCCTCCCGCCAGTCGGGCAAAAGCTCCGGCGGCAGAGGCACGGTGATGAGGTCCTCCGCAGCTTCGGAATTGCGGCGCACCAAGCGGATGACCGGCGGGTCCTGCCAGCTGTCCACCACAAAATAGTGAGAGACATCCTCCTTGGAGCGCACCGGCGGATATTCATCCTGCCAGTCATTGTTTCCCCATTCGAGATACATGGTGACGGCGTGTTCCGGGGTGAGGTTCCAGTCGATGGGATAGAGGGCGAAATCCTTGAGTGTGGGCATGGAAGCGTCCTTTTTTCGGGTACGGTATTTGCGCCCGCTCTCAGCCCTGCATCCTGGCCTTGAGCTGGCGGCGGTTTTCCAGTTGTTGCGCGGCCTCCTGCTGGCGACGCAGTTTTTTCGCTTCCGCGAGGCGCTGCTTGCGGATGCTTTCGATGCGCGTCTGCTGCGCTTTCTGACGCTGTTCCCTCGCCTGTTCGAGGAGCTTTTCACGCTTGCGGTCAAAGACCAGGGTGGTACGGAGCGCCCCCACGCCCACGGCGAGGATGGTCACGATGATGACGAGTACCTTCTGGATGGACCACTGGTTTTCCCCCAAAAGGTACTTGAGCCAGCCGAGGCCCATTTTTTCGCCCCAGAACACGATGACAGGCACGCCCACGAAGCAGAGCAAAAGCCCGATGACCTCCACCCAGATAAAGGTGCGCAGCATGGTGAGGCCGAAGAGCGTCCCGTCGCGCACGGTGCGCAGGAACTTGAGCCGGGTCTTGAGGTTCTGGAGCAATTCGTCCAGCCTGGGGATGGCGTTCTGGGCGCGCTTGAAGGTCTCGGCCTCGTTGAAATTGCTGGCGAAGGCCCAGTTGATGATGCCCGCGCTGGAATTGAAATCCGAGCTGAAGTCGCGCAGGGCCGAGGGGAAGGGAAACCACGAGGCTTCGTCCCGTATCTCTTCCAGCACGTCGAGATAGGACTTGTAGCGGTTCCTGAGTTCGTCCACCTCGCGCTGGATGCTCTCCTCCAGTTCTTTTTCCAGTTGCGGGCGCTGGCGCACCATGCGGAAAAAGGCCATGTAATTGTCCACTTTTCCGAGCGCGTCGAGGGCGTGCACCTTCTGGCCGAGGCGCCCCTGCACGGGATGGTCCTCGGGGAACCAGGCCATGAGCCGTTCCTGCATGGCATGTACGGCGCTTTTTTCGTTTTCCGCGTTTTTCCGGGCCTCCTCCCAGAGGTCGAACAGCGCGGAAAGCACGAGCAGGCGTCCTCGCTCCAGGGCCGGGTCGATGAGGAAGCGGTTGAAATATTCCGGCTCGGCGCGGACGAGGTCCACCACCTGGTCCAGCACCTGCTCCGCAAAACCCATCTTCACCCGGCAGATGATGCCCCTGTAGGTCACCTCGCGCCACTGCGGCATGACGCGCAAAACCTGCGTATAGAGGGTGCTTGCCTGGGCAAGCTGGCCCTGTTCCTCCAGCAGGCGCCCCTGCAGGTATTCGTTCCACGCCTGAAGCGAAGGCCACGGGGTCATGGCCGCGGCCTCGCGGAAGGCGTTGAGCGCCTGGGTATAGTCGCCCCGCTCGATTTGCAGGAAGGCGCGCACCATGCGCAGGCGCGGGTCGNGCTGGTGGCGCGCGATGGTCTGGAGTATTTCCTTGTCNAGCTCGGGGAGTTCCTCCGGGGCGCTGCGCCCGAGCTTTTCCAAAAGGTCCCAGGCGGGGCTGTCGTCNCGGGCGGGCTTTTCCTCGTCCGGGTCCGGCTCGCGCATCCGGTAGAGCCAGTTGCGGGGCACGTTGCGGAGCTGGCAGGGGCCGTTAAGGTCGAAGATGGCCTGGAGGAGGATGCTCGAGGGCTGCTCCTCGTCCAGCAATTCCTCGAAGCCCGCGACGCCCTTCTCGGAGAGGACGGTCTCGATATGCCGGAAGGCCTCGTTGATGACCTCGAGGTCCATGCCCTCCACCTGCTGCCAGGTCTCGGCGCGCGAGGGGAAATAGGTNCGNGTGGGACATTCCGCGGCCGTGTGGTTGGGGAGACCGCAATAGAAGCAGCTCCCCCCGGCGCCNCCCGCGGCGAGCTGGCCGGACATGATGAGCGGGATGGAACGGCTGCTGATGCTGTTTTCATCCAGAAGGACATTGCACCAGCTGTCCATGCTGGTCTGGCCGCCGGTATAGCGCAAATCGCGCACGGAAAAGCCCTCGCCGAGCAGATAGGCGTTGCGGTAGCTCAGGTAGGGAAAATCCGGCATGAGATTGTCCCACTGGAGGCCAATCTTCTTGGGCAGATCGCTGTTGAAATTGAGGTTGTTGCGGTCGGCCACCACGCAGACGCAGGGCCAGTATTCGCCTTCGCCGAGCTTCTCCTTGGAAAAAGTGTCGAGATACTTGCGCATGAAGGTGCGCAGCATGAGCAGGTTGTCCATGGCAAGCATGACAAAGCCTTCCTGCACGATGGACTTGATCTTGAGCTCCTGNAGCAGNCCNTCCAGCTTGATGAACATGTTGCTCCAGCCCGCCTGGAAAGCCTTGTCCAGCGGGCTNCCCAGCGGGTGCANCACGGCNAACCANGCCTGGGTGGAGGAATAGGGCATCCGCACGTCCACNTCGGGCGCGGCCCANGCCACGGAGGCCATGCCCTGCTGGCCCTTGGNGTCNGCAAAGGTGATGCCNGGAAGGACATTGCGGCCCTCGCGGCTNTTNGGATGTATCCAGATGTCGAGNGTCTCGCGNGGATGGATNTCCTGGGCGGAGAGNATGCCGTCNACGAGCAGGCTCGCCTCGCGCTTGCTGCTCANCTGGAGCCTGCCNGGGAAGAGCTCGATGCTCACGGGCAGCTCGTTGAAATTGCCCCAGATGCGNAGGCGCGCCAGCGCCAGAAANACGTCNTCGGTGAAGAAGAACCAGATGGCCTGCTCGTGNTCCTCGCCCACGAGCATCCCGCCATAATTGAGCAGCGTCTGGTTCACCGCCTGGGGAAGGTTTCCCTGCCAGCACACCCAGAGCACATGGCCCATGGTGCTCATGTGGACATCCTTGCCCTCGGGCAAGCGCGCCAGAAGTTGCGATAACTGCGCCATGAATTATCCTTTCCCGGCAAAAAGGCCCGGAACTTCCCCGGCAGAGGCGCGCACACGGCGTTCCCTCCNCNGGGGGCCTGATGAGCCTACCAGAATCCGGCGCGGAACTCAAAACCGCCCGNGNGGAACCGGCTGCCGGNCTCGCTAAATAAGACAGTACATGCAAAAAAAATGCCCGCGAGACCGGCATTCTTTTGCCGCCTTTGCCAAGGCGCCCGGCGGCTGCTCCTCGNCGCCCCGGCGCTTGCCACGGGCCGGCAGCGGGCTTACAAGGAAGGGCATGGANAAAANTCTGGTNGATCTGCACACCCATTCCACCGCCTCAGACGGCACGGACAGCCCGGCGGAACTCGTGGCACGCGCGCACGGCGCAGGCCTTGCTGCCATCGCCCTCACGGACCACGACACCCTTGCGGGCCTTGAGGAAGGCGAGGAAGCCGCNNNGGAGCTGGNCATCGGTTTCATCCGCGGCTGCGAGATTTCCACGCGCTCGGACGCCGGGGANCANCATATNCTNGGCCTCTGGGTGCCGCGCGAAGCCACGCCGCTGGAAAACTGGCTTGAGGCCGTGCGCCGGCGCCGCAATGAGCGCAATGCCGAAATGGTGGAGCGCCTGCGCGCCCTCGGTTTTGCCATCACCCTTGAGGAAGTCCGCGCCCGCGCCAAGGGCAGCGTGGGGCGCCCGCACATGGCGGCGCTCCTCGTGGAAAAGGGCTATGTGCAGGATACGGGCGAGGCCTTCCGCGACTATATCGGCATCANGGGCAAGGCCTTTGTGCCCAAGCGCGTCCCGGCCCCGGATGAGGCTGTGCGCGTGCTGAATGAAGTGGGCGCCACAGCCGTGCTCGCGCATCCCTTCCTCAATTCCCCGGCCCCGGAACTGGTGGAGGCGCTGGCGCGACGCCTTGCGGCCCACGGGCTTGATGCCGTCGAGGCNTGGCACACCAGCCANTCCGANGCCCATACGCGCGAATGCGTGNACCTTGCCGCGCGGCTCGGCCTCGGCCTTTCCGGCGGNTCNGACTACCACGGCGCCAACAAGCCCGGCATCCNGCCGGGCACGGGGTATGGCGNCNTGCGCGTNCCCGTGACGGTGCTCGAGGCGCTGAGGANGCGGCGGCGCGCNCGGGGGCTTNCGTGCTGAGGGCGTGCCGACTTTCTTCCCTCATTGCACCTTTGCTCGCCCTGCTCTGGCTCTACGCGCCCGGCCATGCCGCGCGGGCGGAAGCACCTGCGGCTCCCGTCTCCCCTGCCCCGGCCGCACAAGCCGCTCCTCCCCTCGAGCATATGCTCGGGGCCATGCTCATGTTCGGCTTCCGCGGCGCGGAGCTCGCTCCCGGCGATCCCTTTCTCGCCGCCATTGCCGCCGGCCGCGTGGGCAATGTCATCCTGTTCGACCGGGACGTCCCTTCCGGCGGGGAGCGCAATATCCGCTCGCCAGAGCAGGTGAGGCGGCTCACCGAAACCTTGCGCGCGGCCGCGCCGGGCCCCATCTTCATCGCCGTGGACCAGGAGGGCGGCCAGGTGCGCCGCCTCAAGCCGCAAAAGGGCTTTCTCGACCTCCCCGCCGCCCAGCGCCTCGGGCAGGGGAGCATCCCCGAAACGCGCGAGACCGCCGAGCGCCTCGGCGAGGAGCTGGCCGGGCTGGGCATCAATGTGGACATGGCGCCCGTGGCCGATGTGGACAGCAATCCGCTCAATCCCGCCATCGGGCGGCTCGGCCGCGCCTTCAGTTCCGATGCGGCCATCGTGGCGAGCCACGCGCTGGCCTTCGGCCAAGGCCTGGCGGCCCGCGGCATCGTCCCGGTGCTCAAGCATTTTCCCGGTCAGGGCTGCGCGAAAGAAGATTCCCACCTCGGCCTCACAGACATCAGCCAGTGCTGGGACGGCGCCACCGACCTGCTCCCCTATGCGGAGATTTTCCGCGCAGGCTGGCCCGGCATGGTCATGCCCGGACATCTCTTTCACGCGCGCCTGGACCCGGAGCTTCCGGCCACGCTCTCGCGCATGGTGGTGACGGGCCTTTTGCGCCAGGGCCTGGGCTGGCAGGGCGTGGTCATCAGCGACGACATGCAGATGAAGGCCATCTCCGGCCGCTACGGCCTGCGCGACGCCATCCTGCTGGCCGTGCGCGCCGGGGTTGATATTTTGCTCTACGGCAACAATCTGGAATGGGAGGACGGCCTTCCCGAAAAAGTCTTTGCCACCTTGCGCGACCTCGTGGAAGATGGTAGCATACCCGTGGAACGCATCAGGAAATCGTGGGAGCGCATTTCCGCGCTCCATGCCCGCCATCAGCAACCGGCAGCCCAAGCGGAGACGCCATGAACGAAACGCATTTTGTCTATATCGCCGACGTCTATTGCCCGTGGTGCTATGCCTTCGCGCCCATCATGCAGAAGCTCGCCGCCGAACACCCGAACATTCCCGTGCAGGTGCTCGGCGGCAACCTTATCAGCGACGCCATCACGCTTGCGGAAGATGTGGCCAATTCTCCGGGGCTCACCGACTTCTGGCGCGAGGTGGAACACGCCTCCGGCCGCTCCCTCGCCGGGGCCATCGCGGCCGTGGAGCAGGGGCGCGACATCCGCCTTTCCTCCCCGGGGGCCGACCTTGTGCTCACGGCCCTCCAGAGGCTCGCGCCCGGCCACGGCCTTGACCAGATCGTCGCGCTGGAAGATGTTTTTTACGGCCAAGGGCAGGACCTTTTCACCGAGGAGGTCTTTGCCGCGCTGGCCCGGCGCTGGAGCATCAAGCCCGAGGCGCTGATGAGCGAGATGCAATCCCCGGCCACGGAAGAGGCCGCGCAGGCCGCCCATGACAAGGCCGCGGCCCTCATGGGCGAAATCGGGGCCTACCCGAGCGTGTTCCTCGTGCGCGAGGGCAAGCGCGACGCGGTCTCGCGCGGCTATGTGCACTATGAAACCGTGGCCGCGCGCCTTGAGGACGCCATGCGCGATCTGGGCGTGGACATGGAACCCGGAGCGGCCTGTTCCTGGCATGGCGGCTGCACCGTGGGGCGGCACAGCCGCTGAGCTGCGGCCAGTGCCCTCCTGAAAGTAAAACCCCGGAGCCTTTGCCGGCTCCGGGGTTTTACTCTTTCGGCTGCTACTGCCTCGGGCACTACTGCCCGCGGCCGCAGCACTTCTTGTATTTCTTGCCGCTGCCGCAGGGGCAGGGGTCGTTGCGTCCCACGCGCGGGGCAGCACGCACGGGCTTGCGGGCCGGGGCCTCGGCGGCCGTCTCCCCGCCGCCGGAATAGGAAAGATCCGCCGGTTCCTCGCGGTGGCGGAATTCACGGGCAATGGCCTCGCGCTCGGCAGCGGCCCGCGCTTCCTCTTCCTCCGGGCTCACCAGCTGCACGCGCACCCGTGTGAGCGCGCGGAACACGCTTTCGCGAATCTGGAAGAGCATGTCCTGGAACATTTCAAAGCCTTCGCGCTTGTATTCCAGCTTGGGGTCGCGCTGGCCGTAGCCGCGCAGGCCGATGCCGTCGCGCAGGGCGTCCATGTTGCGCAGATGCTCCTTCCAGCAGCGGTCAAGCTCCTCCAGGAGGAAATACCGCTCGATATCCTTGTAGCTCTCGCCCGCGGCGGCCTTGAGCTCGTCCAGCATCCCGTGGACGAGGACCTCGGTCTGCTCGCGCTCGGGCAGGGGCGCATCCGGCGGAAGCACGCGGTCAAGGTTGAAGATGTCACGCAGGCGCGCCATGACAGCGGCCTGCGTTTCCGCCAGGCTGTCCGGCGTGGCGGCATCGAGCGGCGCATAGACCACGTCGAGCACGTCGCTCAGGAATTCCTCGAGCACTGGCGAGAGGTCGTCCTCCACCATGAGCTCGCGGCGCAGGGCGTAGATGACCTCGCGCTGCTGGTTCATCACGTTGTCATAGTCGAGCAGTGTCTTGCGTATCTCGAAGTGGTGCGCCTCCACCCGCTTTTGCGCGCCCTCCACGGCCCTTGTCACCATCTTGTTCTCGATGGCCTCGCCGTCGCGCAGGCCGAGGCGCTCCATGAGGCCCTTGATGCGGTCCGAGCCGAAGAGCCGCATGAGATCGTCCTCGAGCGAAAGATAGAAGCGCGAGGAGCCAGGGTCTCCCTGGCGGCCGGAGCGGCCGCGCAACTGGTTGTCGATGCGGCGGCTCTCGTGGCGCTCGGTGCCGAGGATGTGCAGGCCGCCAAGCTCCACCACGCCCTCGCCGAGCACGATGTCCGTGCCGCGGCCGGCCATGTTGGTGGCGATGGTCACCTTGCCCTTCTGGCCCGCCTGGGCCACGATTTCCGCTTCTTTGGCGTGCTGCTTGGCGTTGAGCACATTGTGCGGGATGCCGAGCCTGGTGAGCCGCTTGGAGAGCATTTCCGAGGTCTCGATGGAGATGGTGCCCACCAGCACGGGCTGCTCACGCTTGTAGAGCTCGGCAATGGCCTCCACGATGGCGTCGAACTTTTCCTTGCGGCTGCGGTAGATGAGGTCCGGCATGTCCTTGCGGATCATGGGCTTGTTGGGCGGGATGGTGACCACTTCCAGATTGTAGATTTGCTGGAATTCCACGGCCTCGGTGTCGGCGGTGCCGGTCATGCCCGAGAGCTTGTCATAGAGGCGGAAATAGTTCTGGAAGGTGATGGAGGCCAGCGTCTGGTTCTCGGCGGCGATGGTCACATGCTCCTTGGCCTCCAGCGCCTGGTGGAGCCCGTCAGAATAGCGGCGCCCGGCCATGAGACGCCCGGTGAACTCGTCCACGATGACCACCTGGTCGTCCTGGACGATATAGTCCACGTCGCGCTTGAATACCTGATGGGCTTTCAGCGACTGCAACACGTGGTGCTGTGCCGTGATATTGGCCGGGTCAAAAAGGTTGTCGATGCCGAGAAGCTCCTCGCAGCGGGCCACGCCCTCGTCCGTGAGCATGGCCGTCTTGGCCTTTTCGTCGATGGTGTAGTGCTCGGGCCCGAGCTTGCGCACGATGTCGTCCACGGTGCGGTAAAAGCCCACGGATTCTTCCGAAGCGCCGGAGATGATGAGCGGCGTGCGCGCCTCGTCGATGAGGATGGAGTCCACTTCGTCCACGATGGCGAAATTGTGCCCGCGCTGCACCAGCTGGCTTGCGTAGAACTTCATATTGTCGCGCAGGTAGTCGAAGCCGAACTCGTTGTTGGTCCCGTAGGTGATGTCAGCATTGTAGGCGGCCTTGCGCTCCTCGTCGTCGAGGCCGTGGACGATGACGCCCGTGGTGAGCCCGAGGAAGCTGTAGAGCTTCCCCATCCACTCGGCGTCACGGGTGGCGAGGTAGTCGTTGACCGTCACCACATGCACGCCCTTGCCCGAGAGCGCGTTGAGCACCACGGCGAGGGTAGCGACGAGGGTCTTGCCCTCGCCGGTCTTCATTTCGGCTATCTTGCCTTTGTGGAGTACGATGCCGCCCACAAGCTGCACATCGTAATGGCGCATCCCCAGCACCCGGCGCGAGGCCTCGCGCACGAGGGCGAACACTTCGGGCAAAAGCTCGTCGAGGCTCTTGCCATTTTCCTGCACCTCAACCTTGTATTGTGCGATGCGCGCGGCGAATTCCTCGTCGGGCAGGGCCTGCATCTCAGGCTCGAGCGCGTTTATCTTCGCCACGAGCGGCCGCAGCCGCTTGAGATAGCGCTCGTTCTTGCTGCCGAATATTTTTCTGAACAGGAAACCGACCATTTAACCACCTCGGAAAGGTAGGGAATCACTCAGCAAAAATCTCACAACGGCGTCGCGCAGGCGGGATTGGGCAGGCAGGGCCCGGCGCCCCAAAACCGCTCTATCCGCAACAGGCTATGCTAGGGCTTTTTGCCCTCTTTGGCAAATGAGGGCCAGCGGCCCCCTTGTGCGTCGACCGCGCCTTTCTTGACGAAAAAAGCGCATTCCACTAGCCTTGAAGGCTGCGTCCACCATACCCGGCATCCACACCCTCACCCGGACCGCGCCATGACCACCACCACGGAAGACCGCGAAAACGCCCCCATCATCACCATCAGCCATGTCTGGAAATATTTCGGGCAGCTTCCCGCGCTTCAGGATGTGAGCCTCAACGTGACTCCGGGCGAGCGCGTGGTCATCATCGGGCCTTCGGGTTCCGGCAAGTCCACCCTGCTCCGCTCCATCAACCGCCTGGAGGAGATCGACAAGGGCGAAATCTGCGTGCAGGGCGTGAACATCAATGACCCGAAGAACAATATCAACATGGTGCGCCGCAACCTCGGCATGGTCTTTCAGCAGTTCAACCTTTTCCCGCACAAGACCGTGCTCCAGAACCTGACCATGGCGCCCATCAGGCTGCTCGGGCTCCATGCCGAGGAGGCCGAGGCCCGGGCCCTCACCCTGCTCAAGAAGGTGGGCATCAGCGACAAGGCCAATGTGTACCCGGCCATGCTCTCCGGCGGCCAGCAGCAGCGCGTGGCCATCGCCCGCGCGCTCGCCATGCAGCCCGCCATCATGCTTTTTGACGAGCCCACCTCCGCGCTGGACCCGGAAATGGTGGGCGAAGTGCTGGACGTCATGGTGACCCTCGCCGAAGAAGGCATGACCATGATTTGCGTGACGCACGAGATGGGCTTTGCGCGCACCGTGGCCGACCGCTGCATCTTCATGGACCACGGGCAGATCGTGGAATCCGGCCAGCCCGAGATGCTCTTCACCGCGCCCCGTCATCCGCGTTTGCGGCAATTCCTTAACCAGATACTTTAAGTTTTGGCTCCTTCGCGTCCATGCGCATCGCCGTAGCCGTCAGCGGCGGCGTGGACAGCCTCTGCGCCCTGCTGCTCCTGCAAAGGGCCGGGCACGAGGTCATGGCCCTGCACGCCCTGCTGGCCGAACCGTCCCCCGCTTCCGCCTCCCCCCTGCCCGGCCTTGAAGCCGCCTGCCGCACCCTTGGCGTGCCCTTGCGGGTTGTGGACCTGCGCGCCCGCTTCGCCCGCGAGGTGGTGACGCCCTTTGCCGCGGCCTATGCCGAGGGGCGCACGCCCAATCCCTGCGCCCTGTGCAACCGGCACATCAAGTTCGGGGCACTTCTTGATGTATCACTTGAACTTGGCGCCGAGCGCCTCGCCACCGGGCATTATGCCCGCATCGTGGGCGGCACGCGCGCGGGCGCGCCGGGGCCCCTGCTGGCAAGGGCCACCCATGCTCCCAAGGACCAGAGCTATTTTCTCTCGCTCGTGCCACGGGAGCGCCTTGGCCGCGTGCTTTTTCCCCTGGCGGACATGGACAAGGCCGCCTGCGCCGCCCTGGTGGCAGAAGGTGGCCTTGCCGTGCCCGTGCCCCAGGAGAGCCACGACATTTGCTTTGCGCCCGGTGGCGTCGACGCCTACCGCGAATTTCTTGAGCAAAAATGGCAGGCACTCGGCATCACGCCGCCAGGGCCGGGCCCGGTGCTCCTCCGCGAAGAAGCCGCCGGGCTGGAGGAGGGATGTGGGGCGTGCCCGGCAGGGGCGCCCTTGCGGCAAATCGGGAGCCATGCCGGCCTCTGGCGTTATACCGAAGGCCAGCGCAGGGGCCTCGGCTTCGCCCATACAGAAGCCCTGCATGTCTTGCACAAGGATGTGGCGGCCAATGCGCTCGTGGTGGGGCCGCGGCGCCTGCTCGGGATGCGCGCCCTGCTGGCGGGCGAGGTGAATGTGGCGGTGGACCCGCGCTTCTGGCCGGAGCGGCCCCTGGTCCGATGCCGTTACGGCGGCGGCCTTTCCGCCGCCAGTGCGCAGCTGGAAGGAAACAGGCTTTCCCTCAGCTTTGCCGAAGCCTGTTTTCCCACGGCGGCCGGACAGGTGGCGACGCTCTACGATGAAGAGGGCGTCGTGCTTGCGGGGGCCGTTGTGGAGGAGGTGCTCGCCTGAGCGGGCGTCGCGCCCCGCGGTCTCCCGCAGGGCGCGACGGAAGCGGACTTACTTGGAGGCAGTCTTGCAGAAATCCGCGTAGGCGGCGGCGTCCATGAGGTCCTTGGGCGCTTCCACTGTCTTGATGCGCAAAATCCAGCCCTTGCCGTAGGGGTCCTTGTTGCAGAGCTCGGGCGTGGAATCGAGCGCCACATTGGCTTCCAGCACCTCGCCCTTCACCGGACAAATGAGGTCTTTCGTCGGCCTGGAGGATTCCACCATGCCGCAGACCTCGCCAACGGCAAGATGGGAGCCGGCGGAGGGGATGCGCATATAGGAGATGCCGTCCATCTGGGCCTGGGCGTAGTCGGTGACGCCGATGACGGCCTCGCCATCCTTCATGCGGACCCACATATGATCCTTACTGTAGCGCAGATCTTCGGGGATGAGTGACATGGAGCTGTCCTTCTCGCGCCGGGGCGCGTTTACGGGTTTTCGCCTTACGCAATCTGTGCGGCTGCCCGTGCCCTGCACATGCCTGACCGGGCTTTTCATCACATTAGCATACGCGCGGCCCTCCCGCAAGGGCGTGTGCGGTCTTGTGCGCCTGCCGCAAACTTGCTAGCATGGCGCCATGAAGGAACTTGACCCGCACGCCATCCGTCCCTGCCTTGCCTGCGGCGGCACGGATGCCCATCTGGAATCCATGCTCCCGCCCGGCCGCCGCCAGGAAGTCTGGCGCGTGGTCTGCGCCTGCGGCCAGACGCTCCAGCAGTGGTCCGTGACCCAGGGGGCGGCCATACGCGCCTGGAACCGCAACCTCGCACTGGAAACCGACAATCTCTCCCCCTCCAGGGACGGCTCGGGCAGGCAAGGCTCCAAGAGCTGAAGCCCCCTCCCTTTTGCCGGCAGCCGCACCGCACCTGCCGGCCTCGCCGGGCCTTTTCTAGAAGGCCTCGTTGCCCGTGATCTTGTCCCACAACGAGATGTCGCCCTGCGCCTGCACGGCCGTGGGGTCGACCCAGCCGAGAATGAGCCGCCCCATATCCCAAGCGAGGCTGCGGGTGATGAGCCCCGACGGGTCCGCGGGGTTGCGCTCTGTAATGGAGAACAGGTAGAAGTCGTGCGTCTTGCGGGCTTCCATGCTGCCGCCCTCGGCGAGCGACCAGAGCAGGGTCCCGGTCTTTACGTCATAGACTTCCATGGAGAGCGAGACCGAGCTCTCGCCGCCCGATCCCCCGTCCATGAAATGGTTGATGTAGCCGCCCACCAAAAGCTCGGCCCCCTGCTGCCGCGCGATGGCCAGCGCGCGCTCGCGCTCGAAGGGGCCCGCCCAGGGCGCGTATTCGAGCGTCTGGAAAGCCCCGAGCGAGAGCCAGACCTGCCAGATTTGCCGTGAAAGCAGGTCGCTGAAGGTGACGGCATTGGTGGTCTGCTGCACCATGCGAAGGGGCACGAAGAGCGCCGTCGGCTTGTGTCCCAGCGGTGCGGTGGGCGAAACATAGGCCACGGGCGGCTGGCGGCGCACAAAGTTGTCCGTCTGAATCTGGATGGGGGTGCTGAGGTCCCCGGTGAGGGTGGTGGCGGAACGGCTGTCGTCCGGGGATTTGGCGCAGCCCGAAACGCCCGCGCCCAGCATCAGCACGAGGAGCGGGAGGAAAAGCACCCGCGCGAAAGTCAGGGCCCGGCTGCCCCCAAAAGCGACAAGGCACGGGGTGTTTGGCGTCGAAGTCATGACAGTTCTCCCTGCGGACAGGTCCGCCCGCCTTCATTCCGCCTTCCCGCGCATGAGCCGCTCGGGTTGGCGCCGTGGCCGGGGCGCGGCGCGCACATGGGCGCCGCCGGAAGCCCGGATACCGGGGAAAATGCGAAATCCATGCCAGCTGCCCGGTGAAATCCGGGCTGCCGCTGCCCTCAGCCCTGAACCGCTGTCATTGCCTGAAGCAGCAGGGGCCCGAAGGCGAGAATGAGCGGCACAAAGCCGAACAGCGTCTGGGGCCAGTTGAGGCGAAGCGCCGCCCGGCAGCCCACGGCGAGGCAGGCGAGCCCCCAAATCATCCCCGCCAGCGAGCCCAGGGCGGGCACGATGCAGAGAAGCGCCGGCGCCGAGCTGTAGGCCATCACCTGAAAGACCAGCGAGAAGCTCGTGCGCTCCCGTGCCACGAGGCGGTAGGCCAGGAACATGAGCGCCGCGAACACATAGAGCTGGAGCACGAGGAGGCCGCAGCGCAAAAGCAGGCTCAGGGCGAGGTCGCTCTTGGGTGCGAGCAGTTCGAGCAGCCTTTCCAGCTGCGGGTCCGTGGCGGCCGAGGGCGTGAGCGCCGAAATGATCATGGAGCCCCAGAAGCGCTCCACAACGGTCTGGATGACGCAGATGACGAGATAGAAGCCGAGCGGCCGCAACTGCCGCGCGTGGGGCCGAAGCCCGGCGAAAAAGCGCGGCGCGGCGAACATGACCCTCAGGACCGTCTGGTAAAAGGCCTGGAGCCAGCCGCCATTGGCCGGGGCTGCATCCCAGGGGTTGACGTCCCACTGCAGTTCCGGAGCAGCGGCCGCATCCGCCTCCGCTTCCGGGCCGGCGAAACGGGCGGCCTCCCTCTCATAGGCGCGGCGCGCCGTCTCCCGGATGTCCTCCTCTTCCTCGGGCTGCGCCTGCTGAGTGTGCGCGTTCACCTGGCCGTCCCGCGCCGCGATGGTGGGCGGCGCGTCCTCATCCCTGCCGGGAATGACCGCACCGGGCGGCAGGTCCGTATCCTTCAGGGGAGTGGCGGCGTGCCTCTGTGCCGGAGCCCCGGCCGCATGGGGTGCGTCCTCCCCGCGCGGGGGAAGGACGCCCAATACGCCGTCCCTCACGGAGAAACGGAAGCGGCACGCGCATTGGGGGCAGGTGGCGATGACCACTTCACCGGGCAGGCGGTCTTCCGGCAAACGACGGCTGAAACCGCACTGCGGGCACACGATGTTCACGCGCTTCTCCTCTCGCTGGGGGACGGGCTTGGCGTCAGTCTCCGCTTTTCATAGCCGCTGGCGGCGGCGCTGGCAAGCGCCGGGCATCAGCGCGGGCGCTCCTGCGCTTCCCGCGCGGCCCGGTAGGCGGCGAGCGCCTCGGGAAAGGGCGAAAGCGCCCGCTCGAGTACGCCCTGCCCCAGGGAGAGGGCCACGCCGTAATTGGTCATGGGTAGTGCCCGCGCGCGGGCCTCGGCCATGCGCTCCAGCATCTGGCGGCGTGTGATGACGCAGCCGCCGCAGTGGATGACGGCCCGCGCCTCCGCAGGATAGGCAAAAAACGCCGTGCCCGCGGCCATGACCACGTTCACGTCGCCCCCGGCCAGCGCGCGCAACAGCCGCGGCAGCTTGACGCGGCCGATGTCGTCCGCCTGCGGGTGGTGGGAGCAGCCTTCCTGGATAACCACGGTATCCCCCGGCGCCAGCCCCTCCAGAGCCGCCGCGCCTGCGGCCAGAACGGCGAGGTCGCCCTTGAGGCGCGCCATGAGGATGGAAAAGGTGGTCAGCGGCACATCGGAGGGCGTTGCCGCCACGGTCTCGCGCACCACCTGCGAATCGCAGATGACGAGGTCAGGCGCTGCGGCCAGCCGCTCCAGCATGGCCGCATATTCCCCGGGCGTTGTCACAAGGCAGCTTGCGCGGCCGTCGAGGCAATCCCGGATGGTCTGGACCTGCGGCTGGATGAGACGCCCCTTGGGCGCGCCGGAATCCAGCGGGACGACCAGTACGGCGAGCCCGCCCTCCGGTAAAAGGCCGGCCAGCAGTGGCGGCTGCTCAAGCGCGGCCTCGGGCAGGATGCGGGCAAGCGCCGCCACCACCGCGCCGACGCCTTCCCCCCTGAGGGCGGAAACACGGAGCGGCCCTTCCCCCTCCGGCAGCTGTGCGGGAGCAAGGTCCGCCTTGTTGCGGACGACCACAAAGGGGATATGCCGCTCTTCGAGCAGCGCCGCAAGCTCGCGCTCCGGCGCGTCCCACTGGTCCGCGTCGGTCACGAGCAGCGCCGCATCCACGCCGCGCAAGGCGTTCTTTGTCCGCTCCACCCGCTGTTCGCCGAGCGCGCCCTCGTCGTCAATACCCGCCGTATCCAGCAGGACGACCGGTCCCAGCGGCGAGAGCTCCATGGTTTTGGCCACGGGGTCGGTGGTGGTTCCCGGCGTTTCCGACACGATGGAGACCGCCTGCCCGGCCAGGGCGTTAAGCAGGGCGGATTTCCCCGCGTTGCGCCGCCCCACGAGGGCGATGTGCGGCCTAAGGCCTCTCGGCGCGCCCCGGCCTTCCTGCGGCTCTCCGCCTTCAGCGGCCTTCATGGCCCTCCCCCTGCGTCCTGGCGGCCTCCTTGCCGCGCCCGAGCCAGCCGCGGACGAGCTCGATGCAGACCGGGAGCACGGAAATAACGATGATGGCATAGACGATGAGGCTGAAATTCTCGCGCACCCAGGCGAGGTTGCCGAGGAAGAAGCCGGCGGAGACGAGCGCTCCCACCCAGAGCAGGCAGCCGATGATGTTGTAGAAGAAAAAGACCGCCGGATTCATGAGCGCGATACCCGCCACAAAGGGCGCGAAGGTGCGCACGATGGGGATGAAGCGCGCGAGCACGATGGCCTTGCCGCCGTGGCGCTCATAAAAATGGTGCGCCTTGAGCAGGTATTCCTTCTTGATGAACCGCGTGTCGCGCGCAAAGATGGGCGGTCCCACATGGCGGCCGATGCAGTAGTTCACGGCGTCGCCGCTGATGCCTGCGGCGAGGAGGACCAGCATGATTTCGGGATAGCCCATGAGGCCCGCCCCTGCCACCACGCCGGAGGCGAACAGCAGGGAATCCCCCGGAAGGAAGGGCGTGACCACAAGGCCCGTCTCGCAAAAGACGATGACGAACAGGATGCCGTAAATCCACATGCCGTACTGCTCCACCAGCTCGAAGAGGTGGACGTCGATATGGAGTACGAAATCCAGGAAAAAGCTCAAGGTTTCCATTAAAAACTCCTGCTTCGGGCCTGTGCCGCGCAAGGCCGCTCCGCCCACGGGCGGGGGCGCCGCAAGCCCACTTGCCCCTTGTACCCCAGGCACGGCTGTGGCACAACAGGCCGCATGTGCATCTCCCACCGGCTGCGGGCCTGGCTCTGCGCCCTGTCCGCGCTCCTGCTGCTTCTGGCGCCCGGCGACGGGCGAGGCGCCGAGGCCTACAAACCCGCCTTCCGCACGCTGGGCGAGCTTGCGGGCGATCCCTCCCTGCGCCTAGACATCAATGTCTGGTATCCCGGCGTGCGGGCGCCGCGCGAGCTCAGCTATTCTCCCTGGACCATCTATGCCGCGCGCAACGGGCGCCCGGCCGAGGGGCGCTTTCCGCTTCTCCTGCTTTCCCACGCGACGCCGGGCACGCGCTTCTCCTACCATGATACGGCGGCGCGCCTCGCCGCCCGCGGCTTCGTGGTGGCCGCCCCGGCCCATGCGCGCGACAGCATGCACAACATGGACGACCTCTTCACCTGGGCGCAACTGGAAAACCGGGTGAAGGAGCTCTCCGCCGTCATCGACGTGCTCCTCGCCGACAAGGAGCTTTCCGCGAGCATCGACCCCGGCCGCATCGGCGTGCTCGGCTTCGGCACGGGCGGCTCCGCGGCCCTGCTTCTCGGCGGGGCGCTCCCGGATTGCGCCCCCTGGGCGGACTACTGCGCCAGGGCAAAAGGTGGGGACGCCTATTGTGACCCCTGGGTGCGCGGCAAAATCGACGCCATTTGCGCGGGCTTCCCGCTCAAAAAGAGCCTCGCGGACCCGCGCATCAAGGCTGTGGCCTCGGTGGCGCCCGGCTATGGGCTGCTCTTCGGGGCGGCGTCCTTCCGCCATTTTTATCCGCCGCTCCTTTTGGTGGTGGCCGGGGCGGAAAAGGTGGACAGGGCCGAGCTCCACGCCGGTGCCATTGCGCGGCTCCCCGGCCTCAAGGCCACGGTGCTCGAGCTTCCCGAGGCGGATACGGGCGCGCTCATGGCCCCATGCCCACCCTCCGTGGCCGCGGAGCTCCCGGAGCTTTGTCTTTCCGTAAGCGCGGAAACCCGCGCAGGCATCAGCCGGCGCCTTGATGCCGCGCTGACGGAATTCTTTTTGCGCCATCTGGGAAGCGCCGCCCATGTGCCGCATATCCCGGACCCGCCGGACCTCACGCCGCCTGCGCCCGAGCCCGTGGCCCCCGTCGCCCCGGCCAGGACCAAAAAACGGCGCGGCCGCCAGCGCTGACACAGCCCGGCGGACACACCCTTTCAGGCTGGTGTTTTGTTCCGCGCCATGCTAGATTTCCGCCACCCAGACATCCGTCCTGTTCCGCGGCCGCCGGCTGCGGGCTCACCTTTTGCCCATCAAGGATGCACTCATGCCCGGCACTTCCGCTTCCGCTCCCACCTGGCTGGACCCCGTCGCCATCGAAACGGCGCTCGCCCGTGAAAGCGCGCCCGAAACCGCCGTCGTCCGCGAGATTCTCGACAAGTCCCTGGCGCTGGAGCCGCTCGGCCCGGACGAGATCGTGGCCCTGCTCCGTGTGAAGAAGCCGGAAGACCTGACCCTCCTCCTCGCCACGGCAGACCTCGTGAAGCAGAAGGTCTATGGCGACCGCATCGTGCTCACCGCGCCCCTGCATGTGAGCAACACCTGTGCGAGCGAGTGCCGCTACTGCGCCTCCCGCAAGGGCAATGGCGCCGTGCAGCGCAAGCGCCTGAACCCGTCTGAAATCCGCGAGGCCGCGCGCAAGCTCATCCGCCAGGGCCACAAGCGCGTGGTGCTCGTGAGCGGCCAGAGCACCGAATCCGATGTGGAATACTGGGCCGAGGCCACGGAGGCCCTGCTCAGGCTCTTTGACGGCATGGGCGAAATCCGCCGGGTGAATTTTGACCTCGGCGTGCTCACGCCCGACGAATATGCGGTGCTCAAGCGCACCGAGGCGGGCACGGTCAACATCTATCAGGAAACCTACAACGAAAAGAGCTACCACAACGCCCATCCGGGCGGTCCCAAGAGCGACTTTGCCGGGCGCCTCCAGGGGCCCGGCGTGGCGCTGGAATCGGGGATGCCCGACGTGGGCCTGGGGCTCGCGCTGGGGCTCGGCCCGTGGGAGTTCGACCTGCTGGGCCTTGCCGCCCACGCCGCGCACCTCGCGCAGGAATACGGCGCCGGCGCGCGCACGGTCAACCTGCACCGCGTCCGCCCCGCGCCCGGCTGTGATTTCCAGCCGCCCTACGCCCTCAACGACGACGAGTTCCTGCGCGCCGTGGCCATCACCAGGCTCGCCATTCCCTATACCGGTATCCTGCTCACCACGCGCGAGCCCGCCGGGGTGTGGCGCGAGGCGTGCAATATCGGCTGTTCGCAACTGCTCACGGGCAGCGTCGCCAACCCCTATGAAAGCTGGACCGACGCGCCCGGCGAAAAGGCGCCCTTCCCCATCGGCGAGGAATGCCACCTTGACGAGGTGGTCCGCTTCCTGCTGGAGGAGGCCCGGCATCTGCCCTCCTTCTGCACGGCCTGTCCGCGCCTCGGCCGCAGCGGGCAGGAATTCATTTCCCTTGTGCGCAACGGCAGCATCAAGTCCCAGTGCGGGCCCAATTCCATCGCGGGCTTTATGGAATTTCTCATCAATTACGCCACGCCCTATACGCGCCAGCTGGGCGAAAAGGTCATCGCCGAAAAGCTGGAGCAGCTCCCCGAGCATGAGCGCGGCGCGGCCGAGCGCCTGCTCCAGAAGGTGCGCTCCGGGCGCATGGACGAATTCATCTAGCAGCGGGACAGAAACGACTTCTCCCGGGGCGTGTCGCGCGGCCATGCGTCAGCGTCGCGCCCCGCCGAATCCGGGCCGCTGATTTCTGCAGCATGGCGGCGGCCAAGGGGGCACGGCGTGACGGAACACTGGAGCGACATTTATTTTGACAAGCAGGACAGGGACATCCTCGCCCTTGTCAACCACATCCTTGATTCGCGTACCGGCCCTTCGGACAACGGCCTTTTTGACCCGAACCTCCATCCGCACGGCATCAAGGAGCTGGCCGCAACGCCCGTGGCGCGCATGGCCTCGGCGGTCATCAACCTGCTCCGCAACCTCGAGGCGGGCGACGCGCAGGCCAGGGACAGGCTGCTCGCCCTCGAAGTGCTCTACGACGAGGTGCTCAACAGCGCCCACTCGCTGCTCAGGCGCAACACCGCCCGCGTACTCATGCAAATCATGAAGGACATGGTGCGCGCCCACGGCGACCGCCTGACCCAGCTCAAGCTGGCCCATGACTTCCGGCGCACCGTACAGGGCACGCCGCGCATCGTCCGGCATATGCTCGCCCGCTACCACCTGCCGGAAATGCCCGAGGAATGGAACCAGATAGCCTTTGACGACCACGTCTACGACGCCAACACCAAGGGCCGCAAAACCCCCACCCACCTCATCATGGACGCCTGGATCAAGGGCATCCGGGACATCACCATCGGCTATGAGTACTGGGTGCCCCCGGATGCGGCGCGGGAGATATTGCGGGCCTCGGAAATCACCGGACTCACCGTGCGTATCGGTATCGAGTACCAGGTGCCCTTCTACGGGCACTATGCGCGCCTGTTCTGGATACCGCGCGGTTTCAGCTCCAACGAGGACTTTCTCGAGTTTCTTCACAATCCGAAGCTGACGGAAATCATGAAGAAGGGCCGCGAGGTCCTCGCCTGGAAAAAGGCGCGCATCCTTCATATCCTCAACGCCTGGAACGGGGAGTCGCGGGCGCGCCTCATGGCGGACTGGGGCGTGGACGTGCCACCGCTCGACCAGCAGGAATTTCTCCATTTCGTGGGCCGGGGGCAGCCCTCCCTTCACCATCTCTCCGAATATATGCACCGCCATGTGCTTCCGGCGGCGCAGGAAAGGGCGAAAAGCCTCGCCACGGCCGATGCCGCGGCCAACGCCGCGGAACTCGCCGCGCTCGAGACCCTGAGCGCGGACATCATCGCCGATGAATGGCTCAATCCCGAGACGTTGCCGGAAGTGCGCGACCTGCTCGAGCCGGGCCTGGAAAACGTGCCGGAACTGTTGCGCCTTTCCCCGCAGGAACTGGTGCACGAGCTGCAGGAGCTCAATCCCGGCTACCGCCTCGTGCTGGGCCTCACCGACCTTCGCGTGGAGGATGTGGCGGAGGTGCTTTCCGACTGCCACGGGGCCATCACCCACCTTGAAATCTTCAACATGCGCGCCTGGCTGGAAGGCCGGCTCCACGACCTTGAGGCCATCGGCGAGTTGCAGCGCGCGCTCAATCTCGGCCTGGGCCCGCGCGTAAAGCAGATGATTCGCCAGATGGGGCGGCACCTGGAGCGCGTGGGCGACGAAGTGCGGGCGGCCAAGTTCAAGAATATTCTCCGCAATGTGCCCAAACTCTGGGAGCATTACCGCCACAGCCCGCTCAAGTCGCGCCTGGGCACGAGTTCGGGGGGGCGCCGCTCCTACGGCATGGGCCTGGTGCTCAAGGAGACCCTGCCCCCGCGGGCCCTCGCCGAGCTCAGGCGCAAGCCGCAACAGGCGCGGCCTATCCCGCTCTGCTCCCCGGTGGAGGAAACCGAGACATTCCGCGCGCCGGAAAATCCCAACTTCCTCCAAAAGCTCGCCGCGCATTTGCGGCGCCTGCCCGGCTGCCACCACCTTGGCATGGAGCGCAAGAGCGAGTGGAAAACCGCCAGCGAATACTGCCGCATCTGCAAGCACGGCAATATCGCCAATCTGGGCGGCCTCAACCAGGCGCGCCAGAACAACCTCCTCGGGCACGGGCCCTCAGGGGGCCCCGCGCGCCTCGGGCCGACCTATCTCAACAGCTCCATCAGCAACTGGCTCAAGGTGCTTTTGGGCTTCATCCCGGCCTTCGCCTCCTTCCTCTATACCCAGAACTGGTGGTTCCTCGCCTGGTTCGGCACCTTCATCTGGTTCGGCATCACCGGCGTGCGCAATGTTGTGCAGATGATGTTTGCCGCCAACGGCTTTTCACGGGGCACGCTCATCCACTGGAAGGACCAGGTGAGCATCAGCAGGATTTGCGATTCGCTGATGTATACCGGCATTTCCGTGCTGCTCCTCGAAGTCATGGTGCGCGTGTGGCTGCTCCAGGACGGACTCGGCTATTCCGTGGAAAACCACCCCACCCTCGTGTTTACGGTGCTCAACATCGTCAACGGCTTCTATATCTGCGCGCACAACGTCTTCCGCGGCTTCCCCAAGGAGGCGGCCATCGGCAACTTCTTCCGCAGCGGCCTCGCGATCCCGGTGTCGTCGTTCTATGACTACCTGCTCTTCCAGCTGCTCCTCGCCGTGGGCGTGGCCCAGCCCGAGCTCTACCTTGTGCCCAGCGCGGCCGTGGTCTCCAAGATGGCTTCCGACACGGTGGCCGCCATCATCGAGGGCTATGCCGACAGCCAGGTCAACCTGCGAATGCGCCGCTGGGACTACAAGAGCAAGATTGCCAATGTTTTCGCCTGTTACACGCGCCTTGAGCTCCTCTTCCCGCAGGAGGACGCGCTCGTCATGCTGGCGCGGCCCGGGGGCCTCAAGGGGCACGGCGGCTCCCGCGGGCGCGAGCTTGAAAAAGCCTTTATCATCAACGCCCTGGACCTCATGTATTTCTGGTATTACCAGCCGCGCGCGCAGGAGGCCTTCCGCAAGATGCTCGTCACCATGCCCGACGCCGACCGGCATGTGCTGGCCCGGGCGCAGCTTGTGCTCACGCGCGAGCGGGAAATCAGCCAGATGCTGGTGGATGGCCTTTTGGGGCGCAATTTCTCGCCGCCGCTGGCCTTCTTCCTCAGCAAGCACAAGCAGTATCTACGCCTGATGAGCAAGCTGTGCCGCCCGCAAAAGCTGCAACGCGCCCACCACGCCGGGCTCGCCCATTCCGCCGCGGCCTGATGAAGGGGGAAATACCGGGGCCTGAACCACGAAAAAGCGTGGGCACGACGGAAAGCCGGGCGCTAGGATATGGGCTGATGTAGACGAAAAATCCATGTATCCGTGTCATAACCAAGCGGGCAGCCCATCGCGGTTGCCCGCTTTTGTTTTAACTCTTTTACTTTCTTTTTCCGCTTGCGGCAGTGGCCTTCTGCGTTTAAGATTATGTCGTCATTTCACTTAAATTTTTGTAGCGCACTGCTGCTTTTCTCAAAAAAAGAGAGCAGGTAAGCTGCTTATCGCCCTCAGAACATATCTACCAAAGATTACCTCAAATTCTCAAAACCGAACCACATTTTGAGTGACTCATGTGTAAAGCTAGTCATATCAAAGGTAAACCTCACGCAGCTGGAGCAAATGGTGCAATATACTCGCACCATTTGCCGGAAAAAATATTTATGCCCCAGGTAGGTTGCAGCCTGCTCGCCGGCATCCAAACCAGGGAAGAGATGTCAGATATTTTCTTGCCGGCAACGGATATGGCACTGTTATGCTTGTGAAGTTCCTTCAACGGGATTGAGAAAATACGGTTATTCTTCCTTAAAAGTCGAAAGAGGCTACGTCATTGGGTCAAATATCTTTGTCGGTTTCATTATTTTCCTAAAGATTCATTTAGGGAAATGGAGCCTTGACGAACAATCGCTCTCCACGATGATAAAAAACACTGCTTCACTCCTGATAATAAGCATGTCGGTAGAGTGTCATTTTGGCTCATCTCAAATAACGACACTGTCTACAATATCTTGCCTTAGCTGAGGACTCGGCTTGTTGGGATAGCGGCCCTGGATGAGTGAAAAGTTTAATCATTGCGCACCGTTTCTATAAATTTTTCCCACCGCTGAAGACGGCTGAAGCCCCCCATTAGCTGTTGAAGATATTGATTGGCCCATGAGAACTTTGTTCGTATAGATATTATAATTGCATAATTCAAGCTCAAAATCTTTTGTAACAGAGAAGAAATGTTCCAGTACCTCATCATTGATTTGGACATACTCCACCCAGGACGTCACATTGGAATAGCAATATACCCGCACCGGGATACCAAACTCCACCTCGGGTTGAAGATTGACAAGCAGCCACTCATTCTGTGCGATCCTGGGATGTGCGCGAAGATAGGCGAACATATATGCCCGGTACAGGCCGAGATTCGTGGCCATGCCGCTCTGGAGTGGAGCTTTGGTCAGGTCGAGCCCCCCTTCGGTAATCGCATCTGCTATCTGCTTCTGCAGCAGAGAGTATTTCTTCGATATTGAGGAGAAGAGCGCCTGCGTGGTCTGCTTTACACTGCACGGATTGATATATATGCATGATTCTATGCGCCTTGCGCCAGAATCAAACATGCCGCGCCAGTTTACAAATGATCCAGAAATGAGTTTATATGGAGAAAGTATGGCTGTTGTGTTGTCCCAATTCTTCACTTTGACTGAGGAAAGCGTTACGTCCAGCACGTTGCCGTTTACCGATGTTCCGTCAACGACAATCCAGTCACCCTTTCTTATCATATCATTGCTTGAGAGCTGAATTGTTGCCACAAGTCCCAGTATGCTGTCCTTAAATATAAGCAGAAGAACGGCGGACAACGCGCCGAGCCCGGCGAGCAGTGAAAATGGAGATTCATCTATAAGCACTGATGTGATGAGGATGACTGCAATAATCCATATAATCCCTCGGCACATATTGAGAATGCCTTCTAAAGGTAAATTTTTGGTATTTTTTAGTTCATTGAAAATAATCCATTCAAGTTTAAAAACGGCACAGAGAGCAATCGCCAGGGTTATTATTAGATAGATTATTGCACATTTGATGATTATATATAAAGTTGTGTTTTCACCAGTAAATGAAAATGATACCAAGCCAAGGAAAACTGCAGGCGCTATGAATTTGGAGCATTGTTCAAGTGTCCTGAGTTTCCTGATGTGTTCTACCCATCTGTTTTTCCTGAAAATCGGCAATCGTCGCATAATGAATAGTACAAGTTTCTGCAACCCATGACTGATGCCCAGTGCGAGCACCATGACCAGGAGAACATAGATTGCCTCTTGGACAGAAGTTTTGCCGTCAAGACCGGTAACTTTCAGGAACCAGTCCACAATATCGATCAACCATTGAGCAATTTCAGTGCGGAGTAAGGAAATCATGTGACCTGCCTATCCAGGATTAATCTTTTTTAAGTTTCTCCAAGAACTGGTTAGGGAAGAAGCAATCGTTAACGGAGTGTGCTGCCATTAGCGCGGGTCCTGAAACGAGGGGATATGTGCGCCCTGGTGCCATTGCAGTGGCAAAACTGTCCCTCATCGTGGTTCCAAAAAATTTTCTCTCGCACTGAGAGTATTAATTTGCCGGACAAACAGGCGGAATTTCAAGGGGCTGCCGTATCCGGCAGCCCCTTTCTCTAAAACCCCACTCTCGCAGTGTGAGCAGCTTTTGCCTCCAACAAGCCCTATGCAGGCTTGTGCGCCAGGAGGGCGGTGAACCACGCAGGCAGGCCGAACCAGTGGCAATAGAGGGCGAAGCTGCCGATGGCGAGCGCCAGAAGGAACAGGAACCAGAACCAGAAACGGATGCGGTTGCGCGTCTTGCGCATCCGGGCCGTCAGCCGGTAGGGGTCGTCCATGTTCCGGCGGGCGTGAGGGGGCATCTTGCCGACGCTGGTCAGTGTCTGGCCCATGACCAGGTTGATGGGCGCGCCCTGGTTGACGGCCCAGCCCGAAGCGTCCAGCAGGGGCCCGAGGCTCCGGCGCCGGAGCTTGAACCAGGCGATGAGCACCGAGGGCCCGGAAATGCAGAGGAATACCCCGACGAGGGCCAGCGGCCACAGCCACCCGAGGGAGGCAAGCGAATTGGCGATATAGGCGAAGGCCGCGCTGAGCACGCTGAGGGCCACACTGACGGCGGCGAAAATGCCTGCGCCCTTGGCGAAATCAAAGGATTGCTTGGCTTCCGCGGGCTTGGAGGCCACCGTGCCCACAGCCTCGGCGCTGGCCTTGCTGACGTTCTCCTCCTTGGCGGCGAGGACCTTGTGCACCTGTTCGCTGATGAGGTTGGAGATGCGGATATAGGGAGCCCACACCGCCTCGCGCAGGCTGATGGGATTGTGCACCACCTTGCTGATGACGGAATCCCATTCCCGGCCGTGATTGTCGATGAAGAGGCCGTGACGGCCGTCAATGAGCGAGGCCAGGTCCCCGGCGGTGAGCGCCGCCGAGATGGAGCCCGTGGACTCGGCGCCGTCCTGCTCGGTGCGGCGGATGTCGCAGTAGATGAGGCACAAATGGCTTTGCGCGGCCAGACGCACATGGGTCTCCAGGTCGCCCACGGGCACGCAGAGGCGGCATTCCCGGCTGTCAAGGTAGAGCGTGCCCGCCTGGAAGATGGCCCGCTTCTCCGGCTCGTAAAAGTCGATGAACGAAACGAAGTTCATCAGCAGGGTGTAGAGGTGCGCGTGGAAGAGTGCCAGCTTGTCCAGGTCCTGGATGGCGGCCATCTTCGGCGCGGCGAGGTCTTTCTGGGCAAGGTCCGCAAAGGCCTTTTGCGTGGCGGCATCGAGGAAGCGCGCAATCTGCGCGTCGTCCAGCTTGTCGAGGTCCTCGTTGGGCGCCACGGGCATCCAGACGCGGCCGAGCGCGTCCCCCGCGGGGGCCAGCGCCAGCGGAGCGAGCCCCGGCACGTCGAGCCGGATGGCATCCGCCGGGGGCAGGTCATAAACGGGCTTGCTCTCCAGCGCACCGGCATAGGAGGCAAAGTCCGCCTTGATCTTCGCCCACGCCTCCTCGCTCAGGCTCGCGGTCTGCGCGCCCTGGGGCAGCAGAGGCGCAAGCAGGCTGCGAAATTCCTTCACGTCGCCAAGCCACGCCGGGTTGAGGCCCTGGTCGAGCGGCAGGGGCTGCCGCGCCGCCACGCGCGCCAGCGGCATCCGCACCAAGGTCGCGGCAAGGTTTTCCTTGATAAGCTCGCCCACATGGTCGGCGCTGATGCCATCCGGTCCCAGGCCCGCGTTGGCGAGGGCCGTCTCCTCGTTGAGGGCGGCCAGCGTGCCGGGCGCGAAATCGGCCATGCGGCAGCGGTTGAAATAATCGTCGATTTTGGGCCCGAGCCGGCTGAGCAGCGTCCAGGCCGCCGCCGTGGCCTCGCCCAGCGGCAGGGAGGCCCCGGCCACCCGTGCGCGGAAATCGCGCGTGGCCCCAAGGCGTTTGGCAAACTCGGCCGCGAGGTCCTGGTCCAGGCCCGGCTTGCCGGAGGCGTCCTTTTTGGCGCCCACCACCGCAAGGGCCGCGCGCACATAGTCCGCAAGGTCCTTGGCGTCATCCGGCACCGAAGAAACGGGCACGATGCCGTCGCCGTTGAAGGCATAGCCTTCCGCTTCGGCGAGCACGGCCTCGATCTGCGCGGGCGTCACCACCACGGCGTCGGCCGCGCCGCTTTTTTCAAGGGTCAGCCTTGCCGCGGCCAGAAGCTCCTGCCCGGCCTCGGTGTCGTCGCGCAGGTTGTCGAGGGGCATGGCCTCCCCGCCTTCCCGAAGCAGGGCCGGATGCTGCACCCTGTCGCACACCCAGGCCACGGCGGCGAGGATGTCCGCCGAGCGTATCCTGCCGTCCTTGTCCGGGTCGAGCAGTTCCAGGGTCCTGGCATCAAATTCCAGGCCGTGCGTGGGGCAGCTCATGGCCATCCACAATTTCTGGTCAAGGCTCGCGAGATTGCGCCACTCCCAGTCGGTTTGAAGAATGGCCTGGTCAAGGCCGCTCATGCGACGGAAGGTGAACACATCTTCCGTTTTCTGGGCCGGGGAATTGGCAGTGTCCGGGGCCGCGGCCTGGGGGGCGCTGTCCTGTGCCGCAAGGTCGGTATCGGGCATGTTCTCTCCAGAGGGGCCAACCGGGCCCCAGTGCAGTTGAAAGGGATTTTTTCCGGGAATCCGCAGCATTGCGCAAGCCCGGCTCACAAGTCCTTGCCATAAATGGCGCAAGCCGTCAAAGCCCTGGGGCGGCGCCGTGGCCCGGACATTCCCCGCCGGAAAAAGCCTTGATGCGTTCGGCAAATTCTGGCTATACTCGGCGCACGGAGCCCAGCTCCCGCCGCGGGCAGCCCGCCGTGCGGCCGTCCATGACAACGCAAAGGAGCCTCGTGTGAAAAAATCGCTTTTGCGCCTTGGCCTGGCACTGGTCCTCGCCCTGACGTGCGCCGCCGCACAGGCCGCGCCTGCCGCCACGTCCGACGTCATTGACCCGGCCATGAACGCCGCCGGGAACCCCGTTGACCAGTTCACCGGGGAAATCTGGGTCAACACCTCGGAATCGGACAAGAAGGCCTATCTCTTCGGCATCGATTCGGCCGTGACGGTGGAATATTTCGTCAATGCCAAGCTGGCGGAGCAGGCCGCCAAGTCCGGCAAGAAGCCCGTCTATACGCTTTCGCCCTTTGAAAAGGGCTGGATGGGGGCCTTTGCCAACGTGTCGCGTGCCGACGCCATCAAGATGATCGACGAGTGGTATGCGGCCCACCCCACGGAGCTACAGCGCCCGGTCATGAGCGTCATCTGGTATGAGCTCATCGCGCCCCGCCTTGCCGCCAAGAAGTAAACCCGTTCATGCGGCTGGTCACTGCCAGCCTTCAGGAGCCTGATATGAAAAAAGCATTGATTATCGGCATCATGGCCGTTGTTTTCGCCTCCGGCATCGGCTGCACCAACATGAGCCGCACCCAGCAGGGCGTGGCCAGCGGCGCGGCCCTGGGCGCGCTCGGCGGCGCGGGCATTGCCGCCATCTCCGGCGGCATGGCCGGTTGGGGCGCCCTGGCGGGCGCCGGCGTGGGCGCGCTCGCCGGCGGCATCGTCGGCCACGAGCAGAGCCGGCGCTGGTAGGCCATGAGCCGCGGGTGCGTGCCCGCAGGAAGTACAAAAGGGCCGGGATTTCCGGCCCTTTTTGCGTAGCGGGGATGGGAAAGATTCAGGAAAGCAGGAGGTTCAGGTGCCGGTAGGCGCGCGCCGTGGCCATGCGGCCGCGCTGNGTGCGCTTGAGGAAACCGCACTGGATGAGGTAGGGCTCATAGATGTCCTCTATGGTGCGCACCTCCTCCGAACAGGCGGCAGCCAGCGTCTTTACGCCCACCGGGCCGCCGTCATAGTGGGTGATGATCACCTCGAGGAGCTTGCGGTCCATCTGGTCCAGCCCAAGCTCGTCCACATCCATGCGCTTGAGCGCCTCTCCGGCTTCGGCGGCGGTGATTTCGCCATTGCCGTGCACCAGGGCAAAGTCGCGCACCCGGCGCAACAGGCGATTGGCGATGCGCGGCGTCCCGCGGGAGCGGCGGCCGATTTCCTCCGCACCGTCCGGGGTGATGCTCACCCCGAGGATGCGCGCNGAACGGATGACAATGCGCGCNAGGTCCGCGGGCTGGTANTATTCNAGCCNNGCCACGATGCCAAACCTGTCCCGCAGCGGCGAGGAGATNAGGCCCATGCGCGTGGTGGCCCCGGCCAGAGTGAAGGGNTCGAGGTCGATTTTNACGGTGCGCGCCGCCGGCCCCTGCCCGATGACAAGATCGAGCTTGAAGTCCTCCATGGCNGGGTAGAGCACTTCTTCCACGGCGACGGGCATCCGGTGTATCTCGTCCACAAAAAGGATGTCGTGCCGGGCCAGATTGGTGAGGATGGCGGCCAGGTCCCCGCTGCGCTCAAGCACCGGCCCCGAGGTGCAGACAAGGTTCACGCCCAGTTCCGACGCCATGATCTGGGCGAGCGTGGTCTTGCCGAGTCCCGGATTGCCGTAGAACAGGGTATGGTCCAGCGCCTTGCCGCGCTCGCGGGCGGCNTCGATGAACACGCGCAGGTTGGCGCGCAGCTCGTCCTGGCCGATAAAATCGTCCANGCTGCGGGGCCGCACGCTGTCATCGGCGCTCGCGCCCGAGAAGAGGTCCCTGTNTTCGCCGTCGACGGCCATCATGCCTTCCCCTTTGCCAGCGCCTTGAGCGCAGCCCGGAGCGCGCCCGTCACATCAAGGTCGGGCTCGTCATGGAGAATTTTCTTGACCACTGGCGCGCATTCCGCCTCGGAATAGCCCANNTTGGCNAGGCCGGCCAGGGCGTCCCGGAACACGGAGCCGGGCCTGCCGTCCGGGGCGAGCACGGCGCCCTGCGGGGCGTCGTCGGTCTTGAGCTTGTACTTGAGCTCCAGAAAAATATGCTGCGCGGTCTTTTTTCCGATGCCCGAGACCTGCGTGAGCGCGAGCACATCATCCTCCAGCACGAGGCGGCGCAGGTCGGCGGGGCGGAAGGTAGACAGAATGGCGAGAGCCGTGCGCGCNCCCACCTTGGAGATGGANAGCAGGGTCTCAAAGGTCTGGCGCTCCTCAAAGGTCGCGAAGCCGTAAAGCTCCAAGGCATCCTCGCGGACGCAGAGAAAGGTGTAAAAGGCGACCTCGCCCCCCTTGCCCGGCAGGGCCGCCAGGCTGTGCGCCGGCAGCGCGACCTCATAGCCCACGCCGGCGGCGGTGATGACCACGCAGGCATTGCCCCACACCTCGCCGAGGCGGCCTTCAAGGTAGGCTATCATGCTGCTTTTGCAACTCCCTGGCGACTTTCCCGCCGCACGGGCTTGAAGGGCATCACACGGGGCGCGCGCCCTGTCCCGCGGGCCCGGAGGNNTCCGCCGTATTGCCAAGACGGCAAAATGGATTTACACCACGCCCTATGAACCTTTTCTTCAGTGGGGCGATCCTTCTGGGCTGCCTCGTTTTGCCGACGGCGGTTATGGCGTGGGACGGCTTTGACGCCGACACCACCGACCTGGTGGAACTGACGCCNGACAAACTCCCGGCAACCGGGGAAACCGTGGAGGTGCGCGATTACGACACGGACACCACGCAGACATGCCTGGTGGTGAGCGTCGCCCGCAATTCCCGCACCATTGAAGTGGTGGTGCGGGCCCCGGACGGCAAACAGCGCACCCTGGTCATGGAAGGCCGCTGAGGCGCCCGGCCCGGCCACAAANTCGCCGCNTCNGCNGCCCGCAGCCATGCCGGGCGGCCGCCCACCTGCCTGCGNCGCGGCTAGGCGTCCCCCCCGTTGCGCTCATATCCCGGAAGAACGATGCTGGCATTGTCGCCCCGGCCCTGCCCCTTGGGGCACATGGGCCGCATGTGGCAGACTTCGCAACCGCCCTTGAAAGGATAATACGTCAGNACGGCGTAGCGGCGGCCGAGCAGGCTGGAATCCTCCCCTTTGTAGGGCAGGCCCAGCTCCTCAAGGGCCGNGCGCAGTTNCGCCGCAGGCTTGGGGGANGGGGCGCAGCCGCCCGCGGCCACCTGNGGNAGCAGCTCCTGGATGGCGCTCATGCACAGGTACTGGGCGAGCACATTGAGCTGGTAGCCTTCGGAAGCCGATTGCGCCCAGGTCTCGTCCACCGCGGTCTCCACCTCNTCCGGNAGCCAGACGGCGAGCCAGGAAGTGGAGCCTGATGAAATCTGCCGCGCCTTGAGCAGGGGCAGCCACGCCTCCCACTGGCCGAGGAGGCGCTCCAGCACAGCGCCACCCAGGCGCTTTTCCTGGCACAGGCCCATGAATTCTTCGATGTCGAAATATGGCTGAAGCTGATGCTCCGTNATGGTCGTCTCGCTCACGCGCGCTCCTTTGCGGTTGCCTGGGCGCCTTGTGGCAGCCAGTCGCCCCAAGTATTGTAGCCATGCCCGGTGGTCCGTCAAGCGCTTTTCGGGCTNTCGGGGGCGGCCGCACGCCTCTGCGCGGCCNCGGNGCGGCGCACTTGCCCCCCGGATGCCNCTGCGATAGCATGANCTGCCCGGCGGGGCGTCCNCTGTTGCGCCCCTCACACCAACATTTTGCAAGGANNCCTCCATGCCCATNGCCACCTTCCCCCTCGGTCCGCTCGGCACCAACAGCTATCTCCTGAATGCCGGGGCGAACGCGGTCGCCATCGACGTGGGCGGCGACCCCGCGCCAATGCTTGAATACCTCGCGGCCCACAAGCTCAGGCTGGACGCCATTTGCCTCACCCACCGGCATTTTGACCATGTGTACGGCGTGGCCAGCCTCGCGGAGGCGACGGGGGCCCCGGTCTATTCGCCGGCCGGGGACGAGGTTATCGCCACTACCGAGTCCGGCATGGGCGGTATCTGGGGGATGCCGCCGGTGACGCCCTTCGCGAGCAAGCCCATGCCTGTGGGCGAGACGCAGTTCGGCGGCATGGACTGCATCGTGCTCGACACGCCCGGGCACACGCCCGGCGGCGTATCGCTCTACTTCCCCGCCGAGAAGGCGGTGTTCACCGGGGATGCGCTCTTTTACCGCTCCATGGGCCGCACGGATTTTCCGGGGGGCAGCCAGGACCAGCTGCTCCACTCCATCCGCGACATCCTCTTCCGGCTGCCCGACGACGTGACCGTCTATCCGGGACACGGCCCGGCAACCACCATCGGGGATGAACGCCGCCAAAATCCTTTCTGCGGCGAGTTCGCGGGGTGAGGCCGGCGCNCGTCCTCATGTGCAGTCCTCATGCGGGCGGGGTTTCGGNTACGCTGGCCGAAAATTTTGCGGTCGGCTTGGACNATGCCGGCTNCNCNGCGGNCTGCATCGCCCTGCGTGAGCATCCCGTCCTGCCCTGTACCGGCTGCGGGGCCTGTGCCCGACCGCCTCANGCCTGCGTGCTCGCCCGCAAGGACTATGCGGAACNGCTGTTCGCACGTTTTGCCGAAGCNCCGNTGGTCGTGCTCGCGTCGCCCATCTTTTTCTATGCCCTGCCCGCGGGCTTCAAGGCGTGGATCGACAGGGGNCAGCGCTTCTGGNCTGCCTTTGCGGACAGGCACGGGGCAACTACTGTCCACGGNCGCNNCNCCGNATAANCCGGTGCTGGCGCTNCTGGCGGCAGGTCGCCCGCACGGTGAGGAATTGTTTTCCGGCGCTCTGCGAACGCTGAGATGGTTCGTNCCCCTTCTGGGCGGCCGACTGGTGGACAGCCGCTGCTTTCGCGGNCTTGACCGCGTGGAGGATGTTGAGAAGCGCCCCAACGACCTNGCTGCGCTTCGGGACTGGGGCTGCGGNTGGGGGCGACAGCTTGCNGCCGTGCAGGCCGAGGCNGCGNCGNAATGCCCGTGAGGTGGCTCAGGCGTTGGCTGGGCCTCGTGGGCTTGGACGAGATCCGNTGCGCCGTTTGCCTGCGTCCCTTTTCTCCCACGGCCCTCNCGGTCGATGCGGGGGATGGCCTGCCCCTCTGCCNGTCATGTCNGCCCACTTTTGCGCCCTATTCCGGGCCGCGCTGTCCCCGNTGCGGTTTTCCCTTTCCGAACTTACCCGCAGGCGAGCAAAACGCGGCAACGATGCTGTGCGGCGCCTGCCTCGCCGAGCGGCCCCCCTGGCNCGCCTTTGCNTGGCACGGACTGTACAGAGGGGCTCTGCGGGAGCTCATNCTGCGCTTCAAGTTTGGCGGCGAACTGGCGCTGTCGCGCCTGCTGGCGGCGTGGCTCNTGGACGCGGCGCGTTGCCTNCCAAAGCCTGACGCCCTGCTCGCCATGCCCCAGCATCCGGCCCATCTGCGCCGCCGCGGCTTCAATCAGGCCCATGAGCTGGCGCGCGCCCTCCATTTAGTCACGGGACTCCCCTTGCGGCCGGACCTGCTCGTCCGCACCCGCGACAGCGCTCCGCAGGCGACCCTGAACGCCAGGCAGCGCGCCACCAATGTGCACGGCGTTTTCGCCGCCNCNCCTGCCGTGGAGGGTATGCGCCTCTGGCTCATCGATGATGTCATGACCACGGGCAACACNCTNAAGGAAGCCACGCGCACGCTTTTGACGGCCGGTGCCTGCGAGGTCTGCGTGCTTGCCGTCGCGCGGACGCCNCGGGGCACAGCATAAAGGCGNCNTTGAGCGNTTCTCCATTGTGAAAGTGTGGCGNNTTCCCCACCCCGTAGCACTGGAACGCCTTTCAGCANGTGCGNTGCCTGCCNCTGCGCACCGCACATGACAGGGGCGACGCTTTTTGCTAGGCTTTCNTCCCTCATGCGGCCCCCACATCCGGGANGCTGCANGGAAATACGCAGCCGGGAGTACTGGACATGCGGCCCATCCGTTTTTTTGCGTGTGCACGCATGGCACGCAGACAAGGTCTTGCGGCGGCGCTGTGCGCAGTNTTTTCTCTTGCAGGCACACCTGCGTGCGCGGACGCGCCGCTCTCGCTNATCGTGCCGAGCAGGCACATTGTGNGCCANCCCGAAATGGCCGCGCANCCNGNNGCTCCGCAAAAAAACGGCGAAAAGGCGGTTGCCAAGACTNCNGCAAAGCCNGAAGCCCCGGCCACGGCTCCAGAAAAGCGCGCCGAANCGGAAGAAGTGGACATTCTCCTTTCCCTGATGCGGCCCTACCTGCACGAAGGCGTTGCGGTGGATATGCCGCAGCTCTTTGCCGTCCTGCGCCATGATGCGGATANGGCGGCGCCCGAAGGCGGCCCCGTCCCGGAGCGGCGTGACCTGCTCGGCGACGTTGAGGAAATCCGCTATCTCGACCAAAAGGCGTGGGGCGCCAACGTGGCCCTGGACAAGCCGGGCCTCTACCAGTTCATCATGGAGGGGCGCCCCTGGTGGGACGAGGAGCGCCAGACCTTCCTGCGGCATCAGGCCAAGGTGACGCTGCCCGTGCATGGCGTTGAGCGCGGCTGGAATGCGGCTGCGGGACAGAGCTTTGAGATCGTACCGCTCGTCCGGCCCTTTGGCCTGCAAGCGCCTGCACTTTTTTCCGGGCGCGTGCTGCTTGACGGCAAGCCCCTGGCGGATGCGCCCGTGCGGATGGTGCGCATCAATGCAGACGACACAAGCCCGAAAGGCCCCTGGCATGAAGATGCGGCGGCCATAAGCAATGCCGCCGGGGAGTTCGCCTTTGTGCTCGCGCAACCAGGCTGGTGGTGCTGTGAAGCGCTGACGCCCGGCGCCCCCCTCAAGGGCCCCGACGGAGAACTCAAGCCAGTCGAACGCGCGGCCTTGTTCTGGCTTTTTGTGGAAGGCTCGCCAGCGCCACGGGAGAACGAGGCCCGCAAACGCTGAGGTGTGCCACCATCACTCTATGACAGGGACTCCCACCATCGCGATATGATATGACCAAATGAATGCCCATTATTTTGGGCTACCTTGGGACCTGTCCCAAGATTGCACGCCCACAAAAATTTCACTTGACGAATCTTTCCTAAGAACGTAGAAAGATTCCGCTGTCACCATCGTCTATCCGGTTAGGACGGCGGCCTCTCAAGCCGCTAAGACGGGTTCAAATCCCGTTGGTGACGCCACACGAAAGTAAGGTGTAGAATTCTGCTTACGCAAGATTCTGCACCTTTTTTCGTTAGTCACCCCCTCCCCAGACGGCATAGCATCCTTCGCCCAGGCGATATTCCCCGTGTTTGACAGGGGAATGGTACGCCAAGGAGCGTAAGGGGGGAATACCCCTAAAAACAGGAGGCTTACCGTGGAAAAAGACTCTCTCCAGTTCATCGCCAAAGACGTTTTCCTCCAGGCGGAAGACGGTCTTGCCGTTTCCGTTGACCCCGATGTCGCGGACGCCTTCGGCGCTCTCCAGGAATGAAGCGAAACCGCCCTTGGGCGGTTGTCCGGCGGTGGCGCGCCGGGCCTGATGATGCAGCCTATCATTAAAAAGGAGGGACGCCATGAAGAAGAGGCGCAACAAGTACAACGGCCCCTTGCATCTGGACGCTATCTACGACAGCGACGACCCGGCAATCAAGGAAGCCATGTGCCAGTTCCTGGCTGAAGAGCAGGACGCGGCCCTGGAGAAAGCCAAGGCCCTTATCATCCAGAAGGCTCTGGACGAGGCAACGGAGCGGGCCACGATTCGTCTGGCCCACAAGTTCCGGCATCTGCTCCCGCCTCTGATGCAGGCTCGGCTTGACCACCAGTATCCGCTGAGCTCGTTTGCGGCCACGGCCTAGCAGGGGCGCACAATGATTAACCGTGTTACCCTGGTCGGTCGGCTCGGCGCTGATGTCGAGCTTCGCTATACTCCTTCCGGCAAGCCTGTGACGACGTTTCGCGTTGCCACTGATAGCTCGCATAAAGGCCCGGATGGTTCGCGCACCAAGCGGACTGACTGGCATAGTGTGGTGGCTTTCGGCTCCACGGCCCAAGCCTGCGCTGACTATATCGGTAAGGGCAGCCTGGTCTTTGTGGAAGGATCACTGCGGACTCGCAAATGGACGGGTGAAGACAAGGTGGAGCGTTTTTCCACTGAGGTCATCGCCCGTCTTGTGCGTTTTTTGGATAACCGGCGCGGGAACACGGAAGCAGCGGAATTTTGAGGCGCGAATGAAAACCTAGGAAAAAGCCAAAGAAAAACCGCGCCCGGCACTACCAATACCAAGCGCGGTTCGCCCCTCGCGGGACTCACAAGTCGTGAGTAGATGATAACCGCAAGAACACTGGCCGTCAAGGCTCAGGGGGCTTAATCTTTGTCTTTTTCCGCCTGCCAATAAAGGGGCGGAATTTATGGAGACCTTGGTTCCTGCGGTATATTTTAAGGGGATAGACAAAGAATCTTCGGAAACCTTCATCCATTTGGACAGGAGGGTAAAGTCAACCCCTACCCTGTTGTATGTGCATTTGTTCCGGTGTGGCTACACAACGGGGATATGCTATTCTCCTCAAATTTTCCTGGCTGAACTTTGCAAGTGTTCGATTCGTGCCCTCCAAGGGCATATCCGCAAGCTCGAAGCGCTGAATTATATCAAGGTGGAGCCGCAACCGAATGGCTCCCGCGCATACCGCCTCATTATCAATGACCGTGTGCGCCTCTTTTCCGGACGTGCTCTTCATAAACTGTATGGCTATCAAACGAGCGCAGAATCCGCGCATTACCACGCGCAGAATCAGCGTGTGCGGGGCGAAAAATCTGCGCGTGGCCATACGCAGAATTTGCCTGTCGAGGGCGAAAAATCTGCGCGTCCTCCTCTTAAAAGAATTAAAGACTTAAAGACATTAACCCCCCTTTCCCCCCTTCCGCCGAAGCAGCGTCAATGCCTGCGTGTGACCGCCTCCTCACGCAGCACCTTTCCTGGCACTTCGGGCGACCGCCCCTTGCCCGAAACAGGCGGGAGGGGGGAATCTTTTTCTTCTGGCAAAGACAGTAAGGACTTTTTGACTGCCAATGCCGCCTTTGAGCAATTCCTGGCTGCATACCCGCGCAAGGAGGCCCGTGAAGCTGCGCGGGGCGTCTGGCATCAACTCCGCCGATGCGGGGAATTGCCTGCCCTTGATAAGCTGCTCGCCGCTCTTGACCAGTTCCGCGAAACGTCCAGTTGGACCAAGGAACATGGCCGCTTCGTGCCCTATGCGGTCAACTGGCTCCGCGCCCGGCGCTGGCTGGATTTCTCTGAAAGCGAGCGCCAAAGCACTCCTGCGTCTGCCTCCTCACCGTCACCTGAACGGCTCCAAACACTTCCCGAAGTTCGACCCGACCCCGCTCTTGAGGCAGTTCGCCCGCTCTTTGAACGGTTTTTTGAGCGTTTTCACTCCAAGGAAAGACGCGGCCCGGCCTGGGGCCTTTGGGCGTCACTCTTCCGTAAAGGCCATGCACCATCAGCGGATGACGTGAAGGGCCGTGGTATGATGGACGCTTTCGCCTTCCTCCAGGCATGGCAGCGGGGGGCTTATGCCACGGCTTAGAAACGGCATGGCGCGTGTAGAGTTCCTAGCTGTGCGTGAGGAAGCGGAAGCTCTCATTGCCAAGGGACATCCGGCCATGAGCATTTACCAGCAATTCAAGGAAGCCGGGAAAATCTCCATGAGCTACGCGGCCTTTCACAAGCACTTGAGGGGAGCGACCAAGAAAGTTCGGCAAAGCGCCCCGGTAGAAAAGCCCATGCCGTCCACGTCGGCTCACCCCAAGGCCCCGGCTGTTTCAGAAGTGAAAAAGCCCGAAGCGGCATCAGCCCCTCCAAGCCGTGCTCCACGGCGTATTGGCGGTACGCCCGTGGCGGACGTTTGGAAAAATGCGGCTCCCTCGGTCGAAAGCCTAATCAATAAGCAGGAAGAGGCGTGATATGGCTACGATTCATTTCATTCTCCAGGGCAAGGGCGGCGTCGGCAAGTCAATGGTGGCCGTTATGCTCTGCCAGGCTCTGCGGCACTTCGGAAAAGAAGTCATAGCCTTTGATACCGACCCCGTGAACGCCACGCTGGCCGGATTCAAGGAATTTAACGTCACGTCCCTTGACGTGATGCAGGATGGGAACATCAACCCCCGCAAGTTTGACCAGCTTCTGGAAGCGCTGGTCACGGCCCCTGAAGATTCCCATGTGGTCGTTGACAACGGGGCGAGCTCCTTTATCGCTCTCGGCGCATATCTGGCAGAAGCCGATGTGCTTTCTCTCCTGGCCGAAGAAGGCCACAAGGTCTTTTTTCACTCCATTGTCACGGGCGGACAGGCCATTGGCGATACCCTTCAAGGCTTGCATCGCACGGTGGTTGGATTCCCGGATACGCCGGTCGTTGTCTGGCTGAACCCGTTTTTTGGAGAAATCAGCATCAATGGCCAACAGTTCGAGGACTTTACCATATACCAGGAGCACGGGCACAGATTCCACGACCTCATAGATCAGCCGCTCGGCAACAAGGCTTTGATAGGCAAAGACCTGGAAGAGCTCTTCGCCCTGAAAATGTCTTTTGATGCCGGTATCAATGGCAGTTCCACGCCCATTGCCGTCAAGTCACGACTGCGGCGCTACTGGTCTCAGATTCTTGCTTGTGTCGAACAGGCCGGGCTGATTTAGGAGGGCGTCGTGGAAAAGAAGCAGTACACGTTCTCGATGACGCTCAAGGGTGACGAAAGCGACAGGTTCTCCTTGGAACTTGCATTTGACCCTCCGCTTAAGCAACACGAACTCCCCATTCCGAGCGTCTATCACTTTGGTATGGTGATTTCGCGTGTCGTGGCCATTTGTTCCGCCAATAAGGAGTTTGGCGAGGAACTTCTGGAGTTGTCTGAGCGATACGAAGGGAAAATCATGAAGGAGGTGGTCAATGAGTGATGAACTGCCTCCTGAAATGGATTCTCAGGTAAACGGCCCTGAGGTGTCCGCTTCATCCGACAGGGAAGTGGTCGATGAACGCCAGCAACTGCTGCCTGACGGCATCGGCCTGACCGTGGAGGAAGTGTCGGCCATGCTGCACAAGGAGCATGGTGTCTCCGTGCCCAAGGATGACCCTGTTCTCATGCAGGTGACTATCCTCAATGCCTTTCTGCAGGAGCAGTCAAAACTCCAGAAAAGGCACGAGAAGGCCCTTGCCGCCTTCATGAGCACGCAGACAAGCGCCCATGTGGAAGCGGTCGAGAAGAGCGTCCACCAGCTTTCGGAAACGCTCTCGGGCGTCACGGTCAAGGGCATCCAGGAAGCGGCGAAAGATTTTGTGGCCGATGTCAGTTCCCATAGAACGACGCTCTGGCTTTGCACGGCCATAATTGCCTGCTCGGCGCTTATCAACGTCGCGGTCTTTGTCCTCCAGGCGGTGCAACATGGATGAACGCACCCTTGAAAGCCTGGAATACAACTGCGGCCCGCTGATTATGGACGCGCTCCGTGACCCAAGCGTGATTGAAATCATGCTCAACCCTGATGGCGCGGTCTGGATAGAGCGCTATGGCCAAGAGCAAGAGCGCGTCGGTGAACTTGGGCTTTCTCAAGGCAAGCTCATTCTCTCGCTCGTGGCCAGCGCGCTTGAGACGCGCGTTGACGCACTCCACCCGGTCATTGAGGGCAGCTTCCCGCTTGATGGCTCCCGCTTCGAGGGAACTTTTCCGCCCATTGTCGGGCCGGGCGCCTCCTTCTCTCTCCGCAAAAAGGCGAACCGTATCATCACTCTCGCGGAATACCTCGAAAGCGGCGTTATTGGCGCTGAAGTGCCCGGCATCATCCGTGAGGCCATTCTTGCCCGCAAAAACATCGTGGTCGTCGGCGGCACGTCCAGCGGCAAAACCACGTTTGTTAACGCGGTCATTCACGCGCTGGATGAACTTTGTCCGCATGACCGGCTGATTATCCTGGAAGATACCGCTGAACTGCAATCCCGTTCCAAGAATGTCGTCTTTTTCCTGACAGCGGACATGGCGGGTATTGGGATGCGTCAGCTTACCAAGGTTTGTATGCGCTATGCGCCGCGCCGTATCCTTGTTGGTGAAGTGCGTGACTCTGCCGCACTGGAACTTCTCAAATTGTGGAACACCGGGCATCCGGGCGGCATTGGCACTTTCCACGCTGACAGCGCGGAAGAGGCATTGGAACGTCTTGAAGAGCTTGTGGAGGAAGCGGGCGTAGGCACGAAGCAGAAGCTGATAGGCCGCGCGGTTGACCTGATTATTTACATGGAAAAGACGCGGGACAATACCCGCAGGCTGGCGTCAATCATCGAGGTGAAATCCTACAACACCAAGGAGGGACGCTACGAAATCGCTGACCCCTCCCCCAAAAACAGATCCATTGAAAAGTTAGTGTTCCTGGCATAGGAGCACTGCATGAAACGGAGTCGATTCAGCGAAGAGCAGATCATCGGTATCTTGCGCCAGGCAGA
>JAAUYX010000018.1 GCA_014804905.1 Desulfovibrio sp. | reverse complement strand
TGATGCCGTCCACGAGCTCCCAGGCGAAGTCGTCCTCGTCCACACTGTAGGTGTTCACCATGTAGCTGAAGAACTCCACCAGCACGCGCGCGCCCACGTCGTCCTTGTGCGCGGTGAGGAACTGGTGCAGCCGCTCGCCGCAGCCTTTCTTGACCGGCGAGGCCGCGATGCCGATGGCTGTGTCATAGGAGATGCGCTCGCATTCGTCCATGGCGAACTGGCCGAGCAGGAAGAAGGCGCGACGCGGCCACGAGAGCAGCCAGTTGGGGTTGCCGCGGCCCGCGTTGAGGAAGGTCTGGCTGGAGACCTTGGCCTCCTCTTCGGCCATGTCGATGAGCGTGTTCTTGATCTCGAAGGGGCTCATCTTGTCCAGTTCCTGCTCGAACTTGCGCTTTTGCTGCGGGGTCTTTGCGTTCATTGTCTGCTCCTGATTTTATCCGCGCCGGGGCGCGAGCTGGTGTTGGGTAAAGGATATGAATGTGTTCGCCCCCCGTTCCATCAAAGGAACAAGAGCACCATGGCCACGCCCATGAGGATGAGCACCGTGTTGCCCACCGCATAGGTGACGGTATAGCCGAGCGCCGGGATGGAGCTGTCAAGCGCGGAAGTGATGGCGCCCAGCGCCGCCGTGGTGGTGCGGCCGCCAGCGCAGCAGCCGAGGGTGATGGCCGGGTGGAACTTGAACACCTTGTCCCCCAGCCAAATGCCGATGAAGAGCGGCAGCGAAGTGGAAATCATGCCCATCACAAAGAGCATGATGCCCACCTTCTCGATGCCGGGGATGAACACCGGCCCGCACTGGATACCGATGACGGCGATGAACATGTTGAGGCCGAGATTGTTCATGAACCAGATCACGGCATTGGGGATATAGCCCACGGATGGCCGCCTGGTGCGCCACCAGCCGAAGAAGATGCCCGAGATCAGCGCGCCGCCCGCCGTGGAAAGGCTGATGGGCACATCCTTGATGGTCAGGGTCATGGCGCCCACGAGCGCGCCGAGGAAGATGCAGAGCGCGAGGAACACCACATCCGTCTGGTCGCTGGGCCTCTCCTCGTAGCCGATTTCGGGGCAGGCCGCCTGCACTTCCTGCGGCAGGCCCTCGATGGTGAGCATGTCGCCTTCCATGAGCTTGGTCTGCGAAAGCACCGGAATCTCGATGCCGCCCGAGCGGTCGATGGCGCCGATCATGATGCCGTACATCCAAGGCTTGGCGCGCAGCTCGTCCACGGTGAGACCGGCGGTCTTCTTGGAGACCATGACGCGCGTCTTTTCCACGGCAAAGGTCATGAGCTTGGCGTCATCGATTTCCGGGCCGACCCAGCTCTCGTCCTGGATGATGAACTCGTGCCGGCCGCTCAGCACCACCTCGTCACCCAGCTTGACGACCATGTCGGGCGTGGTCTGGAAAATCTTGCCACTGGTGTCGCGCACGCGCTCCACGAAGATACGCCGCCCGAGCGTCTGGAAGTGCGCCTCAATCTGGGCCACGGTCTGCGGGATGGAGAAATGCTCCGCCGTGACCTTGTAGGCACGGAACACGATGGGCTGGTTGCCGTCCACAAAGGCCGGGTCGCTGGGCAGGCTGGAGTGGTCAAGCTGCTGTTCCAGCTCCTTTGTCTGCTTGCGCACCTTGTCGAGGCCGCCGAGCATCATGGGGCCCAGGTTGCCCAGAATCCACGCGGAGCCGATGGTGCCGAACACATAGGTCACGGCGTAGCACACGGGCATCATATCGTCCCAGCTCTTGGCCTGCTCGGCCGTGATGGAGCCGGCATTAAGCACGGACTGAATGGTATCCGAGCCGATGCCGATAACCGCGGAGATGGTCTGCGCGCCCGCGAAGAGGCCCGTGGCGATGCCCGCGTTATAGCCCATGAACTTCGCGCAGGCCCAGGTCACCGCGAGACAGAGGCCGCAGATGACCACGGCGAAAATGACCTGCTTGATGCCCTGCCCGCGGATGGCGCTCACGAACTGGGGGCCGCAGCGGTAGCCGATGGCGAAAAGGAAAAGGAGGAAGAAGAGGGACTTGAGCGGCGCGCCGATGGGCACATGAAAGACGGCGCCGACCACGACGCCGATGAGCAGCACGGACGTGACCACGCCCAGGCTCAGGGACTTGTAGCGGAACTTGCCGAACCAGAAACCGAGGCCGATGGTGAGAAAAATGGGGATCGAGGGGTATTCCCTGAAGGTCGCCTGTATCCACTCCCAGAGCCAGTCCATAAAATACCTCGTTGACCTGTATGATTTCAGCAGTGCGCCGCCCGGGAGAGATGCAGAAGTGGGTTGACGGCGCCGCCATTTGCCGCTAAGTCATTTCCAGAAAAAATTTGCCCTCCTTGTCCTGGTCTTCGCCTGGGCCCGCTGCCATCCGGCAACTGGGCTGCAAAGCGGGGTCATCCGGGCCGACCTGCCGCACTTTGTGCGGGTCTCGTCTTGCGGCCAAATCCAGACTGCGCCTTTTTCTCAGCTCTTGCAAGGTTTTAATGCGCGCCCTTTCCGGCCACGGGCTTTCGCGCGTGCTGGTCTGCCGCGAAAAGCGCACCCAGCAAGGGCCGGAAGCGTCTCCGGCCGTGCAAAAATTTTCCTGAAAAAGTTGTGGGAAACCGTCACGGCGGGGAGTGTGGTCAGGGCTGCGGGAATCCATAACGGCGAGGAGCGCCCGCAGCGCTTCAGGTGGAGTTTCCGTGATATTCCGCTCGCAAAAGGCCCGGTGGGCACGGCTTCCGGCGTTTTTAACGCGCGGACAGTCCGTCGAATCCAGAAAAAAGACGCCAGCGAAGAAAACTTCGCTGGCTGAAGGTGCCGGGGCTAAAACCTGCGGCAGAATCGGTATGAGAAGAGCCACGGACCTTCCGGTCCGGGGCTCTTTTTCGTGAGTGCTGGCCGCGCGAACCGGCCGGCTGCCATGGCCCCTACCCAGCGGAGAGTGCAAAAGAGCTGCACCTCCCGCGCCTCCCGTCAAAAAGGCCCCCTTGCGGATACCGCTCTTGAGAAAATCCTGCGCGTGAACACCATCCCCCGTGCCCCTCTATTCGCTGTGCGCTTGCCGGGAAGAGATTGGGGACCGCCCTTTTTTATGGCCGGTGAAAGAGCAGCCACGCCGGAGTTTCCAGCGCCGGGCCGGCGGCGCGGACCTCGGGGGGCACCCGCGCCAGGTCGCCGCGCGGCACGAGCAGCCACGGCGCGCCGGAAAGCTCCCAGGCCTTGGCGAGACCGTCCGGCTCCTCCTGAAGCGCGGTCTCAATGGCGAACCACTTGCGGGAGGCCTCCAGCTCCTTGTTGTAAAAGAAGGAATAGCCGTCCTTGAACGAGTGCGCCACGGAGCGGCGGCCCGCATAGCGCAGGGGCATCTGGTCCACCGGGCAAAAGACGGCCTCTTGCGGCGGCACCATGCCGGCCACCGCGTCCACAAGGGCCTTTTCCGCCTCCGCTTCGCGAATCAGTTCCTGAGCCTGGGCGGAAAGGGGCAGCCCGCAAAATTCCTCCAGCGCCGTTCTCACGGCAAGGTGCTGCCTGTCCTGATTGAGCAGCATGAGGGCGCAGAAGGTGATGGTGAGGATGACGCGCCTTTGCCACTTGCCGGTGCAGCAGGCGCAGGTCGCGATGATCAGCAGCCACGCGAGCGGAATAAGGAAGCGCAGCCCGCGCACGAGCTCGTGCCCCATGCTGAGGCGCCCGAAATCCGAGGCCAGCAAAGGCTCCAGCCAGGCGAGCAGGGCCACGGTGGCAAGACCGGGCAGCAGCGCCGGGATGAAGCGCACAAGGCCCGCAAACTGCGCCTTCTCCGCATGGCGCACGGCGAACCAGCACGCCGCGCCGATGATGGTGAGGAAAAAGAGCGGCGCCGGCGGGGTGAAGGCGCCCCTGACGCGCGGCCAGAAATCCGTAAAATCCTTCTCCCAGCGGAAAGCCTGCATTTCCCGGAAAAAGGCCAGGTCCCCGGCGGAAAAGCTCGCGCCCTGCGAAAGCGAGGGCGAAAGAAAGACGCACACAGGCACAAGAAAGGCCACAAGGCACAGCGCAAGGTTCAGCAGATGTGCCGCCCGGCCCGTGCCCTGCGCCCTGAGAAAAAAGAAGGCGCTGAAAAACATGGCCCCGCAGTTGAGCGCGCTCACGCCATGCACCCACATGGCGCAGCCGCAGGCGAGCATGGCCACGGGCCTGAGCCACGGCCGGCCGAGGGCCGAGAGCGCCAGCCAGAAGAGCAGCGGAAAAATGGCGGCGAAAAAGACCCGCGGGATGGGGTCGGAATGGGTCACGCCCCAGAAGGTGCCCCAGCCCACCCAGATGGTGATGCCGGAGCACACGGCGAGCAGCGCGGCGAGTGAGGGCGAACCGAAAAGGTGCCGCCCCAGCGCGTACCAGAAGCAGTAAAAGCAGAAAATGGCGATGCAGCCGGCCTTGAGGAGCGCCAGGCCGAAATTTTCCTCCTCCAGCAGCGCCTCGGCGAGCCAGCGTTGGAGGTTCTGGATGCTGTTGGCCTCGCCCTTGTGGGCGAGGATGGCGTCGGCCGCGAAATTTTCCGGAAAGAAGGCCCGCGCCATGCCCTGGGCATAGGTCTGGAGGTCGCTGTCGAGCAGGGTGCCCGAGGCGGAAAGCAGCACGACGCCGCGAAAGGCCAGCCACGCATAGAGCGCCGCAGCGAGGACAAAGAGGATGTCCGCAAGGGAGAGNCNCNNGGCCTTNTGCGGAGGCGGCNAGNGGNGAGGCTNGATACATGGCGGGAACANTCCGNAACAGGTGAAACGGCNNAANCNTGCACCCGAAACTCAGCCAGGGTGCGGAAGCCGGAANCATCCAAGGCCNTGTCACCTACAATCGNCNCNGCCCCATGTCAAGAGCNNTNGCCNGAATGCNCCGNAGCTCTNCCCGNCGCGCCATGACAAAGGGGCCGGGGCNTCGAGGCCCCGGCCCCGCAAAGGCCGGTCANCGCNTNGCNAGGGCCGGANNGCCCCGGCGANCGCAGCNGGNTGTTNCTANTCCTCGCCCATGATGCTGACGCCCGTGTCATAGATGGCGTCGTCNATGACGAGCTTGACCTCGTTCTTGCCCTTGATGCCGCGCTTGGAGACATTCATCTTGATCTCGCGGTCGTCGTCCTCCAGGAAGGCGCCGGAGCACATGGCGAGATAGGGCACGGCCGTGGTGTTGATGTAGTAGGCCTTCTTCTCCTCGCCGTTGTCNAGNAGCAGCATGGCNAGNGAGCCGCGCTCGAAGCGGCCGTGGAANACGAAGCGGTCCTCGTCCTCCTCGATGTTCACCTTGTGCCAGGAATCCACGATCTTGCCCGCTTCGGGGAGCTCGGGGATGGTGTCGAAGGTCGGGGTGATTTCGAGGCTGCCGAGCAGCTGCGACTCGCCGAAGGGCGCGTTGTCGCCGTCATGGTAGGGCTGGAGCTTTTCGGCGCGGTAGAAGTTGCCGTCNACCTCCATGAAGTACTGCACCACGCCGTCCTTCTCCTCCACGGTGATGGAGGTGATGTCCGTGCCCTTTTCCGGGTCGATGTGCAGGTACGCGCCGAGCTTTTCNGAGGCGTGGCCNTCCTGCCAGCCGATGCCGCCGGAATGGATGAGGTAGTGCCCGTCCGCATAGTATTCCACATTGCAGATATAGGGCGAGAAGAANCTNTCGCCGAGCTCCTTGCCGTACTGCCACACCTGCTCGATNTCCATCTTCTTGGGGTCGATGCGGTAGCGCACGCCGCGGGAGAAGTTGTCCTTGTTGGCGAGGTACTTCTCCTTGTTCTTGGAGCGCCAGTGNCCGTTGTCAAAGCACATGACNTCGCCTTCGGGCGTGATGACGCAGGCATGCTGCTCATACTGCCAGTCGAAGTTCTTCACGTCGCCCACGGGCTTGAAGAAGTACTTGTCCACCATTTCCTTGGGCCAGCCCTCGGGGTCGCCGATGATCCAGTTCAGCTTGCCGTCGTCNTAGCTGATGTTCACNACGGCGTCCTGNTGGCGGCCGGAGAGNGTNAGGCTGTTGGTCTTGGCGTCATACCACACGGCATTGTTGTGGAACCAGTCGTGGGCGTCCTGCGAGCCGGAGCCGGCCACGTCCTGCGGCCAAATCTTGGTGTAGTCCCAGGTCTTGAGGATTTCGCCCGTCTTGCGGTCGATGAGCACGCACATNTCNTCNACNGTGCCGCGGCTGAAATCCTGCGTNAGCGANAGGATGTTGCCGTCTGGCATCTCGAAGTGGTCGTGNTGGTAGCCGCCGGGNAGNCGNTATTCCTTGTAGATTTTGCCGAGCAGGTTGAGCTCGATGAGGCCCGTGGANTTGTAGGGCATGTGATAGAAGCGGCTCGAGCCGGTCATGATNTGGCCGTTNTTGAGGCGCTTGATGTCGAACATGGTGTTNTCGGTGAGAATCCAGCGNATCTCGCCCTTNNNGTCGAAGGCCGTGGGCAGGTTCTTGCCCGCGGGNGANAGGAACATGAGNTTGGTNCCGAAATAGTCCATGGAGGTGTGGATGTTGCGGCAGCGGCACACGTCCGGGGGCAGNGGCTGGGANTTGATCATGAAGGTCTTTTCCCTGCCGTCGGANAGTTTCACCGTGACCNTGGTCTCCATGTTCTCATAGAGGCCGATGACGGGNANNTGGTGCGACGTGGCGGCCGGGAAGGTGTGGACCAGGTCCTCGCGGGCNTTGTTCTTGCCGTGCACGGTGAGGGTGGCCTCCACCGGCTTGTCGGTCTTGAACAGGATGAGCGCCGCCAGNGGATTGATGAGGTAGGGNTTGACCAGCACATGCGCGTCGTCAAGGCCGGGCTTCTCNGCCTCGAACTTGTCGAGAAATTCNTTCTCGGCGCGATTCTGGCGGGTCAGCAGGTTGTCGTCATAGGAATGCTTGACCTTGGTGCTCATGGANNCCTCCCTTGGTTGAAATTAGTTGGCGGACACCAGTTTCTCGATTTCGGCGATGANGGCGGGCTTCTGCTTCAGGCCCTCGAGGCGGGAGACCTCCTTGCCGTCCTTCATGAACAGCATGGTGGGGAAGCCCTTGACGCCGCATTCTTCCTTCAAATCCTTGTTCTCGTTGAAATCCACCTGATAGATGCGGAAATCGGGCTTCGTCTTGTCGATATCCTTGAGGACAAAGGACAGCATTTTGCAGGGGCCGCAGGTCTTGGAGTAAAATTCCAGCAGATAGGGGCCCGACTTGTCCACTTCCACATAGTCCGCAGCGTTTATTTCCTTGATCATGCTTCCTCCCTGGAGTGAAGGTTTTTGTCCCCCGTCGCGCCAGCGGCCTAGCGCACGGTGTCCACATAGGCGGCGGCGTTGTGCGCCGCGATGGCCCCGTCGCCACAGGCCGTGGCCACCTGGCGGAGCTGCTTCGCCGTGATGTCCCCCGCGGCGTAGATGCCCTTCCGGGAGGTCGCCATGAAGGCGTCCACCGGGATGAAGCCGCGCTCGTTCAGGATGCCGAGGTTCTTGCAGAAGTCCGAAATGGGCGTGAGGCCCACATATTCAAAGACGCCCTGGCAGGGAATGTCAACGGCCGGCCCGGAATCGTCCTTGGGCTGAATGCGCACCCCGGCGAGCGTGGCGTCGCCGAGGAAGCCGAGCACCTTCTGGTAGGGGTGCACGCGCACATTGGGCATGGCGCGGAGCTTGTCGCAGGCCGACGGGTCGGCCGTGAGGTCGAAATCCGTCACGATGTCGAGCTTGTTGACGATGCCCGCGAGATAGAGGGATTCCTCCACCGCCGAATTGCCGCCGCCGATGACGACCACGTCCTGCCCGGCATACTGCGCGCCATCGCAGATGGCGCACCAGCTGATGCCCGCCCCGGCGAAATTGTCCTCCTGCGGCACGCGCAGGCGGCGGGGCTTCATGCCCGAGGCGATGATGACGCTCGTGGCGTCATAGCGGGCGTCGTCCTCCTCGCAGATGACGGTCTTGTGGTCGCCGTGGTCCTCGATGTCGAGGACGGTGCGGTAATCGAAGGCCGCGCCGCTCTCCTGCGACTGCTCGAACATCTTGATGGCGAGCTCCGCGCCGTTGATGACGCCCGTGCCCACATAGTTGGCGATCTCGTTGGTGTTGACGATGTTGCCGCCGGGGGCGAGCTTGTCGAGCAGAAGCGTCTTCATGTTGGCGCGCGCGGCGTACACGGATGCGGTGAGCCCGGCCGGGCCCGCCCCCACGATGATGATGTCGTACTTTTCCATTTCCCTTCCTCTGTTAGAACAGCGCGGTGGCGAGCGGCAGGCCGATGCAGCAGATCACGGCGAACACCACCGCCGAGGACATGACGGCATAGATGGCCGCGTCCTTGCTCGAAATCCAGTCCTGGAGGCCGAACAGGGTGGCCGCGAAGGGCGAGGCCGCGGGCGTGCAGGCTGCGATGAGCACCGCGAAGATGAAGCAGCTCATCATGGGCGCCGCGTTGATGCCGAAGGCCGCGGCCACGGCGAGGAGCACCGGCGTCAGCATCAGGCCCAGCACCACCGAGTTGCAGAAGTTGGTGAAGATGATGCCGATGGCCGCCACCGCGATGGTGAAGGCGATGGGATTGAGGCCGTTCAGAAGATTGCGCAGCGAGTATTCAAGATAGAGCGAGACATTGGTGCCGGGCCCGGTCATCACGCCGCCGAGCAGCATGGCGACGGCGATGAGGAAGAATACCTGCCAGGGATAGCGGCTGTTGCTCTGCTGGATGTTGCACACGCGCTTGCCCTTCACAAAGACCACGGTGAGCAAAAGCACCGCCATGAGCGAGCCCGTGAGGTGGTTCTTCTTGAGGAACATGCCGACCACGTTGTCCGAAGGCAGCACCGCGGGCAAAAGCAGCCACAGTGCGTAGAGCGCGAAGTCGAGCAGCACGAGCTTCTGGAGCAGGTTCATGGGCTCCACCTGGCGCTGGGCCTCGGTGGGCCGGTACTGGGCAAGGCGCGTCAAATCCACCCGGAAGATATAGCGCATGATGGCCACAAGCAAAAGGATGCTCACCGTGGAGACGACCATGGCGAAGAGAATGTAGAGCGCCAGGTTGAGCACGGGCACGGTCACCGCGGCCTCGGTGGAGGCGAGGCTCTGGAGGTTGGCGAGGAGGTACATGGCCCCGCCCTTGAAGGGGTCGGACGCGAAGGAGCAGAGGATGGCGATGCCTATGTACACCGTCATTATGGAAACGTACTTGTCCCCCTTCTTGAAGCCCGTTTCCTTGAAGATGCCGAACATGGCGGGCCACATGAGGAACATGGTGGCCGTCTGGTCCAGAAAGGCGATGAAGTAGGAGGCGAAGAGAACGGTGGTGGTCAAAACCCAGGGGCGCCCGATGAAGAAGGAGCGCGACATGATGTAGCGCGCGAACCAGCCCGCGAGGTCGCTGTAGACAATGGCCGCCGCCAGGATGAGCAGGAAGAAGATCATCACGACGAGCGGATTGCCGAGGAACATGGAAAGCACCTTGGACGGCGCCGCGAAACCGCTGAAGATCAGCGCGGCAATGCCCAGAAAGCAGGGCCAGAGCGTGTCCACAAAGGTCCAGAGGTAGATGGTGCCGAGAAAGGTGGTGATGATGACCATGCCGATGGGCGTGACACTGAGCAGAAGGCCGCCGTCGACCGCCGGAAGGTTGAGGGAGGCGAGCTTCTCGGCGGGCTCCACCACAAGGCTCAACTGCGGCAGAAAATAGCCGGAAACCATGATCAGGAGACCGATGATGGTGTTGATGATGGTTCCAATGGGCAGCGAGGTTTTTTCTTCCATGTTAATCCTTCCTGCACATCCAGAATGGCTTTGACTGGTTCAAAAAAATTTTTTTGGACGAGGCCGGCACGTCCCCCTTGTGCAAGCGGGAGTTGCCGGAAACCAGGGGATGGGTCAGGGCTGGTTTCCGGCAGGAGGCGATATCTGGCGGGATGTCACGCCTTCGTTATGGACAATTTTGTGAATTTGGTAACATAGCCCGGACTAAGATGCGCGAAAATTTTTAAAATTTTTTTGGAGCTCGCCCCGGAGAGGAAATTTTTTCATAGAATTTCCGCTTGTTACAGAAAAGATGATTGCGGTGCGCGGCAGGAACGCCCGGCGCCCGGAGGGGCCTTTCTCCTCTCAGCCAGGGCTGTCGGGCGCGCTTGCCCTCACCGGCGCAAGAGGATTGGACCGCCGGCGCGCGGGCTTTGGCGCGGCCCCGGGGCTCCCGCGGCTAGGCGTCCCCCTCAAAGTCCTGCCATGACGGCCCCGAGGGGCGCTTGCCGCTTTTGGACTTGTAAAACAGGCGCTCCTCGCCGTTGGCGATGCGCCAGATGCGCAGGGGGTCGCGAATCATGATGCCGTCCTTCACGCGCTCGATGATGCCGTTGTCCTGCAGGGCGCGAAAGATTTTTGCCACCGTCACCGTATGGATGGAGAGGTGGGTGGCGATTTCCCCATAGGTGATCTTGCGCGGCAGGATGTGCGGCTCCGGCCCGGACATGTTTTCCAGAAGTTCCCGGGCCACGCGCTGCCACGCGGGCATTTCCAGGGATTTCAGCAAGTGGGAAAAGAGGTCGTAGCAGTTCTGCACCAGCGACTGGATGATGACCGTCTGCAACGGCAGGCTGTGGACAAATTCTTCCATGAAGAGCTGGTGGTTGACGCGCACGAGCTCGCTGTTCTTGATGGCCTTGACAAAAAAATCCGCAAAGGGGGCCTGATAGCACAACTCGCACACCTTGTGCGGATAGAATTTTTGCAGCGCGGGCAGGAAGTTGAGCATGCGGCCCGGCAAAAAATAGATGATGGCCATGTCCTTGCCGCTGGCACCCTCCATGCACAGCGCGCACAGCCCCTCCACCAGAAAATAGACGTCCATGGAGGACTTGTCGGGGCGGCGCAGGGTCTCCCCGCGGGGGAGCACGGCCTTTTCGCCCAGCTTTTTCAAAAGTTCATAGCCCTCACGGCGGTACGCTTCGATTTGGCTTTCGAGATCGAGTTTCATGGCTACGTCCCTGCCGACATCATTTTCGTGTTGAGGCCGCTCTTCCCGCCGCGGGCGCATGCCCGGCAGGAATCCCCCCCATAGAGCCCCGCGCGGCCATGTGGCCGCCCTTTGTTCCCTTTGGTACAAGCCGTGTTTTTGCACTCTTTCCGCATCTGTAAAAGATTTCCCAAAGTTTGCCATTAGCCCGGACTAATGCTTTTTATGGGATGGCGCGGAGAAAGCAAAAATATGCTCTTTTTTTCACAGAGTTATGGCGCAAATCTCGGGGCCGGATAAAAATTTTTTCTTAAAATCGTTGACATCGCTGCGCGTTACTGCGATTTCTGAACTGCATTTTGTCCCTGATAAGGCGGCTCTGGCGGGCATGTCATGGATGTCATGGGGGATTTCCAGACAACTGACAGCCTTTTTGGGGGTAAACATGTCCAGGCTCTTCAGTGTGCGGCTGCCGCTCATGGCTGCTGCCTTCCTCTGCGCCTTCCTGCTGGCATTTTCCGAATGCCGGGCCATCGACTTCAAAATCAGCGGCCAGTGGGTCGTGGGCTTTGAGTATTCCAACGTCATGCCCCGGCACAACCGGCACTCGGCCAATGACTATTTCGGCGCGCTCCAGCGCTTCCGCGTGCAGTTGGACGCCGTGGCCAGCGAAACCCTTTCCGGCTCTGTCCAGCTGGAGCTCGGCCGCGTCGACTGGGGCAAGGCCTCCACGGGCGGCGCGCTCGGCGCGGACGGCAAGATCGCCAAGGTCCGCTTCGCCTATCTTGACTGGATCGTGCCCGAAACCGCCATCAAGGTACGCATGGGCCTCCAGACCATCATGCTGCCGGGCTATCTTTCCCAGTGGGGCTTCGGGCCCATCTTCGGCAAGGAAATGGCGGGCATCACGGTGAATTCGCCGCTCTACAACAGCGACAACTTCAACGTGGACATGACCCTCTTCTGGGCGCGTCCCTACAATGACAATACGGACGAGGAGACGGCCAGGTACCGCTACATCGACAACATGGACAACTTCGGCCTGGTGCTGCCCTTCTCCGGCCCCAACTACAAGATTCAGCCGTACTTCATGTACTCCATGATCGGCAAGTACAGCATGACCAACGTCTCCGCGGCCCAGGGCGACAGCGGCATCGTGGCCCCGCGCGGCGGCCTCATGCCGGTGCTCGGCGCCAACCACACCTACACCTGGTTCGCGGACCGCTACCTGCACGGCCTCAACAAGCCCTATGGCGACGGCATCTGGGCCGGCCTCGCGGGCAGCGTGGACATCCTGGGCGACTGGCGCGTGGCCTTTGAAGGCGCCTTCGGCTCCGTGGACATGGGCACGGCCAGGAACTACAAGGGCTTCGGCGACCCCAAGGGCCGCAATTTCGACGTGCGCCGCGAGGGCTGGTACGCGGGCGCCAAGGTGGAATACAAGCTGGACTGGGGCGTGCCGGGCTTCCTCTTCTGGTACGGCTCGGGCGATGACGACAACCCCTACAACGGCTCCGAGAGGCTTCCGCAGTTCAACACCCCCTGGGGCGTGTCCTCCCTCGGTTTCGGCGGCGGCACCTTCGACGAATTCACCTGGAAGGTGCTCGGCCACAACCCCGGCGGCACCATCGGCATGATCGCCCAGATCGACAAGCTCTCCTTCATCAATGACCTGAGCCATGTGCTGCGCTTCGGCTACTACATCGGCACCAACAGCCCCAAGATGCCGCGCAAGGCCCAGATGGACTACCCCACCCGCGCGGACGGCCCCAACGCCTATCTCACCACCACGGATACGGCTTGGGAGCTCAACCTCGTCACCAGCTACAAGATTTACGAGAACCTGACCATCAACCTCGACGCCGCCTATGTGCGCCTCAACCTCGACGACGACACCTGGCGGGGCAAGCAGGATGCCCACTGGAAGGACAATTACCGCATCGGCCTCGCCTTTGCCTATAACTTCTAGGCAGAGCGCCACATCCTGAAACACGAAGGCCCGGCAGTCCGACTGCCGGGCCTTAGACTGATGCAAACCCCGCTTGGCGGGGTTTGCGCCGTCTAAGCCGCAAAGCGGCTTGACGGGAAGGCACGAAAATCGCTCGGTTAACGGCGCAGCAAAGCTGCGACCTCCTCGCAATTTTCGGGGCTGCTGACTTTGTCAGCAGCTGAAGGCCCGGCAGCATGGCTGCCGGGCCTTTTTTATCGGTACGCCCAACGCGCCCGCCTGCTCAATGCAGCACCAGGGGCCCCACCACATAGCAATAGACAAACACCACGACCGTAGCCACGGTGGTCTGCAAAAAGCCGTTGATGACAAAGTCCCTGCTGCGCGCATAGCCCTCGCCGCCCGCGAGCACCGAGGCCACGGCGATGGACGAGAAGGGGAACATGAGCGTGAGGTTGCTCACAAAGCCCACGGAAAGGCAGGCGAGCAGCGGGTCAAAACCGTAAATCTGCGCGAGCCCGGCGGTTATGGGCAGCATGAGCGGGATAAGGGCCATGCTCATGATGATCTGCGAGATATAGCCGGTCAGGAATACCAGCGCCGCCCAGACGAGGTCCCCGGAGATATTGCCGAGCAGTTTCTGGATGCCGCCGGCGGCCCACTTGTCGAGGCCGCCCTCGAGCAGCACCTGGCCGAAGGCAATGGCCCCGATCTGGAGCACGATGATGCCCCAGCCGATATTGCGCACGGCCTGGTCCCAGTTCATGGCGAACACGAGCTTGCCGGTTTCCGGGCTCCTGCGGATGGGCACGAGGAAGCAGGACACGCCCATGAGCACGGCCACCACCGGCGCGGTGAGCAGCTTTGCCATGCGCTCGAAGCCGCACAGTTCGCACAGGCCCGGCCCGTAACACCACAGCACGAGCGCCACCACCATGATCCAGATGGCGGCGTGTTCGTGCGGGGTGACGGGCCCGAGGCGGTCCAGCTTGGCGCGCAATTCCTCCTCGGGCAGGGAGAAGCTGCTCCCCTTGCCGAGCGGATAGAGGATACAGGTGATGAGGAAGCAGCCCAAAAGGATGAGCACGCAGCAAGGCATCCCCAGCGCCGTCCACTCGCCGAAGCTGATGTCATGCCCGAGCACGGTCGCCACGATGGCGATGACGATGATGTTGGGCGCGCCGCCGAGCGGCGTGCCGATGCCGCCGAGCATGGGCGCGATGGCCGAAATGGTGAACAGCGAGCGCGTCATGTTGTCCTGCGGCTTCAGGTTGCACGAGCGCGCGATGGCCACGGAAATGGACGCGAAGAGGATGACCAGCGGCAGGTTGGGCGCGATGGCCGAAAGGATGCCCGCGCCCATGGTGAAGGCGAAGAGCATCCGCCGCGGGTTGGAGCGGATGCCCGGCAGGTTGAAGCACCAGTAGGCATAGCGCTCGATGAGGTTGCTCTCCTTCCAGACGCCCACGATGATGGTGGCGCCGAAGATGAGCATCATGGCCGGATGCGAGATGAAGCCGAACACCTTGCCCGGCTCCATGACGCCCAGAAAGGTGAACACGGGAATGGCCATGAGCGAGGTGACGGGAATGGGCAAAACCTCGGTCACCCACCAGACGAGCAGCCAGGCGCAGCCCGCCATGCAAAGCATCCCGTGCGGGGTGAGGCCCTCGAAGGGCGTCAGGTTCATTAAAATCAGGCAAAGCGCCGGCCCCGCCAGCAGCGCGCAGACCTGGCGCGTGAGGCTGGATGTGTGCGCGTGCATAGTAATCCACCTGTGATCGGGTAAAGGGTGGGACAGGGAGAAAAGCCCCGGCCGGAACCATGCGCCCGGCCGGGGCTTCGTGAATGCCGCCTAGCTGATCTTCGCCTGGCGGATGGGCCGCCACGCCGTCTCGACCTTGCCGTTCTCAAGCCCCACGGTGAGGAACTTGTCGGCCAGAAGCGGATTGGTGAACGGATAATCCGAGCGGACGTGCAGGGCCCGGGTCTCCTTGCGGGCCAGCGCCGCATGGAGGATGGCCTCGGCGCAGTCCATGAGGTCCAGGGCCTCGGCTGCGCGCATGAGGGTATGCGCGCAGCTCGCCTTGAGCTGGGCCCTGGTCTGGGCGCGCAAATGCCCGAGATAGGTGATGCCGGCATTGAGCAGGGTGGCGGAGCGCACCTTGCGCGGGCCCGCCGGGGCGTAGTCGCTCATGATCTGTTGCAGGCCCATGTTGGCGTCCTTCCATTCCGCGCCGTCGGCCCGCTCCATGAAGGAGGAGAGCAGTTCCATGCGCTCCCTGATGTTGGCGCACTCTTCGGCCTTCTGGAAGCTCTGCTCCTTCGCCTGCTCGGCCGCCGTCTGGCCGCCCACCCAGCCCATATAGGCGGCCAGCGCGATGCCGCAGCCGCCGTTGCCCACCATGTCGCCCGCGGCGAACAGGCCGGGCACGCTGGTCTCGCCCTCATCGCTCACGTCCATGCCGCGCCCGTGGAGGATGGGCTCGTAGCGCATGAATTCCACGGCGTCCTTCTTGGGGTCGATGTGCGCGTCCTTCATGTAGTTGAGGAGCGAGGTCAGGCCCTCGCCGCGCATGGCCCAGTACATGTATTCGAGCTGCTTTTCCGTGGCGTCGGAGCAGTCCATGTAGGCCGGGCCCGTGCCGTTGAGCATCACGTCCTCAAAGACCGAGTTCCAGATGTCGCTCGTCACGTCGCCGTATTCAGTGTCCGAATGTTCGGTGAAGGGCCCCACCGGGATGCCGTTGGGATAGCGATAGACGCCGATCCAGGTGGCCTTGCCGCAGCGCCCGAAATACTTGGGCCCGGCATGGGTGTAGGGGAATTCCATATTGACCATGCGCGCGCCGATGCGCCAGCCCAGCGCCTGGCCGCCCGCGCAGTTGGGGCAGTGGCCGGTGTTGAACATGTAACCGGGCGTGGTGGCCGTGATATAGAGCCGGTGCGTGAGCCCCGTGGCGAGCAGCACGGTCTTGGCGCGCACGGGCTGGAAGGCGGGCTCGGGCGTGGAGATGTCCAGCGCCAGCGCCCCGGCGATGCGGCCATCGACCTTGGCGAGCTCCACCACCGTGTGATGGTTGACGATCTTGACGCCGAGCTGCTTCGCCACCTTGATGAGCATCTTCTTCTGGTCCGAGCCGTCGTATTTCAGGAACACGCGGGCCTTGCCGGGCAGCGCGTGGCCCTTGCACTCCCACTTGCCCGTGGGCCGCATGTTGATGCCCCATTCCTCCCACATTTTAACGAGGTCGAAACTCTTGCAGAGGAATTCATAGATGATGCTCGGGTCCTTGAAGGCGCCCACCATGCTCTGCAGGGTCTGCTGAAACACCGGCATGATGTCGTCGCCGTGGTATTCGGGGATATAGCAGTTGAAGTGGTCGTTGCCGGTGGCGCCGGAACCGCTGCGCCGGGCATTCATCTTTTCCAGGATGACCACGTTCTTGCAGCCGCTCTTCGCCGCGGAAATGGCCGCCATCAGGCCGCCGATGCCGCCGCCCACCACCAGAAAATCCGCTTCCATGACAGGCTTGACTGGCAGCATCAGCAATTCTCCTTGTGCTTGGGGTGCAGGGTGTCGGCTTCCACATACATGAGCGAATAACAGATGGGCAGGCGCAGGCGGATAGCCCCGGCCGGGCAGTCCAGCACACAGGAATCGCAGTGCCAGCACTCGTCGGGAAAGGTCACCTGGGGCGTGGCATCCTTCTTGCGGTCAAAGGTGAACAGCCCCGAATTGCAGATGTCGGCACAGGTGCCGCATCCCGTACATTTTTCCGGATCGATCACTGGAGGCATGGGCTTCTCTCCTTGGGCGCCGCGGGCGTGAGCGGCGCGGCGACGGTTTTTGTGGCGGCGGCTCCGCCGGGCGGGTCATGTGGATGCCCCTGCATTATCAAGCATTGTGCCAAAAATACTTTCAAAGTATTTCAGCATCTTGGAATTTTTTCCCTGTACAGATATTGAAAATTTCACTATTTCCCTTCTACTATTTATTGAAAAAACCGATAGAGCGAGGCCGCCATGACACCTTCCTCCCTTGCCGCCTACCAGGAGCGCCCCTCGCGGGATTTCTTCATTTCCGGCGGCCTCGCCTGCCGCCTCATGTACCGCAACGAGGGCATCGGCGGTGCCATGCGCTTCCTGCTCCAGTTCCTCCACGGCGTCCTGCCCGTGACGCGCATCAACCTCATCTGCACGTCCAAGGATTTGCGCAACATCGTGCCCCTCTGGGATTCGGACCCCAAAGGCATCTCCCACACGCAGCGCGTCCGCAAACTGGGCATGGCCTTTCAGCTGGTGGCGGCCGATGACCTCGAGCGCGCGGCGGTCATCAACGACCTCTCGGCCATCAAGGAGGCGGTGAAGGACGACGACGCCGCGCACAGGCTCCCCTTCTACACCCAGGAGGCCCTCGTGCGCCTGCCGCTTTTCGAGCGCGGCAGCCTCATCTTCCTCATCAATTTCTGGTCTCTGAAGCGCGACAGCTTCCACCCCGCGGACCCGGCCCTGCTCCGCGCGCTCATCACGCCGCTCGCCCGCGAGATGGGCAAAAACTTTTCCGAAGAATTGCTCCCGGATTTTTCCCTTGTGGAACGGAGCGAAAGCTGCGAGGCCCTGGACCTCTGCCAGGGCCTTGCCGAGGCGCGGGCGGCCGTGCGCCGCGTGGCGCCCACCACTTCCACGGTGCTCCTCCTGGGGGAGACAGGCTCGGGCAAGGGCGTCATGGCCGAGGCCGTGCACGCGCTGTCGGCGCGGGCCAGCGGCCCCTTTGTGGCCGTGAACTGCGGGGCCATCGCGGAAAGCCTGCTCGAAAGCGAGCTCTTCGGCGCGGAAAAGGGCGCCTATACCGGCGCAAGCCAGCTTCGCCTCGGCTATTTCGAATACGCCGCAGGCGGCACGCTGTTCCTCGACGAGATCGGCGAGCTCCCCCTGGGCGCGCAGGCCCACCTCCTGCACGCGCTGGAAAAGCGCGTCATCCACCGCGTGGGCTCGCCCAGGCCCGTGCCCGTGGACGTGCGCATCGTGGCGGCCACCAACCGGGACTTGCGGGAAATGGTCCGCGCGGGGAGCTTCCGGCAGGACCTCTATTATCGCCTCTCCATCTATCCCATTACCGTGCCGCCGCTGCGCCTGCGCCGGGGGGACATCCTCCCGCTCGCGCGGCACTTTCTGGGCGTCAAGTCCGCGGAAATGGGGATACACGTGCCGACGAACATCCCGCAGGAGGAAGTGGCGCGCCTCATGGCCTATGACTGGCCCGGCAATGTGCGGGAACTCGGCAATGTAGTGGAACGCGCGCTCATCAACCATGAGCGCGGCAAGCCCCTGCGCTTCGCGCTGGAGGACGAGGCCGGGACCCCAGCCCCAGACCCGGAAGGCGCCGACTGGCCCACCCTGCGCGAGCTGGAGGACCGCTACTTGAGGCGCGTGCTGGAAAAAACCGGCGGCAACATGGCCGAGGCCGCGCGCATCATGGGCGTCCACTACACAACGCTGCACGCCTGGGCGAAAAGGACAGGCGGCGCCTCGCCGGAAAAGGACACCGGGGCGGGGAGGAAAAAGGGGCGGCGCGCGCGGGGCGAAGCCTGAGTGCCGGGGATTTTTGGCGGAAGCGTGTAGCAGAGAGCTGAGAGGTGCGAGCGGACAAGGGGGCAAAGCTGGGACTTCCGGGCAGCCCCACCGCAAAAGCCGCCCGGGCGGAAGAAAATGCGGACACAAAAAAGGGCCACGGCAACTTGCCATGACCCTTTTAATAAAATGTTGGCGCGCCCGGCGCGATTCGAACGCACGGCCTTTGGCTCCGGAGGCCTGTTTTGCCAGCCTTTCAAAAAGAGAAATTGTATTCTTCCAAATGCTTATCGTGAAAATAGACTTTCCCGAGACAGCCCTCGCAAGCTCCCGTGGAAACGGCATGTTAGCAATCTGTTAGCACCGAACTCACACCAAGGGCTTGTGGCAAGAGCGCACTCTAGTAAACAGCCTAATAAAAATAACTCACGCCTCTTCACGTCTCGCTTCATCTGCGCGTGGACAACATCTGATCTAGATGGTTCCATCGCTATCCCATACAAAACGCCGCTCCAGGCATCTTCAAGACGCTGTTTTCTACTGTGAAAAGCGATGAAAACACATCTTTTTTACGCTATATTTCATCTGCCAAACAATCAAGAATTACTTCTTTTGAAATTTCGATTGTTGCATCACATTCTTGACCAACCCAGTAGCACGGAGCATCCGTAGGTAACATTAGAAAAACTTTTTTACCACACGATCGAGCATATTTAATGGCTGGAATCATGTCAGAATCACAGGTAGCGATGTATAGTGTGTCCCATGCATCCTGGACGGCGCCTAAAACAATTTCTATCGCCAGCTGAACATCTACAGATTTTTCAACTTTTAATGAAAATACTCCCCTACAAAGCGGACACTCTTTTTCAAGTTTTCTCAAGTGCCCAAATTTGAGCTCAATATTATTGCGACGCATGGTAGCAAAAAACGTTGTTGCGACGCATAGTTCTTGGGCTCAGCTTGACTGTCAGTAGGAGACGTAAAATACAAGATAGCTTGAACCTTACGATTCATAGCCAACTTTGCTGCCAATTTCTGATAGTCCAAGGGGTAGCCTACCAAGTCAGCGCTTTTCAGATTTTTATAAAAATTTGGTCCATCAAACATGAATATGGCGCGATTTTCCATGATAACCCCTTTAGTAAAAAAGCCACGCTTTGTGAAACCCGTAAGAATTTCGCAATGCGTGGCATTTAAGTAGTGAGGTAGAAATATGCTGTATAAAGTCCTATGTCAAGAAATTTAATTTTATTTTTTAAATTTATACTGATTTTACCCAGAATTCCGACAGATATACCTAATTTATCCATATATTACATAACGTTAGCTTATCCGCCCTCATTCCCATAAGCACCTTTTCTGAGCATTAGTAGCCATTTTGGGCCTCACTCCCAAGGTGGGTCTTAAGCCACACAACATAGGGGTTCTGGCCCCCCCACTACGTCGACTCATTTCCCCCGCCCCTCCCTTCCTACTTCCCCGGCCGCGGCATGAGCCCGCTGAAGGCGGTGCCCTGTTTTCTGCCCCTCGTCCACTTCGCTCAGTGTAAGCCCCTACTTCTTCCCCGGCTTCCCCAAGAGCGGCGCGAGCACGCCGCCCTCGTCGTCCACGAAATACGCTTCCGGGCCTTCCACCGTCCGCCATATCTGCGGCGTGCCGATGCCCAGGAAGAAGCCCACGGCGTTGATGGATTCTTTCAGCGCAAGGTAGCCGGCATCCGCCTTGTCATCCACAAAGGCCTGCTTGGCGTGTTTCGCGCCGCGCAAGAGGTTGTCCACGCCGCTGAAGGCAAGGGGCGTGCGGCCGCCCTTGAAGCCCGAGCCCGAGAACTGGTCCTGCGCCATGCGGGCCACGTCGCGCGCCAGCGGGATGCCCATGGTGAAAAAGGTCAGCGCCTCCCAGCCGTAATCTTCGGCGTCCGGCCATTCGTCGTCGCGCCCGAGGCCTACCATCAGGCAGGAGAGCACCACGGGCATGACCCATTGCAGGGCGAAGTCCGAGAAGGCGCGGCCGTAAGTGATGGCGCTGTTGCCCGTCTTTTGGTACTCGCGCAGGCCGCGCACGGTCTCCAGCTTCCTGTTGAAGTCCGAGAGGGCGAAGGACATGAAGGGGCAGAGGATACGCATCATGCCCGCCTGCCGCATGACGGCCGGCGTGTCCAGCGCGCCCCCGCCACCCTGCGCGGCCACCACTGCGGCGTCCGCCACCGCCACGGCGGCGCTTTCCTCAACGCCTCGTGCGATGGCCCTGTCATAGGCCGCAAGCCATGTGGGCGCGGCCACGGCCGTGTCCAGCGCGGAGATGAGGGCGAACTGCGCCTTCTGGAACAGCCCGAGCGCGTAGCGCGCATTGCGGAAGCGCACGCCGCCCACGCCATTGGCGCGCATTTCCGCATATTCCCGACGCAGACTCTCGTCCATGAACTGCGCCCGGCTCTCCATATAGGCGCTCTTGCGGCGGATGGTCGCCCAGCTCTCACGCGGGCCGGAAAGCAGGGTCGCCGCGGCGCGCAGGAAGTTGCCCGTGCCTACCTCGCTCCACGAGTTGCCGATGCTGGTGAGCTGGAGGAGCGCGGACTTCATGTTCAGGCCCATGGCGAACATGGTCCCGCGCTTGGCCATCCAGTCCATGGCTTTCATGATACCGTGCATCTGCTCGCCGTCCGGCCGGGCGATGCCGCGCAGCCAGGGGAGGAGCTGGTCATAGTTCTCCTGCCCGGCCGCGTTGATGAAAGCCGCCATGAAGGCCGGCTCCCGGAACAGGCGCATGGT
>JAAUYX010000017.1 GCA_014804905.1 Desulfovibrio sp. | reverse complement strand
GAATCCTAAAAAATAAGATTTTTTGCTGCTTGCAAGGAAGATAAAAATTTCCGCAGGGAGTGTACTCAGGTACTCGACCAAGGAAATTTTTCTCTGACGCAGCAAGCAGCAAAAAGGCTGTTTTTGACGGATAATTTCGGCATTGCACAGGCAGCCCAGGCCCCCCGCCAACGCAAAGTATAACAAACCGAAAACCCAAGGAGCACACCATGCGTCACGCCGTTTGCGGAGCCCTGCTTTCCGCCCTGCTGGTCTTTGCCATCTGCCTGCCCGCCCAGGCCGCCGACGCCCCCGGGCAGTCCATCATCCGCAAGGAAGAGCTCAAATCCGTCAAGGGCGCGGACACCATCTTCACCGGGGATGTCACCATCACGCCGCTCTATCCGGCCAACAACGCCATGCGCTCCAGCGGCGGCAGCGTCACCTTCGCGCCCGGCGCGCGCTCCAACTGGCATGTGCATCCCGTGGGCCAGGTGCTCCTCGTCACCGAGGGCGTGGGCCGCACGCAGGAATGGGGCAAGCCCGTGCAGGAAGTGAAGGCGGGCGACATCATCATCTGCCCCGTGGGCGTCAAGCACTGGCACGGCGCCTCGCCCGAGAGCCCCATGACCCATATCTCCATCTGCGAGGAAAAGGAACCGGGCAAGGTGGTGGAATGGATGGAAAAGGTCACGGACGAGCAGTACAATGGCAAGAAGTAGCCTTAAGGGAGCTGAGATGACGGACAACAACAAAACCCGCACGGACCGCCGGCGCCTGCTCCAGGCCGTGGGCGCGGTGGCGCTCGCCCCGGCGCTGGCCGGGGCCCTTGCCGGCCTTGCGCGCGCCACGGAAAAACCCGCCGGAGGTGAAGGCGTGGGCAAGCTCGACCTGCCGCTCATCACCAAGAAGCGCGTCCTCGGCAGCGGCCCGGCGGCCATGGAAGTGTCTGCCCTGGGCTTCGGCGTCATGGGCGCCAATTACAACCGCGGCGTCTCGCCCTCGAAGGAGCAGGTTATCGGGCTCATCCGCCAGGCCGTGGAACACGGGGTCACGCTCTTCGACACCGCGCAGATCTACGGGCCCCTGACCAACGAAAAGCTGGCCGGGGAGGCGCTGGCCCCCTACAAGGACAAGGTGGCCATCACCACCAAGTTCGGCCACAAGATCGTGGACGGCGTCTACCACAAGGGCGAGCTCGACAGCACGCCGCAAAACATCCGCAAGGTGGCCGAGGAATCGCTGAAAAGCCTCGGCGTGGACGCCATCGAGCTGTTCTATCAGCACCGCTTCGACCCCAAGGTGCCCATTGAGGACGTGGCGGGCACGGTGAAGGACCTCATCCGCGAGGGCAAGGTGAAGCGCTTCGGGCTTTGCGAGGTGGGGCCCGAGACCATCCGCCGCGCCCACGCCGAACAGCCCGTGACCGCGGTGCAGAGCGAATACCACCTCATGTGGCGCGAGCCGGAAGAGGACATCTTCCCCGTGCTCGAGGAGCTCGGCATCGGCTTCGTCCCCTACAGCCCCCTCAACCGCGGGATGCTCGGCGGCGACTTCACGGCCTATACGCGCTTCGACTCGGGCAACGACAACCGCGACACCCTGCCGCGCTTCCTCCCCGACGCGCTCGGCAAGAACCTCATGGTGGTGGAGACCATCAACCGCTTCGCGCGCCCGCGCGGTATCACCGGGGCGCAGGCGGCGCTCGGCTGGCTGATGCAGAAGAACTGGATCGTCCCCATTCCCGGAACCACCAAGCTCGCACACCTGGAGGAGAACCTCCGCGCGGCGGAGCTGGGCCTCGGCCCGGCGGACTGGAAGGAGCTCGAGGCCGCCCTCGACAAGGTGGAAATCACGGGCGATCGCTACCCGGCCGAACAGCAGAAACAGGTGCAAAAAAGCTAGACGCCCCGCGCGTTACGGTGAAGCGAGATGCAAGAGACCATGAAGGCCGCCGTGCTCGTCGGCCCGGAAAGGATAGAGGTGAAGGAGGTCCCGCTGCCCGAGCTTGGGCCGGGCATGATCCTTATCAGGGTGAGTGCCTGCGGCGTCTGCGGCAGCGACGTGCACATGTGGAAGGCGGGTGCGGGCTGGAGCGACGAGCCAATCCCGGATTTCCACATGGGGCACGAGTTCTGCGGCGTGGTGGTGGACCCCGGTGACAGCCGCTTCGCCGTGGGCGACCGCGTGACCTTCTGGGCCAATATGTACTGCGGCCGCTGCGACATGTGCCGCGCCGGGCAGGAGCACCTTTGCCGCGAGGTCGGGGGCAGGAACTACATCGGCTTTGTGTGCAACGGGGCCTATGCGGAGTATTTCGCGGGCCCGGCGCGCTATGCCTACAAGTTGCCGGACACGGTCTCGGACGTGGCGGCCGCGCTCATCGATCCGCTGATGGTGGCCTACCATGCGGTGAAGCATTCCAGCTTGCGGCTGCACGGGCGCGTGCTGGTGGTGGGGAGCGGCATCATCGCCCAGCTCATGGGGCATCTTGCCAAAAAGGCGGGCGCGTCCTTCCTCGCCATGTCGAAAATCAACGACAACCAGCTCGGGATAGCGCGGGAAATCGGCGATTTTGACTGCTATATCGACGGTTCAGCGTCCGACCGCGCGGCGCGCTACCACGAGGCAGCGCCGGGCGGCTTCGACGTGGTGTTCGAGGCCGTGGGCCGGCCGGAATCGCTGGCCGCCTGCCTCGAGGCCGTGCGCCCCGGCGGGGAAATCGTGGCGGTGGGCAATTCCGTCACGCCCGAGATCCCCTTCAGCCTCAATTCGCTGGTGCTCAACGAGGTGCGCCTTTCCGGCAGCGTTTCCTGCACACGGAAGGAATTTGAGGAGACCATCGACCTCATCGCCACGGGCTTTGTCAAGCCGGAGCGTTTCGTCACCGACATCATCGGTCTCGACGGCCTGCAGGAAGCCCTGCAAAAGCAGGAAAAAAGCGTGCCCGGCCTGCTGAAGAGCGTGGTAAAGCCCTGAAACGCGGGCTCAGGCCTGATTTGCGGCGGGGGGTCCGGGATTCCGGGCCTCCCGCCCTTCTTTTGTCCGGCCTGCTTCGTCTCCTGCGCCTGCCGTTCCCGTCCCCGCCGCATCCGGGGCGCGCTTGCGGCCCTCGGCCCGGCCGTGGAAGATGAAGTGCTCGAATGCGCTGCGTATCCTGCCTTCACGGAGCGCTGCGGCCACGTCCGGGTTGGCGGCGAGATACGCCTCCACGTCGATCATGAACTCCTGCCGGAGGTGGTCCATGTAGCGGGCGCAGGAGCCCCGCGGGGCCATCTCCCTGGCGCGCGGACGGCTGATGGCCTTTTGCAGCTGGATGTTCACCACATAGTAGCCGTGCTCCTCCAGGGCCTGGGCCAGGCCCCGCCGCCCCGGAGCGGGAATGTACATGTCGAGGATGAAGTCCTTGTGACCGCCCGCTTCGGCGAGCCATTGGCAAAAATCCGCAAAAAGCCCCTTTTTGAAAATCTGGTAGGTGATGGAGCCGCAATCCATGCGCGCCTTGTTTTGCATCACTATTTCGGTGATGGAGGGGGGCGCCGCGCGACTTCCGTCCGCCACCGCGTAATAGAGCACGTCGCCGGAGATGCGCCGGATGTCCGGCTTGAAGATTTCCCGCACAGTGAAGCTCTTGCCCGCGTGGGGGTCGTCCAGGGCGAGGATGGCGTAGGGGAGCTTTTGCGAAATGTGGTAGACTTCCCGCGGCACCGGGTCGCCCGCCTGCGGCACGCTGCGCGAGATAATCTTCCAGGCGTAGCCGTCGAGCATTTCTTCGAGCTTCGCCCGCGTGGGGAAGAAGCGCGTGTCGATGGAGCGCTTCACCGCCACGAATTCGTTGCCCTCGCCGGGCGCCACGCCGATTTCCAGCACGAGGACCCCGCCCGGAGCGAGCCGGCTCATGAGCATGTCGAGGAATTTTTTCTGGTCCTTCGCGTAGTGGATGGCCGAGGCGTTGAGGATGACGTCGTAGCGCTCCTCGCCGAGATTTTCCCAATCCTCGCAAAGAAAGGTGCAGCCGGGGAAGAGCGTTTTTGCCATGGTGAGGAAGTTGGGCTCGATGTCCACGCCGGTGACGCTTTTGGCGCCCAAAAATTCCGCATAGCCGCAAAAAAAGCCCTCGTTGCAGCCCACATCGAGAAAGGTCTTGCCCGCAAGCGAGGGCAGTTGCAGCGCGAGGAGCTTCTTGTAGCTTTGCGAATCGCCGCGAACCCAGGGGAAACTCTGGTAGCCCATGGCCCACCTCCGCGGACAAAAATACGGGAACTTTGCCTGCGGGGCAAGAAAGGGCCGCCGGCCGCAGGGAACGCGGGATGGGGCTCGCCCTGCGACGCGGCGGCCGGGGCGGGGCGCCGTTTCTGGGGGACCGGACGACGCCTGCCGCCTTGACGCGCGGCGCAGCCCTCACCGGCCGCGCCGCGCGCCGGCTCTCTACCAGCCGGCCCTGCTGTCCGCGAAGCGGCGCGCGACCTTCCGAAGCTGCGTGGGAATGTCGATGCCCTGCGGGCATTGCCAGGAGCACAGGCCGCAGTTGTTGCAGCGGGCGGCCTCCTGCGGGGTGTTCTTGAGCACAAGGCCGTAGCTGTGCTCGGAAATGGGGATGGAGGGAAGGTCAAACTCCTTCGTGCTGTTGTACATGGAAAAACAGCAGGGGATAAAGACCCCGTGCGGGCAATGGCACTGGTGACATTCCGTGCAGGGGATCTCGTCCTTCCGCTTCAGCAGCGCCACCACCTGGTCGATGGCCGAGAGTTCGTCCGCCGTAAGCGGCGTGTCCGCCTCCTCGCAGAGGCGCACGTTTTCCTCCACCTGGGCCATGTCGCTCATGCCGCTCAACAGGATGCTCACTTCGGGCTGGTCCCACACCCAGCGCANGGCCCAGGCAGCGGGCGTGCGCTCGATGCCCGTGGCCGCGAGGATGTCCAGCGCCTCGCGCGGAAGCCCGCTTGCGAGAAAACCGCCCATGACCGGCTCCATGGCCACGATGCCGAGGCCGAGGCTGTGCGAGCGGCGCACACCCGGCATCCCGGCCTGGAAATTNGTGTCGCGGTAGTTGACGATATTCTGGTGGAATTCAAAATCATAATAGCCCAGCACCTTTTCCAGCAGCGCCGGGGTGTCGTGGTAGGAAAAGCCGATATGGCGCACCTTGCCGCTCTGCTTCGCCTTGTCGAGAAAGTCCGCGAGGCCGTGGCGCACCACATTGTACCANGTGAGNTCCATGATGTTGTGGACAAGGTAGAAGTCGATATGGTCGGTTTGCAGGCTTNTGAGCTGCGCGTCGAGGAACTTGTCCATGTCCTCGCGGCTGTTCACNGCCCAGATGGGNAGCTTGGTNGCCACGAACACCTTGTCGCGGCCCACCTGCTGCAGCGCCTTGCCCACNAAGGGNTCGCTCGTGCCTTCCTTGAGAGGGTCCGCGCTGTGGTAGGGCCAGCTCGTGTCGATGTAGTTGACGCCGTGNTCCACGGCGTAGCTGACGAGCTTCAGGGCCNCGGCGTCGTCCACCTTGCTGTAGTCGNNNCCCACGGTGGGCAGGCGCATACAGCCGTAGCCCAGCACGGAAACCTTTTCNCCTGTCTTGCCCAGTGTGCGGTAAAGCATGGTTTGCTCCTTANTTTTTGCGGGATTGNGCGGCCGGAGGCTGCCCAGGGGCGNGAGCACCCGCCCGGAAAATGCTGGCCGGCTGGTCCTCCGCTGCATTGCTCGTGACGATGAAGAGCTCGGGCTTTGCCGGGTCGATGGCGAGGCTCGTGGAGAGCAGGTTGTGNCCGGCCTCGCGCCCGGGGAGAACTATCTGCCTGAGCGGGATGCCGTTTTTGTCGAAACAGAGCACGCGGCCCTGNCCNTAGAGCGCCACATAGACATTCCCCTCGCTGTCCACGCGCATGGAGTCCGGCGCGGCNCCGGTGAAGTGGTAGGGCACGGCCGAACCGATGGGCGANACGGTGGTCGCGTCCATAAGCTCAGCCCGGTGCAGGCGGTTGGCGGCGAATTCCGTGGCCCAGAGGGTCCTGCCGTCCGGGGAGAGGGCCACGCCGTTGGCCTGCGCGAGGCGCGGAATGACCGGGGTGACGCTTTTGAAATCCGGCGAGACGTAATACACGCCGCCCGCGGGCTCGGTGGCGCTGCCCCGGAAATCGGAAAAATAGAGGCCGCCGTCGGGCGCGGCCACCACGTCATTGGGCCAGTAGCCAGCCTCCACCGGGACGATGGTCTCNATTTTNCCGCTTNCGGGCGACCAGGCGAGGATGGCNCCGGCCTTGNNCGNGAGGTCCAGCGCGGCCATGAAAAGNCGNCCGTCCTNGTGCAGGGNGAGGCCGCCNACGCCNATGCCNGGCACTTCGAGCAGGGTCGTGAGCTGCTTCTCCGGCGTGAGCGNGAGCACGCCGCGGCGGCTCACGTCACAAAAGAGCAGATTGCCCTTGGCGTCAAAAATGGCCCCCTCGAGGATGTCGTTTTTCGGCGAAACCGTGAACCAGGCTTGCGCNGTTTCCGCGGGGACGGCGGCCTCCGCCGGGGGCACGGCGGGCCCGGAAGCGGCGTCCGCATCCAGTGGGAGCGCGCCCGCAAGCAGGGCGAACAGGAGGCAGGGGAGGAGTCGTTTCATGGCGCAGTCCTCCTTACGCGCTCGCGCCCATGCGCCGCGCGGCTTCGAGCAGGCCGGGCTTTGCTCGCATCTCGCCGGGCGCGGTGACGCCCACGCCGCGCAGCACACCCGCGATACGGCATTTGTCAAAACAGCGCACCCAGCCTTCAAGGCCGTGGAGCGCGCCATCGACGGCGTGCCCGTCATCCTCGGCCGCGCTGGCGAGCAGATAGATGTCCCGGAAGGCGTATTCGCCGGGAAAGAGCGGGTTAGCGCGGTCCAGCAGGGTCTTGAGCTGGCCCGCGAGCTCGTAATAATACACAGGCGTGGCGAAGACCACAGTATCGCTTTCCTTCATTTTCTGGACAATTTCCGGCGCGTCGTCGNGGATGACGCANCGCTGCGTCTTCTGGCAGGCNAGNCAGCCGNTGCANAAGCCGATNTTNNTGCCGCGCAGNCTGACTTTCTCCACCNCGTGNCCGGCTTCGGCGNNGCCTTCGGCAAAGGCGTCGGCGAGCATATCGGAATTGCTCACAGGCCTGAGGCTCGCGGAAATCACAAGAACCTTTTTCATGGCGCTCTCCCCGTTCACTTCAGGCTGGTCCGGAAAAATTCCGTGAGCTTGGCAAAGGGGATGAGGCCCGTGCGGTCATAGAGGTCCACATGGCCCGCGCCGGGAACCACGACCAGTTCCTTGGGCTCGGCCGCGCGCCGGAAGGCGTCCTCGCTGAACTCGCGCGAGTGGGCCTTTTCGCCCGTGATGAAGAGCATGGGCCGCGGCGAAATGGTCTCGATGTCATTGAAGGGATAGAAGTTCATGAACTTCACGTTGCTCGTGAGCGTGGGGTGCGTGGTCGTCCTGTCCGTCATGCCGGGAGGGGTCACTTCCCCGCGCGGGGTGCGGTAAAAATCGTAAAATTCCCTTTCGATGGGCGTGGATTCGGGCGTGAGCCTATGCACCGTGCCGCTGGTATAGACGGGCTCGCCCCCGGCGAATTCCACGTCCCGCTGGCGCGCCGCGGCTTCAAGAATCTTCTTGCGCTGCTCCACGCTTTGCGCGTGCTTGAGGCCGCTGCGGTTGGCCTCGCCCATGTCGTACATGCTTACCGTGGCGAGGGCCTTGAGCCTGGGGTCGATCTTGGCGGCGCTGATGGCGAAGCTGCCGCTGCCGCAGATGCCGAGAATGCCTATGCGCTCCCTGTCCACATAGGGGAGCGTGTCGAGAAAATCCACGGCCGCGCTGAAGGTTTCGGCATACATGTCCGGCGAGACGGCGTTGCGCGGCTGGCCCTGGCTCGCGCCCCAGAAGGCGAGGTCCATGGCGAGAGTCACGAAGCCCTGCTCGGCGAGCTTCTGCGCGTAGAGCACGGCGCTTTGCTCCTTCACCGCGCCCATGGGATGGCCCACGATGATGGCCGGGTATTTTTTGCTTTTGTCGAGGTCCTTGGGCAGGAAGAGGTCGCCCGCCATCTCCATCTTGTAGAGATTGGGAAAGGTGACCTTTTCCATCACGAGCTTGTCGCTTTTGTAAAAATTGTCCGCGTCCGCGGGGATGGCCGGGGCCGTGGCCGCCTGCGACGCGGCGGGGAGGGTGAGGGCGAGGGCGGCCGCAAGAGAGCCGAGGAGGCGGGGAAGGATTTTCATGGGCGTGCTCCGGGGGAGGGGTTGAGGGCTTTTCCGTGGAGAACGCTAGCGCGCGGCCAAATTTATTGCCAATACTTTGTATTTATCATATACCATGCCTTTCAGGCATGATAAAAAGAGGCATCCGCCATGGAATTGCGCTCCCTGCGCTATTTTCTCGAGCTCGCGCGGCGCGGCAGCTTCACGGCCGCCGCGGCGGCCCTCAACCTCACGCAGCCCACGCTCTCGCGCCAGATGCGGGAGCTGGAGGACGAGGCGGGTGTGCCTCTCCTCGTGCGCGGAAAAAGGCGCACCAGCCTCACCGAGGCGGGCAAGTACCTCGCGGAGCGGGCCGCGGAAATCCTGGAGCTTACCGAGCGCACGAAAACAAGCCTCGCCGCCGGGGCGGAAATCAGGGGCGAGGTCGCCATCGCCGGCGGCGAGACACGGGCCATGCGGCTCATCGCGCGCGCCGTGGGCAACTGCCGCGCGAGGCATCCGGACATCCGCTTCCACATTTTCAGCGGCAACGCCGAGGCCGTTTCCGAGCGGCTGGAAAAGGGCCTCGCCGATTTCGGCATCTTCGTGGGCGCGGCCAGCCTTGAAAATTTTGCCTGCGTGGCCATGCCGCTCAGGGATGGCTGGGGCCTTCTGCTCAGGCGCGACCATCCGCTGGCCGCTGCCCCGGCCATCACCGCGGACATGCTGCGCGGTCTTCCCCTCATCTGCTCGGCGCAGGCCATGGCGGACAACGAGCTCGGCGGCTGGCTGGGCGCGGCGACCGCGGCCCTCGACATCGTGGCCACCTATACCCTGCTCTACAATGCGTCCCTTTTGGTGCGCGAAGGTGTGGGGGCCGCGGTGTGCATCGACGGCATCGTGGACGCCTCGGAAGGGAGCGGCCTCATCTTCCGGCCTTTCCGGCCCGCGCTCGGGGTGAGCCTGGCGCTCGCCTGGAAAAAGGGGCGCGTGTTCTCCCCGGCGGCGGAGGTGTTCCGGGGCTTCGTGCAGGAGGAAATGGCGCGGGAAGCTGGCCGCGCGGGCAGCAGGGATTAAGCGAAAACCGCGCAGAGGCGAAACCCCCGCGCGGTCGTGCGTCCTTGCGGCTGCGTGGCCCGCTCAGTTCTGCGTCTGGAGGATGCCGCGCCTTCCCAGCCAGTCGAGCATGGAGAGGCGCACCCGCTGGAGGCGCGTGGCGAGGTTCTGGATGTCCTGCGCAGCCGGGGAGCCGGGCGCGTAGGCCAGAAGCGGCTGCTGCCGGCACACGGCCTCGGGGAGCTTCTTGTCCATGCGCACATGGCCGAGCAAGACGGGCTCGATCTGGAGGAAGTGGCTGCACGCGCCCTTGAGCTTGTCGAAGGTGGCCTGGGCCTCCTTGGCGGAAGTGGCCTGGTTCACCACCACCATGTAGTCGCGCAGGCCGTAGCGGGCGTTGAGCACCTTGATGAGCGCATAGCTGTCCGTGAGGGACGTGGGCTCGGGCGTGATGACCACGAGGCGCACGGCGGCGAGCGCCGCGAAGGCCTGCACTGTCTCGGAAATGCCCGCGCCGAGGTCCATGAACACATAGTCGTAGGCCCCGAGCATGGGCTCCAGCCGCTCCAGCAGGCCCGCGCGCAAATCCGGCGAAAGGTCGTTGAGCTCGGGCACGCCCGAGGCCGCGGGCAGCACGTCGAAGCCTTTGGCGATGGGGTGTAGCACCTCGGAAAGGTTGCGGCCGCCCATGAGGGCGTCCTGCAAATTGCCCTCGGGCGTGATGCCGAGCAGCACGTCCAGATTGGCGAGGCCCATGTCGCAATCCATGAGCAGCGCCTTGAAGCCCTGCTCATGCAGCGCCCAGGCGAGGTTGAGGGTGAGGTTGGTCTTGCCGACGCCGCCCTTGCCGCTGAGCACGGCAACGCTCAAGGTGCTGTTCATTTGGGTTCTCCGCCGAAAAAGAGAAAGCGTTTTTCCCCGGACTGGACCAGGGTGGAGCCGTGGCTCCCGGAAGTTTCCTGATGGATATAGCCCTCGTCCTGCGCGAGGGCCGCGTCCAGCGCCTCCCCGGCGCGGCGCAAAAGGTCGGGCCCGCGCGGCGCGCGTTCCTGCCCCACATGGACGACGCCGAGCGCGCAACTGGCGCCGCTCCCGGCGGTGATGCCCCCGGTGGGGAAGAAGGGCCGCGCGGCCTCGGCAAAGGCCGTCTGCACGGCCTCGGCAAAGCGGCGCGTCCTGAGCTGGCCCATGCCCGGCAAAAGGAGGATATAGCGGCCCGGCGCAGCCGAGCCCAGGCTGTCGCAGGCCTCGAGCAGCCCCTGCAGTGTCTCGCCGAGGATGCGCTCGAGCCGGGCCACGGTGCCGTCGCCGAGCGCCGTGGCGAGCCTGCGCCGCTCGGCCAGCGCCGCGGCCACAAGGCTCAGGCCGCCGCCGTGGCGCGAAAGGCGCAGAAGTTCGCGCTCCAGCTGGGCCGCGAACATGGTGCTCCCGAGGGCGCCGAGGAGCACGTCACCCGGCCCCGGCCGCGTGGCGCAGGACGGGTCGGCGCGAAGGTCGGCCACGCGCACCCCTGTCGCCACCTCGTCGGGCACGGGCAGGGCATACCATTGGCTGAGCGGATAGGCGCGGCAAAATTCCTGCCAGCCCTCGTGCGAAAAGCCGCGTACCACGCGCGCCACAATGCGGGCGTCGGGCGCGTCGGCCCCGCCCTCGGGCAGGGGGAGGGCCGCCGGGCCGTCCGTGGCATCCGGGCTGTCCGGCGCGGCGTGGCCGGAGAGGCTGCCGCGCAAATCCCCGAGCTCGCGGGCGAGCGCGTGCGGATCAGTGGTGTTCCTGTTCATGGCGGTAGAGAAGGTAGTCGTGCTGGAACTGGTCGATGCGCCCGTCGAGCACCGCGTCCACGTCTCCGGCTTCGGTGCCCGTGCGGTGGTCCTTCACGAGGCGGTAGGGCTGGAGCGTGTAGGTGCGTATCTGGCTGCCGAAGGCGATGGCGTCCTTGCCCGCGTACTGGGCCTGGCGCTCGGCGTCACGTTTTTGCAGTTCCATGTTGTAGAGCCGGGCCTTGAGCACGCGCAGGGCCGATTCCTTGTTGTGGTGCTGCGATTTCTCGTTCTGGCACTGGGCGGAGATGCCCGTGGGAAGGTGCGTCACGCGCACGGCCGAGCTCGTGGTGTTGACGCTCTGGCCGCCCGGACCGCTGGAGCGGAAAATGTCGAAGCGCAGGTCCGATTCCTTGATGTCGAGCTCGATGTCGTCGCCCGCGTCCGGCATCACGTCCACCGAGGCGAAGGAGGTGTGCCTGCGCCCGGAAGCGTCGAAGGGCGAGATGCGGATGAGGCGGTGGATGCCGCGCTCGCTCTTGAGAAAGCCGTAGGCGTGCGGCCCGGAAAGGCGCAGGGTCACGCTCTTGATGCCCGCCTCGTCGCCGGGGAGATAGTCCAGCTCCTCCACGGCGAAGCCGCGCCGCGCCGCCCAGCGCGTGTACTGGCGCAGGAGCATTTCCGCCCAGTCCTGCGATTCCGTGCCGCCCGCGCCGGGATGTATCTCGAGGATGGCGTCCTGGCCGTCCTCCTCGGCGGAAAGCAGCATGACGAGCTCGGTCTCATCGAGGCGGCTGGCGAGCTCGGCCTGGGCCTGGGCGAGGGACTCGAGCGCCTCCTGGGCTTCGGCGTCCCCGGCCTCGCCGCTTTCCGCCGCGAGGAGGAGCCATTCCTCCATGTCGTCATGGGCTTTTTTCAGCGCGGAGAGGCGGGCCACCTCGTCCTCGAGGCGGCGCTTTTCCTGCAGGAGGGGTGTCAGGGCCTCGGGCTTGTCCCACGCGCCGGGGCGGGCGAGCTCGGCCTCGATGTCGGCGAGGCGCTTTTCGTCGCTCGCCGCGTCAAAGCCGCCCCCAAAGGCTGGTGAATCGCTGGGTCAGCGGCCCGGAGGCCGCGCGCAGATCGCTGAGCTGGAGCATGGTTTCTCCTTAAGACAGGTGTGCCCGTGCCGGGCGCGGCCGCAAGAACGCGACGCCGCACAGCGCCACGGCCGCCATGAGCGGCAGCCAGGGGGCGAGCAGATGATAGCGGCTCACGCCGTGGCAAAGGCGCGCCCGCGCCGCCAGCGTGCCCGCGCGGAATTGCGGGCCGCTCGCCGTGAGCCGGCCGCGCGTGTCCACCACCGCCGAAATGCCGGTATTGGTGCCCCTGAGGAGCCAGCGCTCCTGCTCGAGGGCGCGCAGGACGGTGAGGGCGAGGTGCTGGCGCGAGGCCGGGGTGCCGCGGAACCAGCCGTCATTGCTGATGTCCGCGAGGATATTGGCCCCGTCCGTGACCCGCGCCTGGGCGAGCCACGGGAAGATGCCTTCATAGCAGATGAGCACCCCGAGGGCAAGATTGCCATAGGTGAGGGGCGCTGTGGCCGTGCCCTCGGTATAGACGCCCACGCCCTGCAAAAGGGCCTCGAGAAAGGGCCAGTTGAGCCACGAGGGGGAATACTCCCCGAAGGGCACGAGATGCTCCTTGTCGTAGAAGCCTGCGAGGCGGCCGTCCGGCTCGAGGAGAAAGGCGCGGTTGAAGATGAGCGGCTCGCCGCCCCCGGCCGGGCGCTCCACGCCGGGCGCGCCGAAGAGCAGGGGCACGTCCTCCCCGCGCACGAGCTCGAGCACGCGGGCCGAGAGCCGGTGCGTCTGGAAAAAGAAGGGCAGCGCCGTCTCCGGCCAGATGACGAGCGGCCGCTCGCCGGAGGCGAGGGCGCCGTCCCGCCGGAGTTCCGTCAGGCCCTGCTCCGTGAGGTCGCAATAGAGGTCCACGGTCTCGGCCTGCATGGCCGGGAGCCATTTCTGGCCCTGGTCCACATTGCCTTCCACAAAGAGCACGGCCACGCTCTCCGGCCCCTGGGGCGAAATTTCCAGCGGCGTGGCGGTGAGCCGCCAGAGGCCGTAGGCCAGGGTGAGCGCGATGACGAGGGCGCCCCAAGCGAGGCGGCGAGGCCGGAAAATCTGGTTGCCCGCGCCCGCAAGGCCAGCGAGGCCGGGGAAGGCGAAGAGCGCGAGCAGGGCGCCCCAGAGCCAGAGGCCGCCCGTGGCATAGGCGCCCAGCGTGTCCGCCGCCTGCACGAGCAGGGGCCACACGGCGAGCGCCCCGGAAAGCGAAAGCCACGGAAAGCCGATGAGCACGGCCCCCGCATATTCGAGCAGATACCAGAAAAGCGCGAGTCCGAGGGCCAGCCGCCACGGGGAAAGCCCGCGCCCGAGCCGGGCCGCGGCGCAGAAAAGGCCGCCCTGAAAGGTGACCAGCGCGGAGATAAAGACCGCGCAAGGCACGGCCAGCACCCAGGGGAGGCCGCCCACGTCATGCACGGGAAGCGAGAGCCAGTAGAGCGCTGCCGTGGCCCCGAGCAGGCTCGCGAGCCAGCCCCGGCGCAGGGCCGCCCCCGCCGAGGGCGCGCCGAGCCCCAGCGCCGCGAGCGAAAGCGGCCAGAGCAGCACGAGCGGCGGCGCGCTCACGACATCATTGGGAAAGCCGAGCCAGAGGCCGAGAATGGCCGCAAGGCCCCAGGGCGCCGCGGGGCGGGCCGCTGCCACGTTCACGCCGCCCCCAGCGAAATCACAGCTCTTCCACGGGGATGGCCGCGGCATCGGCGGCGGGCTCCATGCGCAGAAGGCGGATGAGCTTCATGTCCGCGTCGATGACGGTGAAGGTCCAGCCGTGGAGCGTGAAGGATTCGCCCTCGCCGGGCACATGGCCGGCCATCATGCTCAGGTAGCCGCCGATGGTGTCCACCTCGTCCGAGGTGATGTTGACGCCGAGCTCCTCCAAATCTTCCAGCAGGGCGCGGCCCGTGAGCTCGTAAACGCGATTCCCCACGGAGCGGATGTCCTGCTCGCGCGGGGCGTCGTGCTCGTCCTCGATGTCGCCCACGATTTCCTCGAGCACGTCCTCGATGGTGATGAGGCCGCTGGTTCCGCCGTACTCGTCGAGGGCGATGGCGATATGCAGCTTGCGCGCCCGAAATTCCTGCAGGAGGGTGCGGATGGACTTGGTCTCGGGCACGAAGAAAGGCTCGCGCATGACCTCGCTCACGGGCGGGGGCGGCGTGTCGCTGTCGATGAGGCAGCTCAGCACATCCTTGGCGTGGAGGATGCCGATCATGTTGTCGCGGGTGTCGCGGAACACGGGGATGCGTGAATGGCCCGACTCCACGATGACGCGCGCCACCTCGGGGAGCGGCATCTCCACGGGCACGCAGTCGATGTCCGTGCGCGGAATCATGGTGTCCTGCACCTGAAGGTCGTTGAAGCGCAGGATGCCGAGGAGCATGGATTCCTCGTCCGGCTCCACCTCGCCTTCGGCGCGGGCCTCAAGGATGGCCTTTTCCAGAGATTCTTCGCTGTCGTGCCCGAAGAGGCGCCCCAGGCGCGACCAGATGGTACTATGACCTTCGCTTCCTCCGTCCAAAACTGCCTCCGTCGTATCCATGAAACGGCGCGCGGGCCCGCAGGGGAGAGGCCAGCGCCGCGCGGGCTACTTCTTGCGGCCGCGCTTCCTGTCCATCTGCTCAACCCATTGCAGGATGGGCTTGACGCCGCGCGAGGGCGAGCTGTGCGACCAGTGGATTTCCGTGCCCCCGGGTTCAAGCACGGCCCAGTTGGTAAATTCCACGCCGAGGATGCGCGCCGGCGGCTCGCCCTGGCCTTTGCGCTCGTTGACCACCTCACCCGTGCACCAGAAGGCCGTGGTCTTGTCCTTGGCGCAGTCGAGCACATAGACCACGAGGCAGAGCACATGCGAGCCCTTGCCGATGGCGGCAAGCGCCGGGCTTTCCTTGCCGGGGAAGCGCAGGGCGAGGCCGGAGGCGGAAATGTCCTCCACCTGCACGGGCTTCTCCTTCATGCCCGGCGTGGCGTGGGAGAGCGGCGCGCCGATGTCGGATGTGGAGCGCGGGAGCGCCTGCCCCTCGGCGAGCGGCCAGACGCCGATGACGCGCACCGCGTCCTCCTGCGGGCGCATCCGCACGAAATG
>JAAUYX010000016.1 GCA_014804905.1 Desulfovibrio sp. | reverse complement strand
GCCGAGCCGGAGCATCTCGAAGCTCGCCACGATGAACTGCCGTCCGCGCCCGGCCACCAGCGGCGTGGCGGGGGAGCGCAGCCTGTCCACAAGGGCCTGCGCCCCCGCGGAATCGAGCCCGGCGAAGAGCGCGCCCGGCTCGTTGCCGAAGCGCGAGGTCTCGCGGATGATCTGGCGGGCGAAGCGGGGATTGTCCGTGGCAAAGACGGCCGCCGGAAGATAGAGGGAAGGTCCGGCGTGCTGCGCGCCGTCGGCGATGGTCTGCCGCCTCGCGAAATAGTGGGCCGCATAGCCCCAGTCCCACCAGAGCCAGAGGCGGGCGTCTTTCGGGGTGATGTCGCGCGCCTGCGCCAGCGCGGCGGCGTGGCGGCGGTTGATGATGGGTCCCTGCGAGAGCGCCGGGACCATGTGGGCGAAGGGCGCCACGAAGAGCGCCACGGCGATGAAGGCGGCGAGCCACGAGGCGGCCGCGCCTCTGAGCCTCCGGGGGACCAGCCGCCGCACGAGCCAGGCCAGCGGCACGGTGAGGCCGAGGGCCACCACGGGCGCGCCGAACATGACCATGCGGCCGCCGAGGCGCGTGCTCAGAAGGGCGAGCACAAAGAGCGGCAACAGGAACAGCGTGCCCGGCCGCCGGAAAATGAGCAGCACGAAGCCCGCGAGCCCGGCCACGGCCGCTTCCATCCAGGGGTGGAAATAGGGGAAGAGCGCGGCGAAGCCGAGGTCCTGCACCTCGATGATGGACTGCGCCACGGAAGGATAGACGAGCGCCGCGGCGCCGGCCCCGCGCGCGTCGCCGCTGTGCTTGAGGTAGGCGTTGGCGTGGATGATGAGCGTGGTGAGGATTTCCCCGCGCAGGAGGAGCAGGCCCACGACGACCCAGAGCACGGCGAGCACGCGCGGCTCGAGGAGGAAGCGCCTGAGCCCCCGGCCCTCGCCGCCGGAGGCGCCGGGCGCGTGCGCGGCGAGGAGTACCAGGTCAAAGACGCAGCCCGCGAGGCCCCCGAGTGCGGGCAGCGCATAGGCGAGCGCCCCGAGAAAGAGCGGGCCGCGGCGCCCCCGGGGCCCCAGGATGAGCGCCATGACGCCGAGCAGGGCCACATTGTAGCGCAAAAGATAGGGAAAGACCGAATGCCATTCCTGCGCCCACCACGAGAGCAGGCCGGAGAGGCCGAGCAGGATGGTCCAGAGCGGCCGCAGCGGGTCGCCGGGGCGGAGGGCGTCCGGGAGTGACGCGGCGGCTACGGGCTGGGCCGGGCTGCCCATCGCCGCATCCGGCGGCTTGCGGCGCAGGCGCGCCCAAAGTCCGGCTCCGGGCTGGCGCAATCTGGCGAGCACCATCTGCGGCAAGAGCATGTAGCGCATGGCCCAGCATGCCGGGGCCAGGGTCATGAGCAGGGGGAAGAACAGGGTCACGAGGTCCGTATCGTAGTAGCCGAGCAGGGTGCGCGCGAGAAAGCCCGGCGCCATGCTCGCCACGAGGCCCGCGGCCACCCCGGCCTCCCGGCTTCCGAGGGCCCAGGCCCAGAGAAAGACGATGCCGGCCACAAGGCTCGCCAGAACCGCCGGGAACCAGAAGGCCACGGCCGCGGGCGTGGTCCCGGTGAGGGCGGCCATGAGGCGCAGCATCTCGGCCATGGGATGGTCCACGGCGAGGCCGAAGCCCACGGCCCCGGCCACCCAGTGATAGGCGTCGTGCGTGGCGAGGAGCATCTCCCCGCCGAGGCGGTATTCNGGGTTCTGCCAGGAGGGCCATTCCAGCATTCTGAGGCCGAAGGCCAGGCCCACGGTGAGGAGGAAGCAGGCAAGGCCCCCCGCCCAGTGACGCAGGGCGCGCGGCCCCCCGTGCCNGGCTTGCGCGGCCGCTTCAGGCACGGACGCCCTCCCTGTNNTGNAGCGCCCAGAACCAGCGCCGGNTNNNGCCCACGCTGTAGGCCNTTTCGGCGAGGAGTCGCCACGGCGCGGGGATGTCCGCGCNGGCTTCCGAAGCGAAGATGATGAGGANNCCCCCCGGCGCGAGCCCNGGCNNNCAGAAGGGGAGCAGTTTTTCCCANGGCATGAAGGCGCGGGAGAGGATGATGTCCGCCCCNTGCGGCTTTCGCGCGAANAGGGCCTCGGCCGTGCCCCGGAAAACCGTGGTGCGGGGAAGGTCNAGCTGTGCCAGCGCGTTGGCGAGAAAGAGGGCGCGCTTCTCCCGCGGCTCAACGAGCGTATAGTCGCCCCNNTCCCAGACCATGCGCAGNGGGATGCCGGGAAGGCCNGCCCCGGCCCCGAGGTCCCACACGCGCGGGGCGNNNGTCNNGGCCGGGACTTGCGCCAGCGGCGCGCTCTCGAGGAAGGCCGCGAGCTCGAAACTGTCCGGGATGAGGCGGNCGAGGATGTCGGCGCGGTTGCGNCCGCCCGTGAGGTTGATGGCCCGGTTCCAGGCGAGGAGCATTTGGAGGTAGCGCTCAAGACGGCCGGGAAGGGCCTCGAGCAGGGGCGCGGCCACCTCAAGGCCGGNCGGNAGCAGACGTTCCGCGGCCTCCCGCGTGAGCGGCGCGTGTCTCTCGCGCGGGGCGCTGTTCTTAGGGGCGCGGCTTTGCGCCATGTGGCCTCCGGGACGGGCTGCCGGGCTTCCGCTACCGGGCTTTGGGGCGGCCANCGGTCCCGGCCTGTGATAGCCCGGTGAGAGAGCGCTTGCAAGCCCCGCCCCGATGGCGTAGAAAAAGCGCGTAGACTGCGGCGTTGCCGCATTTTTTTCGGAGCTCGTATGACACACGCCAACGCACAGGCCGGAGAGGCCGCGCAGGTGGCCGCGCCCGATTGCGGCCGCCCGGCGCTGATTTTCGCGGGCCAGGGCTCGCAGGTGGCGGGCATGGGCCGCGACCTCGCCGAAGCCTCGGCCGANGCCATGAACTACTGGAAGGAGGCCGAGCGCGTAAGCGGCCTTCCCCTGCGCGAAATCTACTGGGAGGGGGACGAGGCCGCCATGAGCGACACCCGCGCCCTCCAGCCCGCGCTCACCGTGGCCAACGTCAACCTCTGGCAGGCGCTCGCCGGGCGCCTCGGGCCCTCTTTCAANCCCTTCGCCGCGGCCGGGCACAGCCTCGGGGAATACAGCGCGCTTGCCGCCGCGGGCGTGCTTTCGCCGCGCGACGTGCTGGAAATCACCTCCCTGCGCGGCCGCCTCATGGCCGAGGCGGACCCGGAAGGCAAGGGNGCCATGGCCGCCATCGTCAAGCTGGACATGGACGCGGTTGAGGANATCGTGGCACAGGCCGCGGCNGAGAGCGGCGCGCTCCTCGTGGCGGCCAACCGCAACACCCCGCAGCAGACGGTGGTGAGCGGCGCGCGCGAGGCAGTGGCGCTCGCCGTGCAAAAGGCNAAGGAGCGCAAGGGCCGCGGCGTGGAGCTCAAGGTGAGCGGNGCCTTCCACAGCCCCATGATGGCCGAGGCCAACAGGGAGCTTGCGCCCCTGCTGGAAAAGGCCGACTGGCACACGCCGCGCTTTCCTGTCTACTGCAATGTGGACGGCAAGCCCGTCCACGACGGCGAAAGCGCCAAGAAAAGCCTGCTTCGGCAGATGGTCACGCCCGTTTTCTGGGTGGACCTTATCCGCAACCTCTATCTTGCGGGCGTGCGCTGGTGGATGGAAATCAGCCCGCGGGCTGTGCTCGGCAAGATGGTGGGGCCGTCCATGGCGGGCATCGCCGCCCAGAGCGAGAACCTGCGCGTGGACCTCATCGATTCGCTCACGGGCATCCTCAACTATGCCATGTAATACCTTCCCGCACCGGGAAGCACCGGGACCACGCCATGCGCGCCGCTGACACGTTGCGCGCCGCCCTTCGCGCGGCGCTGAAGGAACTGGACCTCCCCTGGCCGGAAAAACTCGTGGTGGAGCCGCCGCGCGAGGCCAAGCACGGCGACCTTTCCACCAACGCGGCCCTGGTGCTCGCCAAAGAGGCCAGGCGCAACCCGCGCGAGCTTGCGGCGGCGCTGGCCGAACGCCTGCCGGCGCTCTGCCCGGACATCGAAAGCATCGAGGTGGCGGGCCCGGGCTTTTGCAACATCACCTTCAAGCCGGACTTCTGGCGGCGCGTGGTGACGGAGGTGGAGGCCGCGGGCGGCGCCTGGGGCACGAGCAAGGCCGGGGCCGGGCGCGAGGTGCTGGTGGAATTCGTCTCCGCCAATCCCACGGGGCCGCTCCATGTGGGCCACGGCCGGGGCGCGGCCGTGGGCGACAGCCTGGCGCGGCTGCTCCGGGCCTCGGGCTACGCCGTGGAGACGGAATACTACCTCAACGACGCGGGCCTGCAGATGCGGAAGCTTGGGCTTTCGGTGTGGCTGCGCCTGCGCGAAGCCCTCGGCGAGAAAATCGACTTCCCGGACGACTGCTACAAAGGCGACTATATCCGCGACATCGCGGCCGACCTGCTCCGGGAGGAGCCGGAACTCGCCACGCTCCCCGAGGACGAGGCCAGGGCGCGCTGCGGCGACTACGCCGTGAAGCAAATCCTCGCGGGCATCAAGGCGGACCTTGCGGCCTTTCGCGTGGAGCACAACCGCTTTTTCTCCGAAAAGAGCCTCGTGGACTCCGGGGCCGTGGCCGCGGCCTTCGCGGCGCTGGAAAAAGCCGGCTACACCTATGAGAAGGACGGCGCGCTCTGGTTCGCGACCACGCGCCTCGGCGACGACAAGGACCGCGTGCTGCGCAAGTCCGACGGCAGCCTCACCTATTTCGCCTCGGACATCGCCTACCACCACGACAAGTACCGCCGGGGGCACCGCTGGCTCGTGGATGTCTGGGGCGCGGACCATCACGGCTATATCCCGCGGATGCGCGCGGCCGTCGCGGCCATGCACGAGCCGGAATCGAGCTTCGACGTGGTGCTCATCCAGCTCGTCAACTGGCTGCGCGACGGCCAGGTGGTCAGCATGTCCACGCGCGCGGGCGAATTCGTGACCCTCAAGGAAGTGCTGGATGAAGTGGGCACGGACGCGGCGCGCTTCCTCTTTCTCTCGCGCAAGAGCGACAGCCCGCTGGACTTCGACCTTGAGCTCGCCACCAGGCGCAATCTCGACAACCCGGTCTATTATGTGCAGTACGCCCATGCGCGGGTGTGCTCGCTTCTGCGCCGGGCGGTCGACCAGGACCTGAGCCTGCCCGACCGCGTGGACGAGGCCGCCCTCGCCGCCCTTGACACCCCGGAGGACATGGCCCTCTTGCGGCAGATGGCCGCCTTTGAGGAAATGGTGGCCCAGGCGGCCCTCCACCTCGCGCCGCACCACGTGAGCCGCTATGTGCAGGAGCTTGCGGGCCTGCTCCACGGCTATTATGCCAAACACCAGATCCTCGTCCCCGATGACCGGCCCCGGGCCGTGGCGCGCCTCGCCCTGCTCCGGGCCGTGGGACAGACCCTGAAGAACGGTCTCTTTCTTTTGGGCGTGAGCGCGCCGGAAAGCATGTAGCGGCGGACGGCATGGCCCAGCCCCTGCGCAAGATTTTCCAGAAGAACCTNGTTTCGGGCGCGGATGCCGCGNCCCCGCAGGGGCGGCGCGAGCGNNNGNNGAGGCAGGACGGAACGGGCGCGGCGGCCAAGGCCAAAAGCGGGCGGCGCACCCTCGACCTTTCCGGCGCGGCCACCACGGCACTCGCCCTCGCGCTCGCCTGCGCCGTGGGCTGGGCCTTTTTCATGGGCTATCTTGTGGGCCGGGGGGAGCACCCCCGNCGCGGCGTGGAAAGCGTGGCCGGGCTCATCCTGCCGCAGGGCGAGTCGCCTGGCCGGCGGGNGCCGCTCCCCGGCGAGGAGGCGCTTGCGCCAGCGCAGCAGGGAGCGGGTCTTGCGCCCGTTGCGCCGGANGCGGCTCCTGAATTGCCGGGTGCGCCCGGCGGGACCGGGACGCCGGAAGGCGCCGGGGCTCCCGCTGTCGCGCAGGCGCCCAGTNCCGCTCCGGCTCCGCAACCTGTGGCCGAAGCCCCGGCCGCTCAACCGTCTGCGTCTGCCTATCCCTTCACGAGGCCGCAGGGGGAGGGCCTCGCCGCCTGGGGCATCACACCGGAGCAGGCCCCTCAGGGCGCGGCGGCACAGGGNGCNAATCCTCAAGCGGCAACGGCGTCCCNGCCGGGGCGCCAGCCTGCCGCGACNGCCTCNCAGCCCGCGGCGAAAAAGCCCGCGCAGCCGGTGAAGCCCGCGGAGCCGCGCTTTGACTATGTTTTCCAGGCCGCGGCCTTCAAGGGCCCCGTGGATGCGGAGCGTCTGCGCGGCCGCCTCGAGGCCGCGGGTCTGCGCGCCAAGGTGCGCCCGAGCGGCAAGGTGCNCCTTGTGGTCGTTTCCCTGCGCGGCAGCGCGGAGGAGGCCCGGCGGGTGCGCGGCACGCTCGCGGGGCTCGGCCTCGGGCGGCCCATCCTGCTGGAAAAAAGCCCGGTGACGGAAAAAGCGGGCGGCAAGGGCCGCCGCGGGAGCGCGCCACGATGACGGAACACACCCAGACGGGCCCCCTTGCCGGATTTTTCCGCCTCGCGGCCGCCGTGGGCCGCGCCACCCTGCGCGGCGTGGACGCCGTGGGCGGCATGGCCATCTTCATGGCGGCCGGGCTCGCGCAAATCTTCGCCAGCGTGCGCATCTTCCCGCGCACCTTGCGGCAAATCTATGTCATCGGCTACCAGTCGCTCTTCGTCATCCTGCTCATCGGCATCTTCTGCGGCATGGTGCTGGGGCTTCAGGGCTATTACACCCTCGTGCAGTTCGGCTCCGTGGGCCTGCTCGGTTCCGCCGTCTCCCTGACCCTCATCCGCGAGCTCGGGCCTGTGCTCACGGCCATCATGCTCACGGGGCGCGCGGGCTCCTCCATGGCCGCGGAGATCGGCGTCATGCGCATCACCGACCAGATTGACGCGCTCGACGTCATGGACATCAATTCCATGGGCTATCTCGTGAGCCCGCGCCTTTTGGCATCGCTCATTTCCTTTCCGCTGCTCACGGCCATCTTCGACGTCATCGGCATCCTCGGCGGCTACCTCACGGGCGTGTGCATGCTCGGCATCAACGAGGGCGTCTATTTTTACAAGATTGCCCATGCCGTGACCATGAGCGACGTTTCCGGCGGCTTCATCAAGGCCCTGGTGTTCGGGCTGCTCGTGTCCACGGTCTGCTGCCACCAGGGCTACTGCGCGCATCTGCGCCGCGACAGCGTGGGCCCCGAGGCCGTGGGCAACGCCACCACCTCGGCGGTGGTCATCTCCTGCGTGCTTATCCTCGCGGCNGACTATGTGCTGACCTCCTTCCTCCTCTAAGGGCCGCAAGCTATGGACGCCTGGGACATCGAGTTTCACGACCTCACCGTGGGTTACGGCCGCATGGCCGTGCTCAGGGACATCAACGCCACCTTGCCCGCGGGCAAGGTCTCGGTCATCCTCGGCGGCTCGGGCTGCGGCAAGTCCACGCTGCTCCGGCATATCATCGGGCTCTCGCGGCCCATCGCAGGCGAGATACTCATCGGCGGCCACGACCTCTTCCGGCTGGATTCGCGGGCCTTCCGGCGCGTGCGGCGGCACATGGGCGTGCTCTTTCAGGACGGAGCGCTTTTGGGCGCGCTCAGCCTGGCGCAGAACGTGGCCCTGCCGCTCAGCGAGCATTTGCGCCTGCCGCGCCGCCTTTTGCGCGAGGCGGCGCTCCGTGTGCTCGGCATGGTGGGCCTCGCGGAGTTCGCCGACTATTATCCCAACCAGCTTTCCGGCGGGATGCGCAAGCGCGCGGGCCTTGCCCGGGCCATCATCGCCGAGCCGCGCGTACTTCTCTGCGACGAGCCCACCTCGGGCCTTGACCCCATCACGGCAGCGCGCATGGACGACCTGCTCCTTTCCCTGCACGCGCAGTATGCGGACATGACCCTCGTGGTGGTGAGCCATGACCTCGAGAGCCTCAGGCGCATCGCGGACTATGTGCTCGTGCTGCGCGACGGCGCGGCCGTGTTCGCGGGCACGCTCGCNGAGCTNGAGGCCAGCGGCGACGCCTATNTGCGCCAGTTTTTGCGGCGCGAGGCCGGCCCNGAGGAACGCGCCTTCANNNAGCCGCCCNANCCCGAGGTGCGCGAGGCGCTTACGAAATGGCTGCGCTCGTGAGCGGGCCTGCATTGACACCGGCCGGGCCCCCCGCTAGCATGGGGCTTTCCGCGCCTTTTCGTCCTCCATGGAGAACCTGCGCCGCATGAACAGTTTTCGTGAAACCGCTGTGGGCATCTTCGTCATCCTGGGNCTTNTNTGCGTGGCCTANCTCGCCATCAAGCTCGGCCGCATGGAGCTTTTCNCGCAGAAGGGCTTCGAGCTTTCCGCGCGCTTCGATTCNGCCTCGGGNCTGCGCNCCGGNGCGGACGTGGAGCTNGCNGGCGTGCCCGTGGGCCGTGTGGTGGCCATCCGCCTCGATCCGGACCCCATGCACACCCAGGCCGTGGTGGAGCTCAGGCTCGACCATGACCTGCAACTCTCCGACGACAGCATCGCCTCCATCAAGACCAGCGGCCTCATCGGCGACAAATATGTGAGCCTCTCCCGCGGCGGCTCGGAGACCATCCTCGCGCCAGGCGGCACCATCACCGAGACGGAATCGCCCATGGACCTCGAGTCGCTCATCAGCAAATACGCCTTCGGAGGTGTGAAATGAGACGGGCCCTCCCCTCCTGGCGCGCTCTTGCGCCGGGCTTCCTCCTGCTGGCGGCCCTCGTCCTCGCCGCGCCGGCGCTGGCCGCCGACGCGGGCCCCCGCCAGACGCTGGAAACCGCCATCACCCGTGTGCTCGACGAAATCAAGAACCCGGACTGGGTGAACCCGGCCACGCGCGGCCCCCTGCGCCAGCGCATCGAGGACGAGGTGTACCACGCCTTTGATTTCGGCGAATTTTCCTCGCGCACCGTGGGCCCGCGCTGGCGCTCCTTCACGCCGGAGCAGAAAAAGCGCTTCAGCGACGCCTTTGCCGAGCTGCTCCTCAATACCTATCTCAACAAGGTCACGGGCTATAACGGCGAGAACGTGGCCTATGTGGGGGAAATGGCCTCGCCCGACGGCAAGCGGGTGGAGGTGCGCACCGTCATCACCATGAAGGACGGCCGGAAGATTCCGGTCAACTACCGCATGTTGCCCAAGGACGGCTCGTGGCGCGTCTATGACGTGATCATCGAGAACATCAGCCTCGTGAAGAACTACCGCACCCAGTTCCACGACATCCTCAACAGTGCCACGCCCGACCAGCTCATCGAGCGGGTGCTGGAAAAAGCCCATGAAGTGCAGGCGGAGCAATAGTTTATCCGTGCGCGAGGGCACGGGCCTGATGTGGAGCGGACCGCGCGCGCTGGCGGCCCTCGCCCTGCTGGCGCTCTTCCTGTGGCTCCCGGCCCAGGCCCGCGCGGACGGCGAGGGCGGCGTCAGCATGGGCAATGCGCCAGAGTCCTCCGTGGCGCCCGAGGCTGGCATCCGCCCGGTCTTTGTGCCCGCGGGCGCTCTCCCAGCCTCCGGCCCTACGGCCCAGGCGGCGGCGCTGGCCCCTGCGCTGAAGCAGTCTACCGTAGCAGGCGTGGGTCCCTTCGCGCCTTCCGTCGTTTATGCCGGCGGCGCCAACCTGCCGCCCGGGGCCATCACCGTGGAGCCGGGGGAGGGCGGCCAGGCCGGGGACAGCCTCGACGACTATGACGACGAGCCCGTGGCGAGCATCGCGGACCCCATCGAGCCCTGGAACCGCTTCTGGTTCCATTTCAACGACATCTTCTTCATGTATATCGCCAAGCCCGCGTATCAGGGCTGGACATGGCTCGTGCCCGAATGCTTCCGCAACGGCATCAACAATTTCTTCCACAACCTGCTCTTTCCCACGCGCTTCATCAACAATCTCCTTCAGTTCCGCTTTTTCGAGGCCGGGGTGGAGTTCGGCCGCTTCATGATGAACACCATGTCGAGCGCGGGCTTCGCCAATGTGGCCAAGGGCAAGAAAACCATTGTGCCCGTGGACGAATCCGGCGAGGATTTCGGCCAGACCCTCGGGCGCTGGGGCTTCGGCCAGGGCTTCTATGTGGTCTGGCCCTTCATCGGGCCGAGCTCCCTGCGCGACACCATCGGCCGCGTGGGCGACTATTTCACCGACCCGCTCTTCTATGTGCGCCCGTGGGAACTCTCCACGGGCCTCGAGGTGGGCTTCCGCTTCAATGACCTCGGCGACGTGCTGCCCACCTATGAGGACCTCAAGAGCATCGCGGTGGACCCCTATCTCGCCATGCGCGAGGCCTACGCCAATTACCGCAATGCCCAGATCAGGCGCTGAGGAGGCGGCAGGACCCGCGGAGGCGCCCGTGGCCGCGGCGGCCGGCGCGGCGCCGCAGCTGCGCCTGGACGCGCTCTCGGTCCACTTCCTCGCGGAGGGGCGCCTGCTCGCCGCCGTGCGCGGCATCGACCTTGACGTCCCCGCCGGGGCCATCACCTGCCTTGTGGGCGAATCGGGCTGCGGCAAGAGCCTGGCCGCGCGCTCGGTGCTCAGGCTCACGCCCGAGGGCGCCATCCTCGGCGGCCGCGTGCTGCTTCAGGGCGAGGATTTGCTGGGCCTGTCCGAGCGCGCCCTGCGCCGTGTCCGGGGGGCCCGCGTGGGCATGATCTTCCAGGAGCCCATGACCTCGCTCAACCCGGTGCTGCGCGTGGGCGAGCAGGCGGCCGAGCCGCTCAGGCTGCACCTCGGCATGGGCCGCGCCGAGGCCCGGCGCGAGGTGGTGCGCCTGTTCAGCGAAGTGGGCATCCCTGCGCCGGAAAGCAGGTATGAGGATTATCCGCACCAGCTTTCGGGCGGGATGCGCCAACGCGTGATGATTGCCATGGCGCTCGCCTGCGGGCCGGAGCTTCTGCTCGCGGACGAGCCCACCACCGCCCTCGACGCCACCATCCAGGGGCAAATCCTGCGCCTTATCCGCGGCCGCAGCCGGGAGCGGGGCATGGCCGTACTCTTCATCACCCATGACCTCGGCGTGGTGGCCGACATGGCAGATACCGTGGGCGTCATGTATGCCGGGATGCTCGTGGAGCGCGCCCCGGTGGCCGAGCTTTTCGCGCAACCCTTGCACCCCTATACGCGCGGCCTCATGGCCGCGGCCCCCGGCCGGGACAGCCTCGGCGCGGCCCGCCTGCCCACCATTCCGGGCAGCGTGCCGCCGCTCACGGCCATGCCGCCCGGCTGCCCCTTTGAACCGCGCTGCGCGGAGGCCATGCCGCGCTGCGCCGAAGCCGCGCCCCCCATGCTCGTGGAAGGGGCGCACGGCGTGGCCTGCTGGCTGGTCACGCGGGAAGGAGAAACCACGCCATGATGGCATTGCAGGAACTGCTCGCCCACCTCGCCGCCGGGAAGGACCTCGTGGTCGGCACGGAGGCCTATGAGTGCATGGAGCACTATTCGGACGAGGCCAGGCGCATCACCGGGGAGCTCAATGACGGCTACCGCCCCATGGCCGAGATTCGCGCGCTCATGGCGCGGCTCACCGGGGGGCCCATCGACGAGAGCTTCCGCATGTTTCCGCCCTTTTATTCGGATTTCGGCAAGAATATCCGCATCGGCAGGCGCGTCTTCATCAACGCCTGCTGCTGCTTCCAGGACCAGGGCGGCATCACCTTGGGCGACGGCGTCTTTGTGGGCCACAATGTGCTCATGGCGACCATCAACCACGGCCTGCGCAAGGAGGACCGCCTCACCCACGAGCTCGCGCCCATCGTGGTGGAGGACGATGTGTGGATCGGCTCCGGCGCCATCCTGCTGCCGGGCGTGCGCATCGGGGCCGGTGCGGTCATCGCCGCCGGGGCCGTGGTGCGCTCCGATGTGGCGCCCGGCACGGTGGCGGGCGGCGTGCCCGCGCGCAAGCTCAAGGACATCGGGTAGCGGCGGGAGGGCGGCCGTGCCGCACATGGGCGTGAGCGCCGCCGCGTCGGAAAGCCGTGCGCCTCAGCGCACCGCCTCATAGCCGCCCGCCACGCCGCGGGGGCTCAGGATGATCTGCCAGAGTTCTATGTCGCGGCAGCGGAAGGCGGCCGCGCAACTGAGCAGGTAATAGCGGAACATCCGCGCCTCGGCCTCCGTGAGGTCGAAGGCGCCCGCGCGCAGCCCCGCCTCGAACCTTTCGTGCCAGGCCATGAGCGTGGGGTCGTAGTCCGCGCCCATATTGTGGCAGTCCTCGAGCACGAAGAGCCCGTGGCAGGCCTGCACGATGGCGTCCAGTGTGGGGAGCTGGCCGTTGGGGAAAATGTAGCGGGAAATCCAGGGGTCGCAGCCGGCCCGCTGCGAAATCGAGCCGATGGTGTGCAGCAGGAAGAGCCCGTCGGGCTTGAGCAGGGCCCGCGCGGTGCGGAAATAGCGGCGGTAGTTCTTGCGGCCCACATGCTCGAACATGCCTACGGACACGATGCGGTCAAATTCCCCGCGCAATTCGCGGTAATCGCCCAGAACCCAGGTGATGCGGCCGGGGCTCACGGAGCCGTCTCCCGCGCCCTCCCTTTGCTTCGCCCATTCTATCTGGTTGCGGGAGATGGAGATACCCGTGACATGGCAGCCATACTCGCGGGCCATGTAGCGCGCAAGGCTCCCCCAGCCGCAGCCGATGTCGAGCACCGTCATGCCCGGCTGAAGCTGGAGCTTCTCGCAGATGAGCTCCATCTTGGCGTTTTGCGCCTCGTCGAGGCGCGCGCCCGGCTGTTGCGGGTAGCAGGCCGGAAGCGTATCGGGCGCGACGCCGCTGCCCTGCGCGGGGTTCCCGTTTCGGGCGGCCTGCCCGTCGGCCTTGCGTTTTTTCACGTCCTCAAGGCCGGACCACCAGGCGCAGGAATAGTTCATGTTGGGGCCCAGCATGGCCTCGAAGAGCTGGTTCCCGAAGTCGTAGTGGCGCCGGGCCACCATGGGCGCGCGGCGGCGGGACTGCATGTTGAACAGGGTGTGGCGCAGCGCCAGCGCGAGCGTGGTGAGATTGTGGCTCACCTTGTTTTCGAGGCCGGCGCTGATGGCGCGGGCGAACATCCGGTCCAGTGCCTCGCAGTCCCACCAGCCTTCCATGTAGGCTTCGCCCGCNCCGAGNGTGCCGGCCGCGGTCACGCGGTCAAAGAGGCGCTCATCGTGCACGCGGATGTCAAAGGGACGGTCGCCGTCAAGGCGGATGTCCGCATGGGCCAGCAATTCCTTCACCCATTGGCGGGCACGCTNNTTTTTGGAATCTCGTGCCATGACAATCCTCCANAACGCTCCGGCAATCTGCGAAAAAGNGCNTTTCTCACACATGGCTGAGCAAGCTGCGCGGGCCTGTCGCCCAGGCCCGCGCAGGAAAGGCCAGGCCGCCCCGGNATTTTGGTGTAGGTCCCCCCTCGAGCCAAGTCAACGCCCTCTGGTGNCAGGNGGGCTGCTGCCCCGAGGGCGNCGCGCCTGTCCCCGACGAAAAAGGGAGCCTTGCGGCTCCCTTTNTGACTGCTTGGGCGCTGAACGGCGGCGNGAACCTAGTCCTGCTTGCCGTCCTTCTTGAGCCAGGTCATCATGCCGCGCAGTTCCTTGCCGACCTTCTCGATCTGCTTCTCGGACTCGTTCTTGCGCGTGGTGAGGAACATGGGGTAGCCGGCGCGGGCCTCGAGGATGAAGTCGCGCGCGAACTTGCCGCTCTGGATGTCCTTGAGGACGCGCTTCATCTCGTCCTTCACGGCCTGGTTGATGAGGCGCGGGCCGGACACATAGTCGCCGTATTCGGCGGTATTGCTGATGGAATAGCGCATCCGCGCGAGGCCGCCCTCATAGAGAAGGTCCACGATGAGCTTCATCTCGTGCAGGCACTCGAAATAGGCCATTTCCGGCTGGTAGCCCGCTTCCACCAGGGTCTCGAAGCCGGCCTGGATGAGCGCGGCAAGGCCGCCGCAGAGCACGGCCTGCTCGCCGAAGAGGTCGGTCTCCGTCTCTTCGCGGAAGGTGGTTTCGATGACGCCGGAGCGCGTGCCGCCGATGCCCTTGGCATAGGCGAGCGCGGTCTCGAGGGCCTTGCCCGTGGCGTCCTGCTCGATGGCCACAAGGCAGGGCACGCCGCCGCCCTCGGTGAAGGTGCGGCGCACGAGGTGGCCGGGCCCCTTGGGCGCGATGAGGAACACGTCCACATCCTTCGGCGGCCGAATCTGGCTGAAATGGATGTTGAAGCCGTGCGCGAAGAGGAGGGCCTTGCCGGGGGTGAGGTTGGGCTTGATGTCCTCCTCATAGACCTTGGCCTGCACCTCGTCGGGCACNAGCACCATGATGAGGTCCGCCTGCTTGGCGGCCTCGGCGGCGGACACGGGCTCGAAGCCGTGCTCCTTGGCGAGGTCATAGTTGGGGCTGCCCGGCCGCTGGCCGATGACCACCTTCACGCCGGAATCGCGCAGGTTCTGCGCGTGGGCGTGGCCCTGGCTGCCGTAGCCGATGATGGCCACGGTCTTGTCCTTGAGGGCGCTTAAGTCCGCATCCTTGTCGTAATACACTTTCATGGCTTCTTTCCTTTGCTGCATGGGCTGCTGGAGAGGTGCGCGGGGCCGCCGCGACGGGGACCTCNTTTTTTGCCCCGGCGCGGCCTTTTGTCAAGCCTGACGCGGCCGCGGCCNCCGGGGGCNCCCGGCTTTTTGCTTGAAGCGCCGCCCCCCGTGGGCTATGCTCGGGGGAGCGGGCGGCATCCGCCCCATGCCCGCGCATCCACGCCGAGGAGACCCACATGGCAGAAGCACCGGAACGCAACCTGGCCCTGGACATCGTGCGCATCACCGAGGCCGCGGCNCTCGCCTCGGCCCGCTGGCTCGGGCGCGGCAACAAGGAGGCCGGCGACGGCGCGGCNGTGGACGCCATGCGCGTCAGCTTCGGGAGCCTGCACATCGACGGCACGGTCATCATCGGCGAGGGCGAAAAGGACCACGCGCCCATGCTCTACAACGGCGAAAAGGTGGGCGAGGGCGCGGGACCGCGCCTCGACGTGGCCGTGGACCCGGTGGAGGGNACCAATCTCCTCGCCTATGGGCGGCCCAACGCCATCTCCGTGGTGGCCGTTGCGCCGGAAGGCAGCATGTTCAATCCCGGCCCGAGCTACTANATGCAGAAACTCGTNGTGCCNGCCGAGGCCCGCGACGTGGTGGACCTCGACGCGCCCGTGCGCGACAACTGCACCAANGTGGCCCGCGCGCTCGGCAAGAACGTGCAGGANCTCGTGGTCTTTGTGCTCGACAAGCCGCGNCACCAGCGCCTTATCGAGGAGATACGGGAAGTCGGGGCCCGCATCCAGCTCCATACCGACGGCGACGTGGCCGGGGCCCTCATGGCCGTGGACCCGCGCTCGGAAGTGGACATGATGATGGGCACGGGCGGCACTCCCGAAGGCGTGCTCGCGGCCTGCGCCATCAAGGCCACGGGCGGCCAGATTCTCGCCCGGCTGGACCCNCAGTCCTATGTGGAGAAGGAGGCCATCACCGAGGCGGGCATCGACCTGCGCGAGGTGCTCACGGTGGACGACCTCGTGCGNAGCGACGACTGCTTCTTCGCGGCCACGGGCATTTCCGGCGGCGATTTCCTCCACGGCGTNCGCTACAGCGCNNGGCACACGGTNACGCATTCCATGGTCATGCGCGGCAAGACGGGCACNATCCGCTATGTGGAATCCTTCCATAACATGGAACGCCTCGGCAANATCAGCGCCGTGCGCTACTGAGCCGGGCTTGCGGAGNACCATGAGCCCAAGGACCGTGACACCCCTGCGGCNGCGCCCTGGCGCNACCCTCGCCGTCGTGGCGCTGCTTTTTGCCGCGGCCACCTTGTGCCTGCCCTGTGCGCCCAGGGCCGCGACGCCGCAGATGGAGGCCGCGCTGGAAGGGGCCGGAAGGGCGCCCGCCCCCAGGGCCAAGGCGCAGAAAGCCGCTTCCGGCAAGACCTCGGGAGCGGCCAGGGGCGCCAAGTCGCGCGCGGCCGCCAAGGGGGAGGCGGCCAAGGCCGCGCCCGCCACGGCCAATGTCTATGCCGGGCAGCCCGCGGTGACGGAAAAGGAATTGCTGGCCTTTGCGGCCCTTTTGCCTGAGTTCCGCGCCTGGGCCAGGGCCGGCCAGGAAGAGGCGCACCCCGTGGTGCGCGACGGCAAGGCGGACTTTCTCTATTCGCCCAACGCGGCGGAGTGGGTGGCGGCCAAGGGCTGGCAGCCCGCGCGCTTTTTCTGCGTCATGGGGCGGCTCGCCGCGGCGCTCGTCATCGTGGAGGAGGGCAACGACATGGGGAGCCGCCCGGCCGACATGCCCTCGGTTACCAACGAGGAACTGGCCCTCACCCGCCGCCATATCGGCACNCTGCTCACCGCCGGGGGCGACGCGCCGCCCATCCGGCCCTGACTCAGCTTAATTTCAGGAATCTTCGCCCGCGCAGGGGCCGTCCTTTGCGGGGNGGCCCTTCGTTTTTTCCGGGCGGAAGCCGTGGCCGAAGTCCGGCGCGTAGAGGCACGAGCGGGCGCTCCCGGCCGCGAGTTCTCCCGGCAGCACGAGGAAGATGGTCTGGCGGTCAAAGCCGTTCTGCGCCACGCAGTCCGCGAGCTTCGCCAGNGTNGTCCACACCAGGCGCTGCTCNGGCCAGCCGACGCGCTGNGCGCAGAGCACGGGCGTTTCGGGCGCCAGCTCCCGGCCCAGCTCCTCCGCCATGCGGTNGGCTTGCGCGGCGGAAAGGTAGACGGCCANNGACGNNNGNTGCGCAGCCAGNGCGGCGAGGCTTTCCCGTTCCGGCACGGGNGTGCGCCCGGCCACGCGGCAAAGGATGAGGCTCTGGCTCACNCCGGGGATGCTGAAGCTCACGCCCGCGGCGGCCGCCGCGGCGCAGGCCGCNGTCACACCGGGGATGACGCGCCAGGGGATGCCGTCCGCGTCCAGCAGGGCNGCCTGTTCGCGCAAGGCCCCGTACAGGCTGGGGTCNCCNGTATGGACGCGGGCCACAAGGCCCCCGGCCAGCGCCACCTCGCGCACACGGGCATGGCANTCCNCAAGGGTGAGCGGCGCGGAATCCACCACCGTGGCCCCGGCCCGNGCGCAGGCNACCACCTCCCGNGGCACGAGCGANCCCGCATAGAGCACGAGGTCCGCCTCAGCGATGGCGTCGCGGCCCTTGATGGTCAAGAGCTCCGGGTCGCCGGGCCCGGCGCCCACAAAGCTCACGAGTCCGGGCTCCGGGCCTTGCTGTTCCTGCATTTTCCCCTCCTCAGCCTGCATCCCTGCCGGGCTTGCGCGCCGCCAGCAAAAAGACCGGGTTGTGCGCCGCAAGATGCGCGTCCGCGCCCAGCGGGCGCGCCTCCGCCGCCTGTATCTGCACGATTTCCAGCGCCCAGCCGCGTTGCCTGAGCCCCTCCCGGCAGCGCTGGAAACTTTCCAGAAGCACGCAGCTTGCCACGAGGCGGCCGCCCGGTGAAAGGCGGGCGCAGGCGGTCGCCAGCAGGGCTTCGCCGTCCGGCCCTGAGAGGCCGCCGCCGATGAAGATGCGCTGCGGCTCGGGGAGGTCGCGCAGGCAGGCGGGCGCGCGCCCGAGGCAGACTTCCACCGTGGCCGCGCCGAAACGGCGGCGATTTTCCTGGATGGCGATGGCCCGGCCCGGCTCCCGCTCCACGGCGATGACGCGGCCCTCGTGCGCCAGTGCCGCAGCCTCCAGCGCCACCGCGCCCGAGCCCGCGCCCACGTCCCACACCACATGCCGCGGCCCGATGCCGAGCAGGGAGAGAGCTGCGGCGCGCACGGGCCTGCGCGTGAAGCAGCCGTCCACGGCGAGTTCCGCATCCCCGATGCCCAGCCGCGGCCGTCGCACCGGGTCCGTGGGCTCGAGCACGAGCACGCAGGGGCTGCCGAAGCGGGCCCCGGCCGCATCGGCGAGGGCGAGGTCGCGGCGGCTTTCGTCCGGAGCGCCCATGCGCTCGAACACATGGGCCGTGAACCAGTCCACGCCGCGGTCGAGAAGGTGCCGGGCGATGACATCCGGCGTCATNCGCGCNTCGGTGAGGATGCANAGGGGCGCGCCCTTNCCCGCGGCTGCATTGAGCGGCGCAAGGTCCTCCCGCCCGTGGAGCGAGAGGGGGATGACCCGGTGCCAGGGCAGCGCCAGACGCGCGCAGGCGGCCTGAAGCGAGCTTGCNGCCGGAAGGATGCGCACGGCGTCCGCCCCGAGCTGGCGGGCCATGGTGGCGCCGATGCCGAAAAAGAGCGGGTCCCCGCCGGAGAGCACCACCACCTGCGCCCCGGCCGAGCGCAGGTGCGCGAGCCGCTCCAGCAGCGGGGGGAGCGGCAGCGTGAGCGGGATNCGGCGCACCATGCGGCCGGGGACTTCCTCCACCTGGTCCAGCAGGCGCACCGGACCGCAGATGACGTCGGCATCGTCCAGCAGGCGGCGTGCAGGGGGCGTCAGCGCGTCCTCAAGGCGCGGCGTCGCGCAATCGAGGCCGAGCACGGTGATGGGCTCGGGCGTGGCGGTCGTGGGGATGAAAACAAAGAGCGAGGACCGCGCCTGCCCCTTGTGGGGCCATTCGCCGTCGGCCTCGGGGGGCGTGGGCGGCGCGGCCGTATCTTCCGGGGCGGGGGNGGANGCAGCCGGGGCCTCGTGGCTCAGGGGCAGGAGGGGAAAGGGGCGNGTCATAGGGCAAGCAACTCCCTGCCGTCGATATGGAAAAGGTGGATGCTCACAGGACGCCCGGCGAAGCGGCGCGCCGTGNCCTGCGCCTTNNCGCCCACGGCCGCGATGGCCGCCGGGCCTGCCGGNTCCTCCAGCAGCAGTTCCAGCGCGTGCGCGGCCGTGACGCAACGGGCGATGGCGGGCGCGCACGCGGCCCCGGCCCCGGCGCAGAGGGCCGCAAGGGCCTCCATGTCCAGCGGCGCTTCGCGGGCATGGGTATATTCCAGCCCTTGGGCGAGCTTGGCAAGTTTGCCGAAAAAGCAGCCCCANACNAGCCGGTCCGGCNCCAGCTCCCCGGCGGCAGCCAGGGCAAAGCGCGCAAAATCCGCGGCCTGGATGAAAGCCTGGGGCGCAAGGTCCGGGTAGCGGCGCATGAGCAGCACTTCCGAGCGCCGCCCGGTGGAAAGGCAGAAAGTGCGGCAGCCTGTGGCCTGCGCCACGGAAAGGCCCTGCGCCACCGTAGCGCGCCAGGCGGCGTGGCTGTAGGGGCGCACCGTTCCCTGCGTGCCGAGGATGGAGATGCCCCCCACGATGCCCAGGCGCGGATTTAAGGTATGCCGCGCCAGTTCCGCGCCACCGGGCACGCTGAGAATGACCGTGAGCGCACAGGGCGCCTCGTCCGGGCGGGCGGCNAGCGCGTTTTCCAGAGCAAAGCGGAGCTGCGCCTGCGGGCCCGGATTGATGGCGGGCTCGCCCACGGGCACCGGAAGCCCCGGCAGGGTGATGNGGCCCACGCCNGGACCGCCTTCGANGCGGATGCCCGGCNGCGGCGCATCCTTCCGCAAAAAAACACTGGCCGTGATGAGCGCGCCNGTGGTGGCGTCCGGGTCGTCNCCGCCGTCCTTGCGCACGCGCGCNTGGGCGCAAGNNANNCCGNCNGGNNNGGGCTNNNCNGCGAGCTCAGGCGCGGGACCGGGCGCGCACAGGGCCACGGGNACGTCCAGCCAGGCGCGNGGCCTGCCCTCCATGATGGGGGGGAGCGGCGTCCTGACCGACGGGGGCGCACTCCCCACCTGAAGCAGGACAAGGGCCGCCAGCGCGGCCGCCGTGGCCGCCGTGCCCGTGGTGAAGCCCTCGCGCAGGGGGCGTTCAGTTTTCGGCATCGGCCGCATCCAGCCAGACGCGCCCGCGGGCGATGAGGGTCACCGGGCCGTCGATGTGGACATCTATCCGGCCATCCGCGCCGGGTGTGCCCACGCGCACCTCTAAGAGGGAGCCGGAAGGCTGGGTGAGCCGCCACTCGCCGGGGCCGTGACGCGCCGAGAGCTCCAGCGCCAGGGCCAGCGCCCCGGAGCCGCAGGCGTTTTCGGCCACGAGGGTTGCCGCGTCGCGCACATGCACCACCGGGGTCATGGCGTAGCCCGCACCCTCGGGGCGCCACCAGATAACCCCGGCCGCGGCCTCGCCGAGCAGGTCCGCCTGCGCGAGGAGAGCCCGCGCGCTCCCGGTGAGGTCCTGCGGCGATTGGGCGCCCTCAAGCGGCAGCAGGAGATGGCTGATGCCCGGAAGCCGCACGAGGCGGGCCCCTGCGGGGAGGCAGGGCAGCGTTTTCGGCCCGGTTTCCGGCGCAAGCGTCAGGCGCGCGGCCACCTGCCAGCGGGGGACGGCGCCGCGCACCGTGAGCTGGACAGGCCCCACCCAGCCGGAGACATGAATCTCCCCCCGCCACAGCTCCCCTCCGGCCCGGGAGGTGAGTGCTATGAGCGCCCCGAAGGCGCGGCTCGCATTGACGCAAAATTCACCGCCCGCCATGCGAAGGCTGCGCCCGGAGAGGGAGACAGCTCCCGCCTGCTCCGCGCCAAGAATATCGGGGTCAAGGACGGCGCGCGCGAAGGCCGCCTGGCTCTCGGGCGGCGCGTCCGCATCGTGCAAGAAGATGGTGGTGTTGCCCCCGGAGCTCCATTTGGAGAAGGTCAGCTCCGGCATGGGCCGTCCTCGTGGTGCATGGCCGAAAGTATGCCCCACGGCCCGTGCCCTGTCCAGCGGGCCGGGCGCCCCCGCTTTTTGTCGCCCGGACGACCTTCGCCGCCACTTTTTCGGAATCGCCGAATATGACTTGCAGATTTTTCGGAAGGGGAGTATCAATAACCAGTTGCCGCGTTCAGGCGAGCGGGGCGACGAGCCGGTCCTTACTGGCGGGCAAATCGTGACAACTGTCGGCAAACAGCTTCAAGGCCGACACACAAACCGTTTTTGGGAGGCATCATGAAATCGCTCCGTTTTCTCGCCCTCGCGGCGGTTCTTGTTCTGGGCTACGCCGTAGCGGCTGCCGCTGCCACGCCGACCTGCAACAAGAAAATCAACAGCTTCGACTTCGTCGTGGACTATTCCGGCTCCATGATGATGCAGAACAAGCAGCTCAAGAAGGACAAGATCGTCATCGCGAAAGACGTTCTGCAGCGCGTCAACGCGGCCATTCCTGCCCTCGACTATAACGGCGGCCTGCACACCATCACGCCCGACGGCGTCATCATCCCGCAGGGCCCCTGGGACCGCGCTGCCATGAGCGCCGGCATCAACAAGCTGAAGAGCGGCTTCCAGATTTTCGGCCGCATGACCAGCATGGGCAACGGCCTGCACAAGTATGAGCCCTTCGT
>JAAUYX010000015.1 GCA_014804905.1 Desulfovibrio sp. | reverse complement strand
GCTGCTTGCTGCGTCAGAGAAAAATTTCCTTGGTCGAGTACCTGAGTACACTCCCTGCGGAAATTTTTATCTTCCTTGCAAGCAGCAAAAAATCTTATTTTTTAGGATTCTTCCGGCACGAGCCCCCGTCTTCCGCTTCGCTCCAGACGGATTTAAGGAAGGTACATCACCCCTTTGTCCGTATAACACCACCTTGGTTTTCGGCATGAAAGACAGGGCGGAAGCCGCGCCGCCGCGCGGGCACGGGGGCCGCACGGGCGCGGGCTTTTCCGCGGAAGTTCGCCAGCATATATAAGCAGGGGCCAGGGCGCGCGGCAAGAGGGCTTTCCGGCAAAAAGTTGCCTATTTTCGTCACGGTGCTTCCGGCGGCCGCAGGCGTGCTATCCTGCGGCAAAGGAAGCGGAGAGAACCATGAGCAGGGATGACAGGGAAAGAACAGCCCGCGCGGGCGCGCAACTGAAAACGGCGCTCATGCGGTTCATGGACCGGGATGGCGTTTTCCCCACGGCCATCCCCGGCGTCTTCATGGCCCGGCGCGACCATGCGGGCATTTCCGAGCACCGGTTCGACCGGCCGCTCGTGTCGCTGCTCGTGCAGGGCAGCAAGAGGACGCTTTTCGGCAGCGAGGAGCACACGCTCACAGAAAGCCAGGTCCTGCTCGTGGGCATGGACATGCCGAGCTCCTCGCAGATCATCGAGGCCAGCCCGGAAAAGCCGCTGCTCACCCTGTTCTTCCACATCAACCGGCAAATCGTGGGCGACCTCATCCTCCAGCTCGGCTGGAAGGAGCGGCGGGACGCGCACGCCCCCGGCATTTCCGTGGCCGACGCCGGGCCCGACCTCATGGAGACCTTTGTGCGGCTCACGCACATCCTCGCCAGGCCCGAGCAGGTGCCGGTGCGCGGGGAGCTCGCCCTGCGCGACCTCCACTATCTGCTGCTCGCCGGGCCGCAGGCCGACGTGCTCCACGCCGTTTACGGCAGCAGCCGCTACGGCAGGCAGCTCTTCGCGGCCATCGACTACCTGCACGCCCACCTCGACGCGCCCGTGAGCCTCACCGAGCTGGCGCGGGCGGTCTATATGTCCGAATCCACCCTTTACCGCTCCTTCAGGACGCTCACGGGCCTGAGCCCCATGCAGTATTACAAGCAGTTGCGGCTGCACGAGGCCCGCCGCCTCATCCTCGAGGAAAACGAGCAGGCCGTGCAGGCCGCGGCCCGCGTGGGCTACGGCAGCGCGCAGCAGTTCAACCGCGACTACAAGCGCCTTTTCGGCCAGCCGCCCCGCAAGAGCAAGCAATACCGGTAGCTGGGCCCAGGCCCCCGTGGCTACAGGGCCTTGCGGCGGTGCCACACATGGTCCGTGGCGAGCAGGGCGAAGATGCCGCCCGCCACGGCGTGCGCGTGCTTGAGGCCCGTGGCCGCCAGGCCCACGGTGGTGAGGCCGAAACCGAGCATGGTCAACAGGCGGCAGCGGCGCCCGTTGTGCTTCCTCGCGGGCGCGGCGGCCGCGGCAGGGGCCCCCCCGGCGCGGAAAACGGGAAAGGCCCCTTCCAGCTCCGCGCAAATCCGGTCAAGGTCGGCCGAAGGCTCGAGCAGCAGGAGGAAGGACGCGCTGCCGGGCTTGATGCCCGCGATGCCGCCCTCGCCCTTCAGGAAGTCGAAAACCCGTGCCTGGGTCTGCGGATCGGCCAGGGCCTCGTGCCGGATGCGGGCGCGCTCCCGCGAGCGGTGGACAAGATAGGGGGCCATGCTTTTTCTCCTTGATGAAAATGAAATTGAATTTTGTTTTTCTTGACACGGAAAATCCTTTTTGCCAAGCTGTTTTTGCCGCGCATGTGACGGCGGGAATCTTAAAACGGGAGAATGACCATGAGCGACGGGACAAAACTGCTGCTGACCTTCCTCGGCGGGGCCATTGCCGGGGCCGCGGGCCTTGCCGCCCTCAACCGGAACAAGCTGGATTTCGGCCAGGTCAAGCCCTGGGTGACGGACATGATGAGCAAGGGCATGGTCATGAAGGACGCCATGATGAGCAAGGTGGAATGCATGAAGGAAGACCTGGAGGACATGGCCGCCGAAGCCCGCGACCAGGTGGACCAGGCCCGGATGCAGAAAAACCTCTCCAACGCGGAAGCCGAAGGCGGCAAATAGTCCGGCCCCCTGCAAACCCTGACGCTCGCCCGGGGGTGGCCCCCCGGAGCGGGGCTTACGGCACGCCCATGAAGTACGAAATCATCCACGACCTCCCCGCAGCCGAGCGCCGCCCCCACAGGGTGCGCCTGCGCGTTGGCGCCACGCTGACGCCCCGCGCCGCCCTCCTGCTGGCGCACGGGCTTTCCGCCGTGCCCGGCCTTGGCGGCGTCGAGGTCAACTACCGTACCGGGCGCGTCCTCTTTTTCGCCGACAGCGCCGAGGCGCGCGCCGCCGCCCTTGCGCACATCGCGGGCGAGACCTGCCACGCCACCCCGCACGCCATCACCCCGGAAGAAATCGAGAAACTCCTCACCGGGGAAAATCCCGCCGGGGCGGTGGTGGCCGTGGTGCGTTTCTTCGTGGTGCGTCCCTTCCTGCCCTGGCCGCTCAGGGCGCTCGTGAGCACCCTCTCGGCCGTGCCCTTCCTGCTCAAGGGCGCGAGGTCGCTTGTGCGCGGCAGGCTGAACGTGGACGTGCTGGACGCCTCGGCGCTCACCGTCTCCCTCTTCATGCGCGACTTCACCACCGTGGGGCTGCTCACCATGCTGCTCGCCGTGGGCGACGCCCTTGAGGTCTGGACGCGGCAGCGGGCGCTCGCCTCCCTCACCGAGAGCCTCACCCTTGACGTGGATTCGGTCTGGGTGCTCCTCCCGGACGGCAACGAGGTGGCGCGGCCCCTCGGGCAGGTGCGCCGCGGGGACCTCATCATCGTGGCCGACGGCAGCTCCATCCCGGTGGACGGCATCGTGGAGAGCGGCGAGGCCATGGTCAACCAGGCGGCCATGACCGGCGAATCCATGCCTGTCAGGCGCGCGCACGGCGGCGCAGTCTATGCCGGGACCATCGTGGAGGAAGGCCGCATCGTCATCCGCGTCACCCAGGTGGGCGAGAGCACGCGGCTGCAGCAGGTGGTGAGCTTCATCGAGCAGTCGGAAAAGCAAAAATCGGCCATCGAGGCCCGCTACACGAGCCTCGCCAACAAGGCCGTGCCCTTCACCTTCGCGCTGGCGGGCCTGGTGTGGCTCGTCACCCGCAATATCTACCGCGCGGCCTCGGTGCTCCTGGTGGATTATTCCTGCGCGCTCAAGCTCGCCACGCCGCTCGCCGTGCTCACGGCCATGCGCTTCGGCACGCAGCAGGGCATCGCCATCCGGGGCGGCCGCTACCTCGAGGCCATCCGCGAGGCCGACACCCTCGTCTTTGACAAGACAGGCACGCTCACCACCTCGCAGCCCTCGGTGGCCGCGGTCATCCCGGCGCCGGGGGAGGACGCCCGCCACATCCTCGGCATCATGGCCTGCCTCGAGGAGCATTTCCCGCACCCCATCGCCCGCGCCATCGTGAGCCATGCCGCGCAGGCGGGCATCGCCCACGAGGAGGAGCACACCGAGGTGAAATATGTGGTGGCGCACGGCATTTCCTCGCACCTCCACGGGCATGAGATGTATCTCGGCAGCCGCCACTACCTCGAGCACGACGAGGGCATCGACCTCGCCGTCTTTGCTGAGGACATCGCCAGGGAGACGGCCCTCGGGCGCTCGGTGCTCTTTCTCGCCATCGACGGCAAGGCCGCGGGCATGATCGCCATCGAGGACCCTCTGCGGCCCGAGGCACGGGATGTGGTCCGCGCCATGCGCGAGCTGGGCTTCTCCCGCATCCTCATGATCACGGGCGACGGCGAAAAGACCGCGCACACCGTGGCGGCCGAGCTCGGCATCACGGAATTCCGCGCCCATGTGCTGCCCACGGACAAGGGCAAAATCGTCATGGAGCTGGAAAAGGAGGGCTGCCGCGTGATGATGGTGGGCGACGGCATCAATGACGGGCCCGCGCTCTCGGCTGCCTCGGTGGGCGTGGCCATGGGCGACGGCACGGACCTCGCCCGGGCCGTGGCCAATGTGGTGTTCACCAACTCGACGCTCTGGGACCTCGTGAAGATTCGCCTGCTCTCCACGCGGGCGCTCAGGCGCATCCACACCAACGCGCGCCTGGGCATCGGGCTCAATTCGCTCTACCTGCTCGGGGCCATCGTCTTCGGGCTGCCCCCGGCGCTCACGGCCGTGCTGCACAACATGACCACCATCGGCATCTCCCTCAACGCCATCCGCCCCTACCGGGTGGGGAACAGGCGGCCTACCCCCCCAAAAGCCGCCTGAGCCATCCGAGCCTGCCCTTGCCGTAGGGCGGGTAACGCAGGGGCAAATCAAGCGTGGGCCACTGGTGGACCACGCTTTTTAAATTGCTGAAAAGGTCGAAGCCCTCCCTGCCGTGGTAGCGGCCCATGCCGCTTTTGCCCACGCCGCCGAAGGGGAGATGGCTCCCGGATGCCTGAAGCGCCACGTCATTGATGCAGCCGCCCCCGAAGGAAAGCTCGCGGAGCACCCGCTTTTCGACGGCCTTGTCCCGCGTGAACAGGTAGCAGGCAAGCGGCTTGGGATTGGCGCGGATGTAAGCGAGGGCGGCGTCGAGGCTGTCATAGGGGATGGCGGGGAGCAGCGGCCCGAAGATTTCGTCCTCCAGCGCCGGGCTTGCAAGATCGGTCCTGAAAATGACGGGCGCGATTTTCAGGATCTCGCGGTCGGCGATAAGCCCCACGCCGCAGCGCTCCGCGAGGGCGCAGAGCCTGTCGAAGGCCGCCGGCGAGACGATGCGGCCATAGTCCGGGGACTGGAGCGGGGCGGGCCCGAGCATGCGGGCGAATTCTTCCTGGATGCGCGCCACCAGTTCCTCAAGGATGGCGCTGTCGGCCAAGAGGTAGTCGGGCGCCACGCAGGTCTGCCCGGCATTGAGGAGCTTGCCCCAGGCGATGCGCCGGGCCGCCACGGCGAGGTCCGCGTCGCGCGAGACGATGACCGGGCTCTTGCCGCCGAGCTCAAGGCACACGGGCGTGAGGTGGCGCGCCGCGCTCTCCATGATGATATGCCCCACGCGCGGGCTGCCGGTATAGAATATAAAATCCCAGGCCTCGGCCAGAAGCGCCGTGGCCGTCTGCTCCGCTGCGGCCCCCGGCGCCTCGGGCGCGTCCAGCACCACGCGGCAATGGCCGGAATCGAAACATTCCTCCACCAGTTCCCGGAGGATGCGCCCCGTGGCCGGAGCCTGCCGCGAAGGCTTGAGCACCGCGCAATTCCCGGCCGCCACGCCGCAGATGAGCGGGATGAGCGAAAGCTGGAAGGGATAGTTCCACGGCGAGAGCACGAGGGCGAGCCCGAAGGGCTCGGGATACACCTTGCACCGGGCGGGGAGGATGGTGCGCCCCGGCCAGACGCGGCGCGGCCGGGAAAAGGCGGCGGCACGGGCCGCATAATACTCCGCGGCGTCGATGCTTTCCGCAATTTCGGTGATATAGGCCTCGCAGGGCGGCTTGGCGAGGTCGGCGTGAAGCGCCGCCAGGATGTCGCCCTCCCGCCGCCGGATGGCGGACGCGAGGCCGCGCAGCTTCGCCTTGCGGAATCCTGCGTCCAGCGTCGTGCCCGCGGCGAAGAAGCGCCGCATCTCCGCCTGCATGGCCCCGTAATCGTCTTTTTCCATTTCCATCCCCCCGCCGCGCCAGACGCCGTGTTACGGCACTATGCACCCCGTGCCCGGCAAGGGCAAGACGCGCCATGCCCCACGCCGCTCGACCTTGCGCCGCAAGTCTGGCATCCTTGGCCGCACACCTGGCGAAGCCGGGCGCGGGCTCGAGCCTGCGGCCGGAGAGGAGACGCGGGCCATGAACATTGCCTTCAAGGGCCAATTCCTGCGCGAGGGCCTGCTCTTGAACGGCCACCATGTCCATGACATCGAGCTCGGGGAGGGGCGAACCCTCCAGGATGCCCTCCGCGCCGCGCCCGTGCCCATTGACCTCGTTGTCTGGGAACTGTTCGGCGCCATGTCGGACCTTCAGGCGCTCACGCCCTGCGAACAGCCCGTTGCCGCCTACTGCATCGACACGCCCCTGAACGAGTTCTGGCTGAAAAACTGCGTGCAGAACCTCGACTATGTGTTCGTGGACCAGCCGCAGTGCGTGCCGGCCCTCTCCTTCGGGGGCAGGCAAGCGACGTGGCTGCCGCTCCCGGCCCAGCAGTCCTGGTTCCAGCCGCAGCGCGAAAAAAGCCGGGACATCACCTTCATCGGCACCACCAACAGCCACCGCGCGAAGCGCAACAATATCCTCAGGCTCCTCGGCTCCCGCTACAGCGTGGACATCCTGTCCGGTCTCGACATGGCGGAAAGCCAAAAAATCTTTTCCGAGTCCAGGATCGTCCTCAACGAGAACTTCTTTCCCGGCCTCACCCTGCGCGTGGTGCAGGGGCTGGCCGCCGGGAGCCTCGTCTATACCGAGCGCTCGCCTTACGGCCACGATTTCGGCCTCACGGACGGGCAGGACCTGGTGCTCTATGACCCGCACACCATCCTCGACCGCCTCGGGGAAGTGCTCAAAAACCCTGCGGACTGCGCGGCCATCGGGCGGCAGGGGCAGGAGCGCTGCCGGGAGCTCTTCGCCGGGGACCGCGTGGCGGCTGACCTGCTCTCGCGCATTGACCTTGAAAAGCGGCGCAGTCCCCATGCTCCCGGTGCCCCCGATGTCGGGGATGCGCTCTGGAACCGGCTGACTTCCGAAGTCCTTTTTGTGCAGCGTTTCGGCGGCAGCTTCGCGCACGCCATGCGCGGCCTCGAGGAGCTGGCGCGCTCCGCGCCGGACAGGGCGGCCGCGGCCCATGTGCTCATGGGCGACCTCAAGGCGCGCATCCGGCGGGACGACGCGGCCCTCGCCCACTACCACAAGGCGCTGGAGATTGCGCCGGAAAGCGTTGCGAACCTCAAGCTCGCCTTGCTGGCCATCCGGCGCGACGAGCCGGCCTCGGCCCTGCGCTCCATCCTCGCCTTTCTCCGCCATTCCCCGAACCTGGCGGGCCTCGAGCCGGAAGCCTTGCTGGCCGGGGGCGCTCCCAGACCGGAAATGCTGCTCACCGCCATCGCCAGCCTGTTTTTTTCCCTGGGCAGGACCTGGGACATGGGCTTCAACAAGGATTTCGCCGACCCCGTGCCCGACACGGCCTTCGAGGTCGCCCGCATGTCCTTTGCGCGGGCCCCCACGGCCGCGGCACTCGCGCTCATGCTCCAATGCCTGCGGCCCCGGCACATGCAGGGCGAACTGCTCCCCTTCCTGCTGACGGCCATAAAAAAGGGCCTCCTGTCGGATGCCCGGATTCTCGACACCGCGAGGCTGGCCTTTGAATACTATGACCGCGACACGGCGGCCGCCATCATGGGCGCCATGCGCGCCCGCCAGGTTTTTGCGGCGCCCGGCCGGGACCCGAAGAAGGGACAAAAAAGGGGCTGCATCGCTGCAACCCCTGGAAATACTGGTGCCGAGGGACAGAATTGAACTGCCGACACGGGGATTTTCAGTCCCCTGCTCTACCAACTGAGCTACCTCGGCCCGCGTGAAGGCTTTCATATGCCTCCGCGCTGAAATTGGCAAGCACTTTTTCAGCCGCGCGCGCCGGATNGCGCCCCGCGGCTATTCCTGCGTGAAGCGGTACAGACGCACGGCGAGCGGCTGGGAATTTTCGCTCTCCATGGCCGAGACCACATAGGCGTACTCCACGGCCTTGGTGCCGGGCGGGCAGGGCCCGCGATAATGCCTCGTGAGCACGCCCTCGGGGATGACGCCGCTGCCGTCCTCCACCCAGGTGCCACCGCCGAAGAAGCGCTCTTCCTCGGCGCCGTACTCGATGAGGCGCACGTCATAGAACTTGGTACCCTTGGGGGCGTAGGCCACGGTGATTTCCGGCGAGACGCGCGAGCAGCGGTGAATCTCGCTCAGGTCCACGGTGATGGTCATGCCTTCTTCCGGGGCGCCGTTTTCATCCCTGGCGGCGCAGCCCCCGAGCAGGAGGGCGGCCAGAACCAGCGACAGGAGTGGCGCGAGGAACAGGGTGCGGCCAGGGCGCAGCGTTTTCATACTCATTCCTCCGGTCAGGCCTCCCGGACCGCACAGCGCGTCGGGGCGTGGCTTGACGATTGCAATCAGGCAGGTCTCGGTACTATAGTGGGTTTCTTCAGTAAAGACAACGGGGGTTCCCATGACCGTTCTTGCCAAAAATGTCGCCGCCGACCTCGCCAATGCCTCCTGGGTGCGCCGCATGTTCGAGGCGGGCATCCAGCTCAAGGCCAAGTACGGCGCGGAAAACGTCTATGATTTCAGCCTCGGCAATCCCGACCTGCCCGCGCCGGCCGCCGTGGGCGAGGGCTTGCGCGCCTTCGCCGAACACGCGGACGAGCCCTTCGCTTTCGGCTACATGCCCAATGGCGGCTTTCCCTGGCTGCGCGAGAAGCTGGCCGCCCACCTCTCGGGCGAGCAGGGCGTGAAGCTGGGCGCGGAGGACGTGATCCTCACCTGCGGGGCGGCCGGGGGCCTCAACGCCTTTTTGCGCGCCGTGCTGGACCCCGGCGAAAAGGTGCTGACCTTTGCGCCCTATTTTGTGGAATATGGCTTCTATGTCTCCAACCACGGCGGCGAGCTCGTGGCCGTGCCGAGCAGGCCGGAGAACTTCGCGCCCGACCTCGCCGCGCTGGAGCGCGCCATCGACGAGAAAACGCGTGTGGTGCTCATCAACTCGCCGCACAATCCCACCGGGGCCGTCTACAGCCGGGCGGACCTTCAGGCGCTGGCGGCGCTGCTCGAAAACAAGAGCCAGCAATACGGCCGCCCCATCTGGCTCGTGGCCGACGAGCCCTACCGCTTCCTCGCCTATGACGGCGCGGAAGTGCCCTCGGTGCTGCCGCTCTATCCCTACGCCGTGGCGGTGAGCTCGCTTTCCAAGAACATGTCGCTGCCAGGCGAGCGCGTGGGCTGGATCGCCCTTTCGCCGCGAATGCCGGAAAAGGCCGAGCTCATGGCGGCCCTCACCTTCACCAACCGCATCCTCGGCTTCGTCAATCCGCCCGTGGTCGGCCAGCACATCATGGGGGCGGCCCTCGGCAGCGCCGTGGACCGCGAAATCTATGCGGCGAGGCGCGCGGCCATGGCCGAGGTGCTCACCCGCGCGGGCTATGAGTTCGTCATGCCGCGCGGCGCGTTCTACTTCTTCCCCAAGGCGCCCGGCGGCGACGACGTGGCTTTCGTGAACCGCCTCATGGAGGAGCGCGTGCTCGCCGTGCCCGGCTCGGGCTTCGGCTGGCCGGGGCATATCCGCCTCACCTTCTGCGTGGATGAAAGCGTCATCCGCAATGCGGAGGAAGGTTTCACCAGAGCCGCGGCCGCCATGCGCGAAGACGCGGCCGGAAAGGGGGAAAAGGCATGAGCGCGTTTCGTGACGCGGCACGGCGGGCCTGGCTGCTCGCCCCGGCCGTGCTGGCGCTGGCCCTGTGGGCCGCTCTGCCCGCGGAGGCGCGTGAGGCCGGGAGAGGAGCCCGCGCCCAGGGCGCGCCCGCTGCCATCAAGAGTCTGCCCGCCTCCGGCGACATCAGCGCGGGGCAGGCCAGGGACCTGCTTGCCAATCCGCCCGAGGGCCTTATCATCCTCGATGTGCGCACCCCGCAGGAATTTCGCGAGGGGCACCTTGCCGGGGCGCGCAACATGGATTTTTTCGGCGGCAGTTTTGAGCGGCAGGTGGAAGCGCTCCCCAAGGACACGCCGGTGCTGCTCTATTGCCGCACAGGGAAGCGCTCGGCGGCAGCGGCCGAGCTTTTGGGCGAGGCAGGCGTGAAGCGCATCTACCATATGCACCACGGCCTTGAGAGCTGGCAGCAGGCCGGGCTCCCGCTCCAAAAATAGCCAAAGCAACGCGGGCGCGCCTCCGCGACCGCATCCCCCAGGCCTTCCGGCGGCGCATCACTGGCACGAATGCTGCTTTATATGCGGCGGTGAGGAAAAAATTTCCCCGCCGCCGTTTTCTTTCCCGGAGGCAGCAAGCGTGAACTCGTCGCTCTATATCGGCGCAACCGGCATGAAGGGCCTGGCCCAGGGCATGCAGGTAACGACCAACAACCTCGCCAATGTCAGCACCATCGGCTACAAGCAGCAGGGCATCCTCTTTTCGGACATGCTCTCGCAGGGCCAGGCGTGCATGGGCAACTGGTGGAACGCGCAGGAAGACTCGCGCGTGGCCCTCGGGCAGGTGGGCATGGGCCTGCAGGTGGAGTCCATCCGCACCATGTTCAAGCAGGGCGGTCTGGAATCGAGCAATACCGTCACCGACATGGCCATCAACGGCAAGGGCTTCTTCCAGGTGACGGACGGCCAGGGCGGCACGTTCTACACGCGCGCGGGCGACTTCCGCCCNGACAANGANGGCGTGTGGCGCACGCCCACGGGCCTNGCGCTCATGGGCTACCAGATCGGCGCGGACGGCANNCGCGGCGAGCTTTCGGCCGTGCAGGTGGACACTTTCGCCACCCTNCCGGCTAAAGTCACCAGCAACGTGGAGCTGACCCTCAACCTCAACTCCAAGGCGGACAAGAGCACCGGCGGCGAAAACCCCTATTTCTCCCTGCTCGACCAGTATGACGGCCGCTCGAGCAAGCCGCTCACGAGCGACGCCTACACCTACAGCCAGCCCATGACCGTCTATGACGCCGAGGGCAACGCGCGCACGGTGACGGCCTATTTTGACGGCGCNCCCTCGGATTCGCCCAACCGCTACATGGAATTCATCATCGCGGCGGACAACCTCCCCCAGTACGACGCCGACGGCAACGTCATCATGCCCAAGCCGGGCGACGGGCTGCTCATGAGCGGCGTGCTCCAGTTCGATTCCGCGGGCAATCTCCAGAGCGTGGCGGCCTTCACGCCCACAACGGCGGGCAGCAAGAACCTCGAGGATTGGGTNCCNGCGACGCTTTCCGGGGGGCTGCCGCAATTCAGCCTCGACGGCGCGCCCATGACCCTGGACCTCGGCATCCGCTCCGCGGGCGACTGGAGCAACGCGCCCGCCACCGCGGCGGACGTGGGCACGGACATGCACCTTCTGCCCAACATGGGCGAAAACGCCATNCTGTCGCAATATCCCACCACGGCCTTCGCGAGCAGCGGGCCCACNAGCACCTACAAGCAGGACGGCTACAGCGAGGGCTTTTTGAGCAATGTGAGCATCCGCAACGACGGCACGGTGGTGGGCCTCTTCTCCAACAGCCAGAGCATCGATTTGTGGCAGATTCCCATCGCCCGCTTCACCAGCGAGGACGGCCTGCGCCGCGAGGGCAGCAACCTCTTTTCCGCCACGCCCGAGGCCGGGCAGATGGAGCTCGGCATGGCNGGCACGGAAAACTACGGCACGGTCCAGGCNTACAATATCGAGCTTTCCAACGTGGACATGGCCACGGAAATGGTCAACATGATCGTCANCCAGCGCGGCTTCCAGTCCAACAGCAAGGTNGTGACCACGGCNGACCAGATGCTCCAGAAGGCCATGGAGCTCAAGCGCTAGGGCAAAAGCCGGGCGNTCCGGCGCAGCCCGCGACACATCGGGCCGCCTCCTGCGGCGCTGTCGCACCGGGAAGAATTTTCCGGCCNCCGGCGCTCCGCGGAGTTTTTTGCACGCGCGTTCACGCGCCTTTCCGGCATGCGACGGCGTTTTTCCCGCANCATTTCCCCCTCCCCCAGCCTCACGGCCGCCCCGCTGANNNTNCCGTGGGCGGCCTTTTTGTCGTGGGGATTCCCCGCGGCCCGTTGACGCGATGCGAGCCCAGTGCTAGTGTGGCCGGGAAAGAACACGCGCGGCGTCTCTGCTCCGGCCNGGCCGGTAGCCGCCGCCATGCCGGGAGCAGTGGTGTCCTTCAGGGATTTTTTCGGCCAGCAGNGCGAGGGGATGCGGGCCATGGCCACCACGGGCGTCATGGGGCTGCACCTCGTGAGCGGGCCNCTGGTGGGCTTCGCCATCGGCTACGGCCTGGACGCCTGGCTCGGCACGAGCCCCTGGTGCAAGATCATTTTTCTGCTGCTGGGCATNGGCGCGGGTTTTCTCAATGTCTACCGCGANACGCAGGTGCTTTTGCGCAAGCTGGAAAACGAGCGGCGGCACGGGGGCGCGACCGTGAGCGCCGGGGAAGCGGGCACGGCNCGGCNCGAGGCGNNCGGNCCCGCTTNNNGGTNCCCNGGNNCGGGNCGCCCGGTCCGCGGCAAAACGCCNCANCTCAAGGATGCGGACACNGGGAAATGACGCGGGAACGAATTTCGCCCNCGGCCTTTGGCGGAGGCCGCCCCTGAAAGCGCCCCTGACCGCACTGTATGCGGCGCCCTATGCGGCTCTTGACGCCTGGCTCTGGCGGCGGGGCATCCGCGAGGCCGCCATNCGNGCCCTCNTGTGCCGCGTGGCCGTGGCCGCGCTTATGGCGCTGGCGGCNGGGGCCGCGCTTTTGGCGGTGACACCCCTCCTTTTCTGGTTCGGGGTGGGCCTTCTGGCCATGACCTGGATTTTCTGGGGCTGGGCGCGGTTTTTTTCCCGGCCCGGCGGCGGNCTCGGGCCGGGAGCCCTCATGGGCGCGCTCCTGCGCTGGGCCGTGCGGATGCTGGTATTTGCGCTGGGGCTNTTCTGGGCGCTNNGNNCGGGCGCGTCCCCCTTGGCGCTGGCGGCGGGCGTGGCCGTTGGCCTTGGCGTGGGCCTGGTCAGCTATGCCGCGAGCGCGCGCAAGGCNNGCTCCTAGNCAAGNNCGGCNGGNCGGGATTTTTCGGGGAGCGCCGGGCGTATTCAGCCGGCCGGAGACCCCGGCAGAGGCGNCAGNGCGATGCCGTTGGGACGCCGCCGAAAATGCTTGAAAAAGCGGCGTTTCCTTCATAAAATGGGCTGAGGACNNATGNGGCGCGGGCGCACCCGCGCAGTTTCAGGAATGGCCACCCACCGGCCGACGAGGAGGCTCATCATGGCAGGCAGNTTGCCGGAACCGGTATTGCTCTCCACCTTTCTCGGAATGGATGAAATCACCATCGCCGGCCAGATCGTGCCCTTCAAGCACGTTTTCTATTCNTGGCTCTGCATGGCCGTGCTCTTCGNCGTGGCCCTCATCCTGCGCCGCCGCCTGACCCTCGTGCCAGGGGGCCTGCAGAACTTCTTCGAGGCGGTCATCGACACCACGGAGCGATTCATCTGCTCCTCCATGGGCGAGGTGGGCAAGAAATANGTGCCCCTGCTCGCCGGNATGCTCATCTANATCTTCGGCATGAACATCCTCGGGCTTATCCCCGGCTGCGACGCGCCCACCGCCAACCTCAACACCACGGTGTGCATGGCGGTCTTNGTNTTCTTCTACTACAACTGGGTGGGCCTCGCGCGCTGGAAGGCGCACTACATCAACCAGTTCCTTGGGCCCTCCAAGTTCCTCATCCCGCTCATGTTCCCGCTCGAGATCGTCTCGCACCTCTCGCGCCCGGTCTCGCTTTCCCTGCGACTTTTCGGCAATATCCGCGGCGAGGAAATCGTCATCATCCTCTTCTTCATCATGGCGCCGCTGCTCGGGACCCTGCCCATCTACGGGCTCTTCCTGCTCGGCAAGTGTATGCAGGCCTTCGTGTTCTTCATGCTGACCATGTTCTACATCGCCAGCGCNCTNGAAGGNCCNGAGCACTAGGCCGCCNCATTTCGGGGGAATGGTCGCACGCGACCCAACAATACAACGTGGAAGGAGTAATCCATGCGTAAATTCCTGCTGATTGCCCTCAACACCGTGGCCCTGCTCGGCATGGCCGGCATGGCCTTCGCCGCCGAGACGCTCAATTCCGACTCCCTCGGCTTCACCTGCCTCGCGGCGGCCCTGGGCATCGGTATCGCNGCCTGCGGCTGCGGCATCGGCATGGGCCTGGGCCTCAAGGGCGCCAGCGAGGGCGTGGCCCGCAATCCCGAAGTCAGCGGCAAGATCACGGGTACCATGATNCTGGCCTTCGCCTTCATCGAATCGCTCGCCATCTACGCGCTCGTCATCAGCTTCATCCTGCTGTACGCCAACCCCTACGCGTAGCCGTTTTCGCCGTTCCGCGCNGGTCCGGGNCAACCGGACCTGCGCGGGCGGCCGCATCAGGCCNGGACGCGGCCATGCGNCCCAACGGTCGGCCCTTGATTTTCCCCTTGCCCGGCCAGCCGCCCGGAACGCCCCCTGCCCCCGTTCAGGAGGCCCCATGCCCGAATTTTCCCTGGTCATCGCCCTCCTCGCCCTGTGGATCGCCGCGGCCTGCGCGCTTGCCTGCGCCATCAACTTCTTCTGGGAGACAGGCTTCCGCCGCGCCTTCGGCTACGGGGCCTTTCTTTCCGGCGTNTTTCTCCTGTTCTGGGCCACCGGCCTCTGGGAGGGGGCCTCGCGCCATTCCTGGGGCGTGCTCGGGCCCGCCTTCCTGCTCATGCTGGTGCTGGCGTGGCTCGCCATCCAGGTGTGCCTGCGCCTCTGGCGCTGGCGGGAGCGCCGCCGCACTTCCGGANNTNCNGACNGNGAAAGCTGAAACAGNTNGAGACGCGNCCNGANNGGCCNCACANAGTCCNCNATTTCAGGAAANACAGGCAGGGAGTTTCCGCCGCNGGNNGGNNNNCACGACCCGCACGGGCNNTTTCACCGGCCGGGACGNNNNGCGGGCTAGNCTTCTGGCCTCGGCCNCGGTCGCAGGCTTTTGCGCCGCCATATCCGCGCAGAACGCGCAAAAATGCGCGGCCGTGGCCGCGAGGCCGATGCGCGGGCGCACACTTTCGCCCGCNTGGCGCATNCNNGCCCNGAGGCGNNCNTCNCGCATGACNGCNATNAGGGCTCCGGCGAGGGCCTGGGGATCGTTCTCCGGAATGCGCACGGCCGTCATGGGCGGCATACCCGTGAGGCGCTCNCGGTGCAGNNNNCTNTGNNCNCAAATGAGCGGCAAGCCCGGCNGCCACGCCCGCCCAGAGGGTTTGTGGCAATTCCTCNGGCGAGGNTCCNGGCGCCACCCAGGCGGAGCACTGGCGCGNGGCCTCGGGGGCGGGCTGGTCGCCGAGGATGCAGAGCCGCCCGGCCACGCCGAGGCTTTCGGCCTCGTGCAGGACCTCCGCAAAGCGGGGGCCTCTCCCNAACATCCGCACTTCCCACGGGGGCAGGTCCTCCCGCTGCCAGAGGGCGNNCATGGCCCGCACCATGAGGNGCGCGCCGGAATCCNCCGCCAGACTTTCGCCCATGCCGAAGATGCAGCGCCGCTCCCCGTCGTCNGCGCGGGGCCACGGTTCCGGCTGCGGCAGGTAGTCGGCGAGNGGGATGCCCGGCGCAAGCACTNCCAGCGTGGCCCNGGGGCGGCGCTTTTCCGGCAGGGCCTCCCAGAGTTCCCGGAGGCTGTCGCGCACATGGCCCGAACCGCAAAAGACGCGGCTTGCCGCAGAGAGCGCGCTGCCCCGTGCCAGTTCNGGCNCGGGCGGCCGCACGAAAAAGGCGTGGGAAAGGGCGGCGCNCCCCTTTTTGCGCATGGCGAGCACGCGGCGCCCGAGCCTGACCGAGGCTTCGCCCACTGTCTGGATGAGGAGGAAGTCGCGCGCCCGCTGCCAGCGCCAGAGGCGCACATGNGCCGCCATGCTGCCGCCGCCGCTCACGGCAAGCACGGGAAGAGCCTGCGCCGTCGCCTCCGCATGGAGGCGCGAGCCGCGGANNCAGACAAGGAGCGGCGAGACCAGGCCCCCGGCGTTGAGGGCGCCGGCCATGGCCAGGGCCTGCTCCGCCTCCAGGCGCGCGAGCAGCGCGGGGTCAGTGCCGCGGCCGCCCTTGTCCTCCGGGGCCTCCTGCTGGAGCGCGATGAGAAGAACGTGCATCAGCATCCCCGCTGCATGCCGCCCTCCTAATAGCCTTTATCTTCCGTAGGCTTGGTGTTCAGCTTTGACAAATCGCCGGACATATCCTTCACAAGCTGACGCTTTTCCTCTTGCGTCAGCGGTATCTTGAGGCGAACTTTTTCNCTGGGCGTCAGCNTCTGCGCCTCTTCCTTCACGGCGGGCGTGTCAGTCTGAGGTGCCTGATCCGTGTCATTCGTGCAGGACACGAAGCACCAGCAGATAGCCACGATAACCGCCAGCTTTTGGTTTTTGTTGGGTTTTTTCATGGTGTTCCCCTAGATTGCATTGCCTTCTTCGAGCTATTCCATTTGCCACGTATCAGGACCGTACTGTTCGCGCCCCGGGCTCTCCTGCTGGAGCGCGATGAGAAGAACGTGCATCAGCATCCCCGCTGCNTGGCNGNCCGCCGGGTGTGCGTGTTGGTTGTCGGCGCGCCTAGTACGGCGTACCCGTGGCGAGCATATGCTCGAGNAGGGCGTCCTTGAGCCACAGNGCCACGGGGCCGGNNCGNCCNCGNNNCTNNCCCTCGCCCACGGGGCGTCCGTCAAAATGGGTCACGGCTACGCAAAGCGTGGCGCTCGTGAAGAGCAGCATCTCCCGCGCATGGGCGATCTCGTCCCTGTGGATGGGCCCCTCCACCACGGGCATCCGCTCCGCGGCCAGCTTCAGCGCGGCCAGAAGCGTCGTGCCCGGCAGGATGCGCCGTATCTCCGGGCTGCGCAGGCGCCCTTCCGCATCCACGATGCCCATGTTGGCGATGGCCGCCTCGCCCATGTGGCCCTCCTCGTCAAAGGTCACGGCCACNTCCATGCCCTTCTTCCGCGCCTCGGCCGCCATGAACACATTGGGCAGGTAGTTGGTGTTCTTGATGCGCGCGAGGTATTCCTGCTTGGGCGGGATGGCGCTCGTGAAGGCCGTGAGGCCCTTCNGGTAATACTCCTCCGTGGGGAGNTGCGAGGNNAGCGCCACGATATAGAGCCCGGCCACCGGGCACTCGGCGGGCGANATGCCGAAGCCGCCCGGCCCGCGNGAGAGAAAGACGCGCACGTCGCAATGNTCGCGCCCNCCNGCCCGNGCCACNTCGAGGATGCGCTCNCGNANCTCCTCCCAGGAGCAGGGCGGCGTGATGTCCAGCGCCGCCGCGCCCTCGCGCAGGCGCGCCAGATGCGCCTCAAGGGCGAAGACGCGCCGCCCGCGGCAGCAGATGCTCTCGAAAAGGCCGTCGCCCCGGTGGCAGAGGTGGTCGTCCAGTGGCACGAAGAGCAGGCGCCCGTCCGTTGAGATGCGCCCCACGCGCGCATCGTAAAACGCCAGCACCTTTTCCGTACCCGGCCTTGGCGCGCCGAGCAGGGCCTCGAGATACGTCTCGCGGTCGGACGCTTCCATGCCGCCCCTCCGGGCTTACGCGGTGAACACGTCCCTGTCTGGCACGCGCACGAGGTGGCGGCGCACGAGCTCCTCCGCGATCTGCACGGCGTTGAGCGCCGCGCCCTTGCGCACGTTGTCGGCCACAATCCACATGTTCAGGCCCTTTTCCACGGATTCGTCCTCGCGGATGCGGCCCACGAACACGTCGTCCTCGCCGATGACATCGGCCTGCATGGGATAGAGCAGCTCGCGCGGATTGTCGAACACTCGCACGCCCGGCGCCTGCGAGAGCAGAAGGCGCGCCTCCTTGGGCGTCATCTTCTTCTTGGTCTCCACATTGACGGCCTCGCCGTGGCAGTAGAACACGGGCACGCGCACGCAGGTGGCTGTCACCTTGATGGACGGGTCCTCCATGATCTTGACGGTCTCGTTGACCATCTTCATTTCTTCCTTGGTGTAGTCATTGTCCTGGAAGACGTCGATGTGCGGCAGCGCGTTGAAGGCGATGCGGTAG
>JAAUYX010000014.1 GCA_014804905.1 Desulfovibrio sp. | reverse complement strand
GAAAGAGGAGGTCCATGAGGTCCTCTTCCGTGAGGCCCTCGGGGGAGAGATGGGTGTGCAAAAGGCGCAGCCCCCGCAGGCGCGAGGCCGGGGCAGAGCGCACGGCGGCGCGGGCGGAAGGGTGGCCCGGGCGGTTGGGCCGCAGCCGCTGCCCCTCCCCGGGCGCGGCTTCCTCGCCTGCGCCCTGTGCGCCGCGGCCGCGCGGCAGCTCGGGGATGAGGATGCCGCCGGGCGTGCCCACGATGACCATGCGCACGCGGCCCTTGCGGTCGATGAGCAGGCCGATTTGTCGCCCCAGCGAGCGCGAGAGCAGGGCCAGCTCCCGCGCCTGGTCAACGGTATAGACATCCGCGGCCGGGAAGCGGCGGTTGAAGAGCCGGTTCAGGGCCGTGAGCTGGCTGGGCTTGAGCCCCTGGAGATTGCCTTCCGGTTTGGGAATGACACCCCTCGCTTAGGCCGATGGCCGGAGGTAGGAGGCGATGAGCGCGTCATAGCGCGAGGTCGCCTCAAAGGCGCGCGAGGCCATGACCTGTCGGATCTCCAGGCCCACGCACTTGTCGTGGCTGCCCAACTCCTCCATGGCCGGCCCGTACCACTGGGGCGAGGGCACCACGAGCACGCTGTGGAAGTTCTTGGCCGCGGCGCGCAACATGCAGGGGCCGCCGATGTCGATNTCCTCCACGGCCTGCNCNAGCGANAGNCNNCGNTCCACCGCGCCNGCGAAGTCGTAGAGGTTGACGCACACGAGGTCAAAGGGCCGGATGCCCTTTTCNGCCAGGGTGTCCATNTGCAGCGGGTCGTCCTTGNTGGCGAGGATGCCNGCGTGGATNTTNGGGTGNAGNGTCTTGACGCGNCCGCCGAGGATTTCCGGGAAGCCCGTCACCGTGCTCACCGCCGTNACNGGCAGGCCCTCGGCCTCGAGCATTTTTTGNGTGCCGCCCGTGGAGACGAGCTCNACGCCGCGNCNGGCGAGNAANNCNGCGAAGGCCGCNAGGCCGCTCTTGTCCGTGACGCTCAGGATGGCGCGGCGCACGCGCAGAAGCTCCATATGCTCCTCCATAGAGGCGGCGCTCAGAAAAGATGCCGGGAAGGATGCCGCGCCGCCCATGTTTTTTTACCGCAAAAGCGCGGCCGCCGCAACGCCGCAGGCGCGCGCACCNCGCTTGCCGATGTACCCCGCCTGCGGCTATGCTGGCAGGGGAGGCGTTATGCTGGTCAAACTTGTTTCCTGGAANGTNAACGGGGTGCGCGCGGTCTCGGCCAAGCCGGACTGGCGCTGGTTCGGCGAGACCGANGCGCAGGTGGTGGGCCTGCAGGAGACCAAGGCGAGCCCCGNGCAGGTGCCGGAACCCGTGCGCGAGCCCGNGGGCTGGCAGGCCTGGTGGGACCCCTGCACCGTGCGCAAGGGCTATTCGGGCGTGGCNGTGTTCAGCCGCATCGAGCCGCTCAAGGTCGAGTACGAGCTCCCGGACCCGGCCTGGCAGGGCGAAGGGCGCCTGCTGCACCTNGAATTTCCCTGGTTCCACTATTTCAACGGNTATTTCCCCAANGGCGGCGCCGAGGAGCTGGACGCGGNCGGCCGCCCCACCGGGAATTTCAAGCGGCTCGGCTACAAGATGGGCTTTTTCGANGCCTTCGTGGACTATGCCCAGAAGTGCCGCCAAACCAAGCCCGTGGTGGTCTGCGGGGATTTCAACATCGCCTGCGAGCCCATCGACCTCGCCAGGCCCAAGGACAATGAAAAGACCACGGGCTTTTTGCCCGTGGAGCGCGACTTCATGAAGCGNTTCAAGGCATTGGGCTATGTGGACACCTTCCGCCACGTCCACGGCGAGGTGCCGGAGAAATACACCTGGTGGTCCTACAAGGCCAAGGCGCGGCCGCGCAACGTGGGGTGGCGGCTCGACTANTTNTTCGTGTCCGAGGAGCTGGCCCCGGCCATTGTGGANGCCTGGATAGAAAGCGANGTCCACGGCTCGGACCACTGCCCGGTGGGCGTGGCCCTGNNCGTGGGNGAGNAGTNAGCGGGAANGGCGGAAANTCCTCCGCGACGCCTAGNCGCCCGCGTACTTGCGGCGCAGCTCGTCCCCGGCTTTTGCCACGGCTTCGCGCATCTTCNCNCGCGCNNCNGCAAGGCGNTCCGCAAGGGCCGCGTCCGTNAGCGCCNGAATCTGCGCGGCGAGCCAGGCGGCATTGCGCGCTCCGGCCTTGTCGAGGGCGACCGTGGCCACGGGAAAGCCGGGGGGCATCTGCACGGTGGAGAGNAGGGCGTCCATGCCGCCGAGAGCGGAGCCNCTCACCGGGATGCCGATGACGGGCTTCACCGTGCGCGCGGCCACGGCCCCGGCGAGGTGCGCGGCCATGCCCGCCGCGCAGATAAAGACGGCCGCCCCGGCCGCTTCCTCCTCGGCCACGAGGGCCTCGGTGCGNNCNGGCGTGCGGTGCGCCGAGCTCACGGTGAGCACGAAGGGCACGCCGAGCTCGCGCAGCACGTCCGCGCAGGGCGCGACNACGGGCTCGTCCGACTGCGAGCCCATGATGATGACCACATGCGCCATGCGCGCTTTCCTCCNCAGTTTCGGGCNGTTCAGTTCTTNCCGGNGAGCCTTCTNAGGCCCTTGGCGCCGATGTCGCGGCGGCAAAAGCTCTCCGGCATGGTGATTTTTTCNACCGCCGCATAGGCNTTCGCCTGCGCGTCGGCGAGATCGTCGCCGAGCGCGGTCACGCAGAGCACGCGCCCCCCGGCGGANANGGTCTTGCCGTCCTGCTTNCGCGTGCCGCTGTGGAACACNTTCACTCCCGGNAGGGCGTCGGCCGTCTNCANGCCGTCGATGGACATCCCCTTNGNNTAGCTTCCGGGATAGCCTTTCGCCGCCAGCACCACGCCGAGCGCCGTGCTGNCGCTCCAGGCAAGGGCGGNCGGGTCGAGCTTTCCCGCCACGCAGTCCTGCATGAGCGCCGCAAGGTCGCCCTCAAGGCGCATGAGCAGGGGCTGGCANTCNGGGTCGCCGAAGCGNACATTGTATTCCAGCACNTTNGGGCCGTCCGGCGTCATCATCAGGCCCGCGTAGAGCACGCCCCGGAAGGGATGGCCGCGGCGCGCAAGCTCGGCGAGCACCGGGCGCACGGCCACGTCGGCNAGTTCCTCGAGCTTTTCGTCCGGNAGCACCGGGGCCGGGCTGTAGGCGCCCATGCCNCCCGTATTGGGGCCCTCGTCATTGTCCCACGCGGCCTTGTGGTCCTGCGCGGAGGGGAGCGGCGCCGCGCGCTCGCCGTCGCAGAGGCAGAGCAGGGAGACCTCCTCGCCGTCGAGCCGCTCCTCGAGCAGGATGCGTGCTCCGGCCGCGCCGAAGGCCTTGTCCTTGAGCATGGCGTCCACCGCTTCCAGCGCTTCCCCGGTCGTGCGCGCCACCACCACGCCCTTGCCCGCGGCGAGGCCGTCGGCCTTGATGACCGGGGGGACCTTGCTCTTGCGGATATGCTCCCGCGCGGCTTCCGCATCGGTGAACACCGCGCAGGCCGCCGTGGGCACCCCGGCCGCGGCCATGACCTCCTTGGCGAAGCTCTTGCTGCCTTCCATCTGCGCGCAGTAGGCGTCCGGCCCGAAGCAGGGGATGCCCGCCTCCGTCATGCGGTCGGTGACGCCGAGGGTGAGCGGCAGCTCGGGCCCCGGCACCACGAGGTCGATGCGCTCGCGCTTGCAGAAGTCCACCAGGCCGTCGAGGTCGTCCACGGCAAGGGGGACGTTCCGCACGTTCCCGCCCTCCGTGCCGCCATTGCCCGGCGCCACAAAGACGGTGTCGGCCACCTGGCCGAGCTTCCAGGCGAGCGCGTGCTCGCGGCCCCCGGAACCGATGACGAGAATACGCACGTTGCCTCCTCCGGCCCTAGCGATTGGGATTGACCTCGAAATCGCTCATGTCCGCGGGCGTGTTGGGGTCCATCTGGGAGACGTCCAGCGGATAGGCAAGAATCATGGACTGGCGGCTGCCGATGCCGAGCTCCGGCGAGGTGTTGACGCCGACCACAAGGTCGATGATGCCGTCATTGGTCACGTCCGCGAGGTCGATCTCGGCCACGGAGCCGCGGATGCGCCGGGTCTTCCACTTGAGGGCCAGGCCCACGCCGTCCCAGTAGAGGGCGTGGATCTCGCCCTGCGGGAAGAAGCGGTAGCGGTCAAAGAACTGCGAGGCCGTGGAAATGGGCTTGTTGAGCATGAGCACATGCTCGCCCGTGCGGCCGAGGTCCGCCGCAATCATGCGCATGGGCGCGTAAATCTTGCCGGGGAGCTGACCCGTCTTGTCGGTGCCGAGGCCCGGCATGGTCTTGTAGAAGTCCATGCCCGTGGCCGAGCCCGAGAAGCGCTCCATGGTGGTGTGCACGGGCGTGGTGCCGTTGGCCTGGAAGAGCTTGATGCGCTCGTCGTCGGTGAGCATGGCGAGCATGTCGCTGGAATTGTCCTTCCCGGCCGGAATCCAGGCCACGTTGAACACGTTGGCCCCGGAAGGCAGGCTGATGCGCGCGCCCAGTGAATAGCGGTTGCCCGACTTGACGAGCTGATGCACGCCCGGTGCGAAGAGCTTGATGCTGTCAAAGCCCTGCCCCACGAGGGTGGGCGTGAAGTTGGGCGGGGTGCGCAGCACGCTCGCGAAATAGGGGATGCGCTCGGCGCATTGCGTCAGCTTGTTGCCCTTGAAGGAGTAGAAATAGGAATAGGGGCGGTTGCTGTCCTCCTCAAAGGTGGCGATGACGAGGTCCGCCGCGCCGTCGCGGTTGAGGTCCATGGCGCGCATGGAGAAATTGAGGTTGGACGCCGAAACCGTTGTCGTGCCGAGCTGCTTGAGGCGGCCGCCTTCCTCCCAGAGATAGATGGTGAGGCTATGGTCGCCCAGGAAGGCAATCTCGTTCTTGCCGTCGCCGTTGAAGTCGGCCACGGCCATGTCCACCATGTTTTCCTTGATGCGCTGGCTGCGCAGGCGGGAGCCGTCGCCCGCGCCCGCGCCCTGGTAGCGCAGTTGCGGGTTGAGGTAGGTCTGCTGCTGGCCGGTCTCGTTGACCACGATGTCGCCCGTGGGCCGCGCGCCCGCGGCGGCCGTCTGGCCGGGCTGGCGCGTCATGAAGGCGGGCTTGGCGGCCACGGTCACGCCCATGACCTCGGAGCCGAGGGCGGAAGAGAGGTTCTGTACCGCACCGGTGAGGCCGCTCACCGGGGATTCGGCGGTGCGGCTCCAGGTCTTGCCCGCCTTGTCCACGCAGTTGAGCTCGATCACGCAGTCATTGCCCATGACGTTGATGGTGCCGAAAACGGCATAGTCCGCCCCGGAGGAGGCAAGCGCCTTGCGCGCCTCGCCCGCCGAAAGGGCCTTGCCCTGAAGGCTTTTCCCCTCCAGCGTGCCGGGCCGGTTGAGCTTGCCCTGGATGGTGCCGGGCACGGCCTTGGCGAGATAGCTGTAGCTTTGCGGCGCGTTGACCGTGAAGGGCGCGATGACAAAGGATTTTTGCGAGGGCTGGGCCGCCGACGCAACCCCGGCGAGGCAGAGGACCGCCACGACGAGCGAGAGCGCAAGCGAAAGGCGCAGGGCAGGTTTCATCCCGGTCTCCTTGGTTTTGGGCGCGAGGGCGCGCCGGGCGCACTATAGCCGTTCCCGTGGCGTGGCGCAACCGCCCCCAATCCTGCGGGGGCCCGCGGGCCTTCCGCCCCCGCGGCGGGCGCATTGCCGGCAAGGGCGCCTTCTGCTATGGTCGCGGGGCTATGGGACAGGACATCTTCGATCTCTTCGTCGTCCTCACGCTCGTCTTTTTCACCCTGCGCGGCGCGCGCGTGGGCCTGGTGGGCGAAGTGGCGGGCGTGGCCGCGCTCGTGGGCGGCTTCTGGGCGGCGCGGGCCTTCCATGGCCTCGTCTCGCCGCACCTGACCTTCATTTCCGGCGAGGGCTGGCGCACGCTGGCGGCCTATGTGCTCGTGTTCGCGGCCGTCATGCTCGCGGTTGGCCTTGTGGCGCGCCTGCTCAAAAAACTCGTGGCCTTTTCCTTCGCCGCCTGGGCGGACAGGCTCGCGGGCGGCCTCTTCGGGCTCGCCAAGGGCGTCCTCATCTGGGCGCTCATCCTCATCGTGGCGGAAAAACTGTTCCAGAACGACGCCTTCATGCGCGATTCCCGCGTCATGCCCTATTTTCACGCCCTGGTGGGACAGCTTCGCGAGTGGCTGCCCCCGGAAATCGCGGCACGGCTCGGCATCTGAGGGGGGACGAAATCATGGAAAAGGACTGCGGCTCGGGCGCGCTCGGCGCGCTCAGGGAGCTTATCGACAGGCTGACCGGCCCCGAGGGCTGCCCCTGGGACCGGGAGCAGACCCCGGAAAGCCTCGCCGAATATATTATTGAGGAAAGCCACGAGCTCGCGGCCGCTCTGCGCGCGGGCGACGCGGCCGCCGTGCGCGAGGAGCTGGGCGACGTGGCNTTTCTCCTGCTCTTCGTGGCCGGGATGTTCGAGAAGCGGGGCCAGTTCACCCTNGCCGAGGCGCTGGACGAGAACCGCGCCAAGATGGTCCGCCGCCACCCGCATGTCTTTGCTGGCGAGACCTTCCCGGACCTCGACGCCCAGCTCGCCCGCTGGGAGGCCATCAAGCGCGCCGAGCACGAGGCCGCGGGCGCGCCGCAGGGCCTCTTCGCCAGCCTGCCCAAAAGCCTGCCGCCGCTCACCAAGGCCTACCGCATCCACTCCAAGGCCGCGCGCGTGGGCTTNACCTGGCCCACGGACGAGGAGGTGGAGCANCAGGTGGAGGCCGANTGGCTGGAATGGCTGGACGTGGCCGCGGGTGACGACGCNGCCGCGCAGAAGCACGAGCTCGGCGACCTCATCTTTTCCATTGTGGAGCTCGGNCGCCGCAAGGGCATCAAGGCCAATGACGCGCTGGACGCGGCCGACACGCGCTTTTTGCGGCGCTTCGCCCGCATGGAGGAACTGGCGCGCGGGCGCGGCCTCGACTTCGCGGCCCTTTCGCTGGACGAAAAGGACGANCTCTGGAACGAGGCCAAGNCCGAGGANGGCGGCNCNNCGTCCGATGCGGCNNCCNNNNCTCCCGGNCCTGACGGGGAGGCCTAGCCGTGGCCGCGGGGCGTCCGGCCGGGGCCGCCCTGGTTTTTCTTTGCTGCGCGCTTGTCTGCATCTCTCTCGCCTGCATGAACGCGGGCTGCGCCCGGCGCGCCCCGCAAGGCAGGCCGCCTGCGCCGAACGGCCTGCCGCGGGCCGACCCCGGCTATCTGCAATGGCTTGAGCGCCAGTCCATGCTGGGCGCGGCCCCGGAGCTCGCCGCGCAGGTCTCGGGCACGGAACGCCTCTGGCTCAACAGCGGCGAGGCCACGCGCGTGCCCGTGCTCCTGCGCGCGGCGCCCAACTGGCTCTCGCTGGACGCGCACAGCCTCGCGGCCTCNCANCCNCTNTTTCGCGCCCTCGCCTCGGCGCGCCTCCCCGAAAAGCTCCCGGCATTGGGCTTNGAGGGGCTCTTNCTCGCGCCCGTGGGCGAGCGCGCCGACATCTGGACGGCGGAAAGCGCCACCGCTGCCGGGAGCGGGCAGGACGGACNGCCCGCGAGTCGCGCGCCGGGCGTGGCCTCCTTCACGCCGGATGGCGCCTGGGGCACAGCCGAAGACTTCGACCGCCTTGCCCAGAGGGCCGAGGCCGCGGGCGTNCAGCTGGGCGGCGAATTNCCNCCGGCNGCCACGGGCCTCGGGCCGGACTTCATCCTTCAGGCCCGGCAGGCCCNGCGCTTCGGCGGCGTCTATGCCATGATTTCCGTGCCGCGCGAGGCCTGGGGCGATCTCCCCGAAGCGAAGGGGGAATGGGACTGCCGCGCCCTGGACGCCACGGCCGTGGCGCGCCTCGCCGAGCGGGGCCTTTTGCCGCGGGNGCTGTTGCGCGACCGCCTTTCNTGGGCCGCGCCCTCGGGCTGGGCGGCCACGGGCGAGGTGCGCGGCGTGGACGGCCAGTTGCGNCGCTGGGTCTACCGCCACGGCCCGGACCCGCGGCTCCCGGTGCTCCACTGGCAGGACCCCACGGGCCGCGCGCGGCGCATCTTTTCCGCGGCCGCCATCCGCCAGGTGGGCCTNGANGGGCAGACGCTCACNGGCCTCAGGTTCGAGGCCCTGCTNGGCCTCGATGTGCCCCCGGAGGGTGCGGCGGNGTCAGAAGCGCCGGANCGGNNCGCGCTTGNGCCNGGNCTNGAGGCGCTGGACGAGGCCGCGCGCGANATNCACCGCTACGGNGGCTGGGCCCTGCAGGCCGACGCCCTGCCCGCNGNNCTNGCGCCGCTCATCCTCGCGGGGCCCGTGGACTTNAACCNNGANGCCGCCACGTCACGTGCCGCGGCCGAAGCCCTGCTCACGGGGGATGCCGCGCCGCTGGCCGCNANNCTGCGCGNCGCCCTGGATGCGGGCATAGCGCAAAGCCGTTGCGCGCGCGGGCCCCTGGGCGANGGTGGCGTGGGGCCNGNTGCGNCAGGGNATACGGCAGGNGAAACCCCCGCTGCGCTCGCCNTGCGNGCCNTGGGCCTCGAGNCNCGCGTGCCNGCCTCGCCCGAGGAAAAGCGGGCCCTGCGCGAGGCCTGCCTCTTCTTGCTCGGCTGGCGCATCGGCCTGCCGGGCCTCGCGTTTGTGAGCCCGCAGGAACTCACCGGGGCGCTCGCGCCCGCAGGCACCGAGGGCGCCACCCCGCTCTGGGACGCCGCGCAGGGGCGGACGGGTGCCGCGCTGCCGCTGGCCTTCGGCCCGCTGGCGGAGCAGGAGGCGGANGCATCGAGCTTCCTCGCCGCGGTGAGCCGGCTCCTGCTCGCCCGCAAGGCGTCCGGGNTCGCTCTCGGCGAGCTCGTGGCCGTGAGCGGGGGCCGCGACGGCTGGCTCGCCGCGCTGAGCGCGCTCCCCGATGGCGGCNNCTGGCTCACCGTGGGCAATGCCTCGGCGAAAAGGCGCAGCATCAGCGTGCCCCTGCCGCGCGCCGTGGCCTCGGCCCNCGATGCGGCNGNCGCGGCCGATGCCGCGGGCCTTGCGCCGCCGCGCCTTGCCGCCGGGGGCCGCAGCGTGGAAGTGGAACTTGACGGCCGGCAATGCCGCCATGTACTTCTGGGGAAGCCCTGAACTGCCGTGTATAGCCATTTCAAGGAGCCAGCCATGAGCGACGCCGAGAACAGCCCCGAAACCACCGGCCAGAACGGCAAGGATGAAAGCCCGCTGACGGAAGCCCCTGCCGNNGCCGCCGGGGCGGCGCAGCCGGAAGCGGCGGCGGAAGCTGCTCCCGACACCTCCCCTGACGCTACGTCCGAGGCTCCTGCGGAGGCTGACGCGGCCGCCCCCGGACGCCACGGAGATACGGTGGCCGCGGCGCTGGCCCGGTCGGAGGCTGCGCAGGGGGGAGCCACGGCGCCCAGGCCCGACCGCTGCGAGCGCGTCTTTCGTTTCCTGAGCCGTCTCGGGCCGCTCTTCCTCCTCGTCATCCTGGCCGCGCAGGTCTGGCCGGATTTCTGGCACGCCCTGTCCGGCAACGGACTCTATTGCCCGGCCGAGGCCCGGAATATCGAGGCCTTCTTCCTCTCCATGGCGCAAAGCTCGTGGCTCACCCCGGGCACGGACGGCGTGGCGCACTGGCCCCTCTTCACCTGGTTCATGGGGATGCTCGCGCCGCTCCCCGTCATGCTCACGGGCTCGCCCGACCCGCTTTTCCCGCTGGCAGGGGCGCTCGCCACGGCACTCGCCCTTTTGGCCGTCTGGGGCCTCGCGCGCGCCGCGTCGTTCGGCAGCCAGGCCGCGCTGGCAGGCGGCCTGTTGCTCCTTGCCGCGCCGCTCTTCGCGCCCCTCGGGCATTTCACCGGGCCGGCCGCGCTGGCTTCCGCGCTCATGGTCTTCTCCCTCGTCTGCTTCTGCCGCGGCTGGCAGACGGAGCACGCCTGGTGTTCGCTGCCCGCGGGCTTTGCGCTCGCCGGGCTGGCAGGCCTTGCGGGCGGCCCTTTCTTCCTTGCCGTGCCGCTTATGGCGAGCCTCTGCTTCCTCATCTGGCGCGGCGGCTTCAGGCGCGCGCAGGCGCTGGACGCGGTGCTCGGTTTCCTGCTCCTGCTCCTCCTTCTGGGTGCGTGGCTCGGCACCATCATGCTCGGCGAGGATGACGGCGGCTATCTCGCCCAGCTCTTCGGAAACGCCGTGCAAAAGCCGTGGCCGCTTTCCGGCCGCTGGTGGCTCGCGGCCTGCGTGGCGGGCGTGGGCCTCGTGCCGTGGATATTCTCCATCTTCGGCGTCTCCTGGTTCCGGGTGCTGCGCGAAGCCCCGCGCAGCCTCGGCGCGTCGCGGCGTTCCGGCGGGGCCGCGCTCCTCTGGCCCGCACTCGTGACAGGCCTTGTCATCACGCCCTGCATCCCAGCCGGGCAGGCGCAAATGGTGGCCGTGGCGCTCGCCTGCATAGCCGCGCCCCTGCTCGGCAAGGCCATTCTCGCGCTCCCGCGCCTCTCCGGGCATCTGCTCTATGCCTGCGCGGCCCTGCTTTTGCTGGCTGGGGGCATCGTGCTGCTCGGCGCGAGCTTCGAGCTCACCCAGGGCGCGCTCGCGGGCCTCTCGCCCGTGAGCCTTGACGGGCAGATCCTCGCGGCCCTGCGCGACATGCCGGGCCTCCCCGTGCTCGGCGGCGTGTGCCTGCTCGGGGCCGTCATCATGTGCCGCTTCGTGCGCGGCGAGCACGGCGGCGGGGGCCTTGTGGCGGCCAGCGTCATCAGCGTGCTGCTGGCCCAGCCAGCCACCCTGCTGCTCGCGCCGGAACTGGGCACCGTGCCCGCCTTGGGCCTCGCGGACCTTCCGGCCATCCAGAAGGCCGCCCAGGCGCAGCTTGCGCCCCGGCGCGCGCCCGAGGTGCCTCCGGCCTCGGTGGCGCCCCTGCCGGAACCCCTGGAGACGGCCCCGGTTGCGCCCGCGCCCCAGCCAACGGAACCTGAGCAGCCTGCCGCGCCCGCTCCCGAAGGCGCCGTCCCAGAAACGCCTGCAGCCCCGGCACAGGAGGCCCCGGCCGCGCCCGAAGCGGCGCCCGAAACCGCGCCGCAGGCGGTGCCCGAGGCGGCACAGGAAGCTGCGCCCGCGCCCGAAGCTCCGGCCAAGCCCGAAGCGCAGGTGGCTCCGGCCGCGCCGGAGGCCGCGGAAAATCCCCCCGCCCCGGAAATGCGCGCGCCCGAAGCGGTTCCGGCCCCGGAGGAGGCCCCGCAGGCAGCGCCAGCGCCCGAACAGGCTCCGCAGGCAGCCCCCGCCGGGGAGGAGGTCACCCGGTTGTAGGGACGCTTTTTTTCGCGCAAGGACGCCATGCCGAGCTTATCACGCGCATGGCGTCTTTGCGCTTGACAGGGTTTGCGAAACTGCGTATTGAAGGCGCGTTCAAGTGGTCTCGCCCCTTTTCCGGCTTTTGCGGGGCGGGCCGCTGCGTCCTCGGACGGGAGGAGGCGGGTGCGCCTGAGCGCGGCATCCGCGCTGTCCGTCCATGTGGGGAGGCCTTGAGGGGCCCCCTTTTTTTTGTCCCGCAGCCGGGGCGGCACTGCCCGGTTGTATTATCTGCGGCAGTTGAGAGTTTTTCCATCATCCCGTCTGGAGCGAAGCGGAAGACGGGTGCTAGTGGCGGAAGAATCCTAAAAAATAAGATTTTTCGGCGCTTGCAAGGAAGATAAAAATTTCCGCAGGGAGTGTACTTAAGTACTCGACCAAGGAAATTTTTCTCTGACGCAGCAAGCGCCGAAAAGGCTGTTTTTGACGGATAATTTCGGCGTTACAGAAGCAGCACAGCCACAGCGCTAACGCAGAAGTAAGACAAAGCCTTTGGTAAAGGGAGCCAGCGAAGGCCATGCCGGAAAATCTTGAGGAAACCGTCACCCGCCTCGTGAGCCCGCTCGTCCGGGCACGCGGGCTTGACCTCTGGGGCGTGGAGGTGCTCCCCGGCGGCCGCACCAAGGTGCGCGTCTTTGTGGATGTGTCCCGTCATTCCGTGGACGGGACCGACGTCGCGGAAGCCGCCTTCGGCGAGCCCGGATCGGCCAGCATCGAGCAGTGCGAGGAAATCTCGCGCGAGCTCGGCCTCGCCATGGACGTGGAGGACTGTGTGCCCGAGGCCTGGGTGCTGGAAGTCTCCTCCCCCGGACTCGACCGCCGCTTTTTCAGCCTTGACCAGATGGCCCCCTATGTGGGCGACATGGTGGAGGCGCGCCTGGCCGCGCCCGTGACGCCCGCGGGCGAGGACGGCTCCGCCCCGCGCCTGCGCTGGCGCGGCCGCCTCACGGCCGTGGACCCCGAGGGTTTCACCCTTGAGCCCTGCGCCATCTCGGCCGAAGGCGAGGTGCGCCCCGAGGGTACGCCCGCCGTGCGACTCCCGTGGGCCGAAGTGCGCAGGGCCTCCCGCATCCCCGTTTTTCAGAAGCCCGCCAAGCCAGGAAAGGGGCCCGCCAAGGGTCCCGGCAAGGGGCGGGCCCGCCATCCCAGCCAAGCCAGCCGCGCCCGCGCGGCCGCCGGAGGCAGACATGAATCTTGAGCTCAAGAAGGCCATTGACCAGATCAGCAAGGACAAGGGCCTTGACCGCGACATGCTCATCGACACCCTGGAGGAGGCCGTGCGGATGTCCGTGCTGCGCCGCTTCAGCGAGGACATGGACGT
>JAAUYX010000013.1:3908-25650 GCA_014804905.1 Desulfovibrio sp. | reverse complement strand
GGCGGCTCATGCCGCGCGCGCCGCAGGCCTCCACCGGGCCCCCGTTCTCGAAGGCGTGGATGGTCTTGTGCTCCGCGCCGTGGTACTGAAAGACGCGGCGGATTTCCGGCACCAGCGAGATGAGCCAGATATAGGCCACGAAGATGCAGCACTTGAAAAAGCCGTCCCAGAGGTGGAAGGTCAGGCCCTCCACATCGCCGCCGAGATTAAGCCAGAGCATGATGAGCGAGAGCAGGTGCGGCGCCACCACAAAAAGCCCCACGGCCATGAGCAGCGCGAGCCCGAGGCTCAGAAACACCTGCCACGGCGAGAGCGGGGCCGCGTCGCCGTGGCCGCCCTCGGCCATTTCCACCGAGCGGTTGAGGGCGCGGATGCCGTTGACGAGCGTCTCGAGCAGGATGGGGAAGCCGCGCACAAAGGGCATCCTCAGCCACGGGCGCCTGGTCAGCGTGAACCAGGGCAGCCGCCGCGCGAGGATGCCGCCGTCCGGCTGGCGCACGGCAAGGCCGTACACATCGCCGTTGCGCATCATGACGCCTTCCATGACGGCCTGCCCGCCCACGACGGGTGAGGGCGCGCCAAGGGCGCGAAGCAGCGGGAAGAGCCGGCTACTTCTTCTCAAACTTGGCGTACTTCTTCCTGAAGCGGTCAATGCGGCCCGCCGTGTCGAGAAAGCGCTGCTTGCCCGTGAAAAAGGGATGGCAGGCGGAGCAGACTTCCACATGCACCTGCTCGCCCTTGGTGGAGAGCACTTCCTCCTGGTTGCCGCAGGCGCAGGTGATGGTGGCCTTGTAGACCTTGGGATGGATGTCTTTTTTCATGAAGGCGTCCTCGCGGCGGCCCGGCTTTGGGGAGCGGGCCGCAAGATATGGCCGCCCGAAGTCCGGGCGGGCGAATACTATAAGCATATCGCCCCCGCTTGGCAAGCGGGGAGACCCCGCACAGGGGCTGCGCGCGTGCGCCGCGTAGCCTCAGCCCCAGATAAGCGCGTCCAGGGCGAAGCGGCCCGGCCCGGTGACGAGAACGGCGATAAAGCCGAGCAGGAAGGGTGCGGACGGGGCGGTGAGGTAGGGGCCATGGGCCACCTTGAAGGCCACGGACATGTTGCAGATGCCGGCCACGGCGGCAATGCGCGTGCCGAGGCCGAGGAGCAGGCACACCGAGGCCAGCGTCTCCACGCACATGGCAAGGTGGAAGCTGAGTTTTGGCGACATGCCCATGACGGCGTGGAACTTGTCGCCCATGGAGGGCGTGCAGATTTTCTGCACGGCGTAGGGCAAGAGCGCGAGGCCGATGACCCAGCGCAGGAGGAGAATGGCCCAGTCGCCGGAAACGGACGTGGTGAGTATGGCAGCGAGTGACATGGAAGGCTCCGGGGTTTTGGGAAGCGCGCAACCGCAAGGGCGCGGCGGCCGTGGGGAAGATGTGCCGTATGGCTGCGGCCGTCAAGGCGCCGGGCGCTGCGCTTGACAGGGGAGGGCAGCGCCCGGATAGTGGAGCCCGAGAGGGGAAAGTGCGGCGAGTTCCCGCGGCGAAAACGCGAGGGAAAAGCCCGCCGAGGAGGGAAACCGGCATGGAAACTGCCTTGCGCCCCGGCATCCGGGGCGAAATGACACATCTTGTGGAAGCGCGGCATCTGGCGAGCGAAGTGGGGAGCGGCCTTGTGAGCGTTTTTTCCACGGCCATGATGATCGCGGCCATGGAGGCCACGGCCGTGGAGTCGGTGCAGGGCCTGCTCGCGCCCGGCGAGACCACGGTGGGCGTGCATGTGGACGTGGCGCACAAGGCGGCCACGCCGCTCGGGATGCAGGTGCGTTTCACGAGCGAGCTTCTGGAGGTCTCGCCCAACGGCAAGGGCCTCACCTTCCGCGTGGAGGCATGGGACGAGGCCGGCATCATCGGCGAGGGGCTGCATCGCCGCGTGGTGGTGGACAAGGAAAAATTCGAGAGCCGGACGCGGGCGAAAGCCGACGGCGCAAAAGCCCCCGGCACGGGCGCGAAGTAGGCCGCGCCCTTTCCGGGTTCGGGGGCCGCAGGCCCGCAAGCGGAAACGGCGCTATCAGGCACAGACAGCCGCCACGCAAAAAAGCCGGTCAGATGACCGGCTTTTTTGCGTTTCAACTCTCGGGCGCCCTCAATACCACATGCGGTCGAGTGCGGCCCCGGAAATGCCGAAGCGGTTCATGCACATGACGAAATAGTCGGTCCAGTAGGGATTGCTGCCGCCCCAGGAGGAGCCGGCCATATTGGTGGCCTCCTGCTCGCACTGCTGCTTCGCCATATAGGCCTCCTGCTCCTCGAAGGTGAGGGGCCGGGGCGGGCCGCAGGCCGTGAGGGCCAGGGCCAGCAGCGCGCCCATGAGCAGGCGCGGCAACAGCCGGGGCAAAAGGCTGTCGCGCCGGGCCGCGGTGACTGTCCGCAGCCCGGCGCGGGGGGCATCAATAGGCATGGTCGCTTTCCAGCTCTTCGCGGGTGACAGGCTTGGAGAACAGACGGTACATCCAGAACTGGTAGAGCAGCACGATGGGCACCATGACGAGCGCCACCACGAGCATGATCTCGAGCGTGTTGCTCGTCGAGGCCCCGTTGAAGGCCGTCAGCGTGGCCGCCGGGTCGGTGCTCGAGATGAGCATGTTGGGATAGATGCCCATCACCCCGAAGAAGGTCACGCAAATGAGGAAGAGGCCGCTGGCGCTCCACGCGAGCCAGAGGTGGCCCTTGTTGAGGAAGCGCGGCACGAAGAGCAGCGCCAGCACGGCGAGAGCGGGCAGCACGATGAGCCAGGGCATCCTCAGATAGTTGCCGAAGATGCTGGTGCAGAAGAAGGTCAGCACCAGAAAGACGATGAGCAGCACGGCCACGGCCACCCAGCACACGCCGGCGGCGGCGAGCGCCTTGGTCTGGAGCTCGTCACGGCTCTTGATGGTGAGCCAGATGGCCCCGTGCATCATGAAGGCCGCGAGGAAGAAGAGCCCGCCCGCGAGCCCGTAGATGTTGAGCAGCTTCAGGAGGTTGCCCTCATAGACGCCGTTGACGTCAAAGGGGATGCCCATGAAGAGGTTGGCGAAAAACACGCCCAGAAGCAGGCAGGCCGCCAGGTTGACGATGAAGTGCACCCAGTCCCAGATGGCGCGCCACACGGGGCTGTCCACCTTGTTACGGAACTCGTAGGACACGGCGCGCAGGATGAGCGCGAAGAGCAGGAGCAAAAGCGGCGCGTAGAGCGTGCTGAACATGACGGCATAGACAGTGGGGAAGGCCGCGAAGGTCACGCCGCCCGCCGCGATGAGCCACACCTCGTTGCCGTCCCAGAAGGGGCCCGAGGCGTTGTAGACCATGCGCCGCTCCTCCTCGGTCTTGGCGAGGGCGGGCATGAGCGCGCCGAGGCCGAGGTCAAAGCCGTCCAGCACGAAATACACGGCCCAGAGCAGGGTCCAGAGGACGAACCAGATGGTTTCCAGCATGACTATGCCTCCTGGGCGTCAGGGCCCTTGATCGCGTATTTGCGGAGCAGGTAGATGTCCAGAATCCCGAGGATGGAATAGACCACGATGAAGCCCAGAAGCGAGATGCTCACGCTGGAGGCAGGCACGGGCGAGACCGCGTCCGACGTGCGCATGAGGCCATAGACGATCCAGGGCTGGCGCCCGATTTCGGCCACGGCCCAGCCCATCATGATGGCCACATAGGGCAGCGGGATGTTCCAGACGAGGCCCGTGAGCAGGTGCGGGCAGATGTCCTCCCGCTTGCGCTGCCAGGTGGCGGCGAACGCGAGCAGCAGGAAGACCACGCCCAGCGCCACCATGCCGCGGAAGCACCAGAATACCTCGGAGACCGGGGGCCAGTCCGAGGGCGGATAGTCAAGCAGACCCTTGACCTCGGCGTCGGCGGAGCCGTAGCTGATCCAGCTCATGAGGCTGGGGATGCCGAGGAATTCCACACTGTTGGTCTGGTTGGCGGGGTCGGGCCAGACGAAAAGATAGAAGGGGGCGTTGTTCATGGTGTGCCAGTGGGCTTCCATGGCCGCCAGCTTGACCGGCTGGTGCTGGGCCACGGCCTTGCCCTGCTCGTCGCCGCTCAGCGCGAGGATGAGCGTCAGCGCGAGCGTGTAGGGCGCCACCATGCGGAAAGCGCGGTGGAAAAAGTCCGAATGGCTCTTGCGCAAAAGGTGCCAGGAGGACACGCCGAGCACGAAGAAGCCCGCAAGCGCCCACGAGGCGAGGATGGTGTGCGCGTACTGGCCCCAGGCGTAGCCGTTGAGGACCACGTCCGTGAAGTTGGTGAGCTCGGCGCGGCCCGCAGCTTCGTTGATGGTGTAGCCCACCGGATGCTGCATGAAGCCGTTGGCGAGGATGATCCAGAGCGCCGAGGTGTTGCTGGCGATGGCCACGAGCCAGATGCAGACGCAATGGGCGCGGCGGCTCAGCTTGTCCCAGCCGAAGTGCCACACGGCGATGAAGGTGGACTCGAGGAAGAAGGCCACCGTGGCCTCGATGGCGAGCAGCGAGCCGAAGATGTCGCCCACATACTCGGAATAGCGCGACCAGTTGGTGCCGAACTGGAACTCAAGGGTGATGCCCGTGACAACACCCAGGGTGAAGTTGATGAGGAAGAGCCTGCCCCAGAATTTCACCTGCCGTTTCCAGAACTCGTCCCCGGTGGCGGCGTAGCGCGTCTCCATCCAGACGAGGATGACCGACAGCCCGAGGGTGAGCGGCACGAAGATGAAATGGAAGAAAACAGCCACGGCGAATTGCAGCCGTGAAAGCATCACCACATCCATAACGTCCTCCTGCGACGGAAGCATGACATGCCTGTGCTTCCCTAGCATGGGCCGGGCCGATTGGCAATGCGCGCGCCGGCTTGACATCCGGGCGGGGCTGGCGCAAGGTTACTGTTGCTGTTTTTTCACAAGCCACTCCCCTGCCGCACAAGGAGGTCCCCATGTGGGAAGAAAGCGTCAATATCAATGAAGTGAAGGAAATCCGGGTCAAGACCACGGTCTTTCTCGGCGTGGGCGCCATCGCCAAGATGGACTTCATCGCGGGCGAACTCGCGCACAAGGGCGTGAAAAGCGTGCTCTGCGTCACGGGCGGCGGCTCCTACAAGCGCACCGGCGCCTGGGACCATGTGCAGAAGGCCTGCGCTGCGCATGACATCAAGATAACGCTTTACGACAAGGTCACGCCCAATCCCACCACCGACTCCATCGACGAGGCCGCGGCCCTCGGGCGCGAGAACGGCGCCACGGCCGTCATCTGCATCGGCGGCGGCTCGCCCATCGACGCAGGGAAAAGCGCGGCCGTGCTGCTCGCCAATCCCGGCAAGACGGCGGAAGAGCTCTATACCGGGGCCTTCGCGCCGGACACGGCGGCGCCCATCGTGGTCATCAACCTCACCCACGGCACGGGCAGCGAAGCCAACCGCTTCGCCGTGGCGACCATCACCAGGCTCAACTACAAGCCGGCCATCGCCTTTGATTGCATCTATCCCTGGTATTCCATCGACGACCCGGCGCTCATGGCGTCCCTGCCGGCCAAGCAGACGCGCTATGTGTCCATCGACGCGGTGAACCACAGCATAGAGGCCGCCACCTCCAAGGCCACCAATCCCTTCGCCATCCTGCTCGCGGGCGAGTGCATCCGCCTCGTGGCGCGCTGGCTCCCGGCTGCGGAGGAGAACCCCGGCGACCTCACGGCCCGGTACTTCCTCGCCTATGCGGCGCTGCTCGCGGGCGTGAGCTTCGACAACGGCCTTCTGCACTACACCCACGCCCTCGAGCATCCGCTGAGCGCCGTCAAGCCCGAGCTTTCGCACGGCCTCGGCCTCGCCATGATCGTGCCGGCCGTGGTGGAGCTCATCTATCCCTCCTCGGCGGCGGTGCTCGCGCAGATTCTCGAGCCTATCGTGCCCGGCCTCAAGGGCATCCCGGCCGAGGCCCATGCCGCGGCCTCCGGCGTGGAGCAGTGGCTCGAGTCGGTCAATGTGCCCGAAAAGCTCGCGGACGACGGCTTTGGCGAGGGCGACATCCCGCGCCTCGTGGAGCTCGCGCAGACCACGCCGTCCCTGGGGCTCCTGCTCTCCGTGGCGCCGGTGGAGGCCACGCCCGAGCGCATCGAGACCATCTACAAGGTCTCCATGACCACCATGAAGTAAGCGGCCCGCGGCCAGCGCCGCACGGCCCTTGAACGAAACGCGCCGGACAGGTCATGCCTGCCCGGCGCGCTTGCGTCTTGGCGGGGAAAGGGCGAATCAGGCCCGGCCTACAGCGAACACCGCGCCGTTGGCCGTGCCCGGAAAGACCTTGCTGCCATAGACGAGGGCCGTGGCCGTGACGCGAAAGGCGGGCCAGGGCCCGAATTCGCAGCCGAAAGCGCGCAAAAGGGCGATGGCCGTGGGCGTGATGAGCTCCCCGGCGGCGGCGTCGCCCGCGAAGGGCCGCACGGGCACGCCGGAAAGCAGGGCGAGCACTGCGGGCGCGGGCGCGGGGATATGGCCGTGGGCGCAGTGCACGCTGCCGTCGGCGAGCGGCAGGGGCCCCACCACGAACTGCGCCGGGGAAAGGCGGTCATAGAGGGCGCAGGCGAGGCAGATGTCGAGGATGCTGTCGAGGGCGCCCACCTCGTGGAAGCTGACCTCGTCCGGCTTCTTGCCGTGCACCTCGGCCTCGCAGCGGGCGAGGAGCGCGAAGCAGGCCTGGGCGAGGTCGCGCGCCCCCTGCGTGAGGCCGCTGCCCTCGATGATGTCGCGGATATGCGCGAGGGTGCGGTGCTCGTGCGCCTCGGGGAGCTTTACTTCCGCGTGCCAGCCGCCAATGCCGCCGACCTCCTTGCGGGTGATGGCGACGCAGCCCTGAAGCGCGGGCACGGCCGCGGTGAGCGGCGCCAGAAGTTCGTCGAGCATGCCATTGGCCGCACCCACGAGGGCGGCGGTCCCCACGGGCGCGCCCCCGGCCTGTTCCGTATCCGCGGCCGCGTTCATGAGCGCGAGCCCGGTGAGGAGCATGTCGCCGGAAAGGCCGGAATGGCTGCGGATGGTGAGCACGCGGCCATGCCGTGCATTCTTGGGCCGGGCCTCGTCGTGCGCGTGTTTGTGCTGGTGATGATGCGCGTGGTCGTGCGGATGTTCGTGGTCATGCGTCATGCGAGGTTCACCACCCGGGCCGCCGCGCAGGCCGCCCCGTAGCCGTTGTCGATATTGAGCACCGCCACGCCGGGCGCGCAGCTCGCGAGCATCCCGGAAAGGGCGGCAGCGCCCTCGCGCGCCACGCCATAGCCCACGGAAGTGGGCACGGCGAATACCGGGAGCGGCGTGAGCCCGCCGAGCACGCTGGCGAGCGCGCCCTCGAGGCCCGCCACGGCGATAACCGCGCGGTGCGCGTTGATTTCCGGCAGGCGCTCNGTGAGCCGCCACAGGCCNGCCACGCCGCAGTCCTCGAACAGGGTGTGCGGGATGCCGAGATAGTACAGGGTGCGCGCGGCCTCCCGTGCCACGGGCGCGTCGGCCGCCCCGGCCGAGACCACGGCCACGCTGGCGCCGCCGCGCTCCGGCAGGCGCTCGCCGATGGCCGTGCGCGAAACCGGGTCATAGTCATAGCCCTGGCGCACGTCCTCGGGGAAGCCCGCAAAAATCGCAGGCTGAAGCCGCGTGAAAAGGATGGCCTCGCCCGATCCGCGNGGAAANCGCCGCAAGAGCGCGAGCAGCGCCTCCTCCGTCTTGCCCTCGCAAAACACCGCCTCGGGGAGGCCGATGCGCGCGCGCCGGGCATGGTCGAAAAGGATGCCGGGCAGGCTTCCGGCCTCTGGTGTTGCCATATCTTGCTCCGGGTGAAGGGGCTGCTTCAGGCCTATTCCAGCTCGCGGCCCACCCACACGGCGCGGCCGATGATGCGCACAAGGTCCGCCAGCTGCTCGTCCGTGGGCGCCTCGATGGGCGCATAGGCCGCATTGACGCTCGTGAGGATGATCTTGCCCGGCATGGCGTTGACCGTCTTCAAGTAGACCATGTCCTCCACGCCCACGGCGTAGATGCGGCCGGGCACCGGGTCGTTCTGGGACTGGTCGATGAGCACCACGTCATTGTTGCGGATGAGCGGCTCCATGCTGTCGCCGGAAACGCGCAACAGCGCCATGCGCGCGGGATTGCCCTTGCGGCGCAAAAAATCCCAGCGGAAGGCGTAGTGCCGGAGCACCTCGCCCCCGGTCTCGAAGCTGCCCGTGCCCGCGGAAAGCCGGGCCTCCACCATGGGCACCATGACGAGGCGCGTTTCCGGGGTGTCCACGATGCCGCCCTCGGGGTCGCCGCGGCCCGCGAGCAGCCAGTCCAGGGTGCAGCGCAGCGTGTCGGCGAGGCGCACGGCGAGCTCCCCGCGGGGGAACTGGCCGTTTTCATATTGCTGGATGGTGGTCAGGCTCACGCCCACGGCCGTGGCCAGGTCCGGCTTGCGCAGGCCGAGCTGGGCGCGGCGCTGGCGAAGGCGCGCGGCAAAGGCCGAAGCCTGGGCGGTGGGCATGCTGGAATTCATAGGATATCCGTTTTTTTCCTCAAGGCTGGGGCGGACTTGGCGCAAACCATATGGAAAAGTTACAAATTTTTCTTTTGCAAAAAAAGGAAAAGTTTGCGAATACTCATCCACGCCGTCCCGGCAAGAGCAGACTATACCGCCAAAAGCCAAAGCGCAAGGCTTGGGGCGCACAAGGGCGCGCTCGCTTTCCTGCAACTTTTCCTTGCGGGAAGGGTGGCGCGGGTCACGGGAAAACAGCAAGGGGGTCCCCATGCAGGAGATGTGTGAAGGGTTGCGCGCCGTGTGCGCCGTCCTGAAGGAGCTGGAACCATGTACGCAGAACGCCCCGGCCCTGCGCCTGGCGGAGCGCCACCTGCACCTTTTGGCGCAGCTGGCGGCCGATGCGGGAGCGGGGGAAGCGGCTGAACCGGGAAGCGGCGGCGGCTACGGGCCGCTGCCCCTGCNGCTGTGCTGCGCCGGAGGAGGCAAGCCATGTGGTGCAGTGAGCGCGAGGGGGAGAACTCCGGCAGGGCGCCCTCGGGCGCGGGTTGTTCCCCCGCGCAAGGCGCCCGTCCCGCCTATGCCGCGTCCGNCGCGCCGGGTAGGGGCCGCACGCGGCGTTCCCCGCGGCCGCGCAGCTCCTGGGGCGCTTCCGCGGAAGAAGCGGCGGAGCTCAGGCAGTGGGAGGAACTCCTGCCGCATCTCCCCGAGGGGGCGCGCCTTCTCTGGCGGGCGCTCGGCGATTTGCGGCTGCTCAGGCGCGTGCTCGCGGAATATGGCGGGCGCACCCTGCGCATCCCCGTGTCTGTGCCGCCCGAGGGCCACGCCCTGCGCCGCCGCCTGGGCCTGCGCGCGCTCACGCGCCTGTGCGCCGCCCTCGGCGGCACGGAGGTCTATGTGCCCACCTGCGGCGGCCTGCGCTCGCGCCTGCGCCAGCAGGAGATCATTCGCGCCTTCAGCCGGGCCACGGCCGGCGGCATGAGCAGCGTCACCGCCGTGGCCGCGCTGGCCGGGCGCTATTCCCTGTCGGACCGGCGCATCTGGCAGATTCTCAAGACCACGGCCGAAGCCCCGCGGGCCGCGCAGGTGCTGCGCACGCTTCCGCGCCACAGCGGGGGAAGCGCCTGCCGGAAAGAAAAGGCCGCCACGGCGGCACGGGAATAAGCCCGGAACCACAAGCCCCCGAAATTCGCAAGCCCGCACTTCTGCGGGCTTTTTTTGTGCCCGCGGGCGCGGCGGGAAGCCTCCGCGCCGAAAAANCCGCGNCCTTCCGGCGCCNCCNGNTGGTGAAAGGTTTCAGTCTTACGGCGGCCGCNCAGTTCTGGCATTGTGCGCTCACGGATGCCGCGCCGGGCGGCAGCCCGATTTCACCACCTGCATATCTATGGGGAGCAACCATGCGCGACGCCTTTACCGTGGCCCACAGCTTCACCGCCCGCTGGGAGGGCGGCCTTTCCGACCATCCGGCCGANCCGGGCGGNCTCACCAATTACGGGGTCTCCCTGCGCTGGGTGCAGGACCTNGCCCGCGAGGCNCGCGAGGAATGCCTGCGCCTCGCGCGAAGCTGCGACGGCTGCGTGCGCCCGGCCGCNGGCGACTGCGCCTGGCAGGCCCTGGATTTCGACATGGACGGGGACGTGGACGCCGACGACATCCGCGCCTGCACCAGGGCCCAGGCCGCGGCGCTCTTCCGCCGGGAGTTCTGGGACAAGCTCGGCTGCGGCCGGCTTCCCCTGCCGCTGGGCGTCTCGCTCTATGACGCGGCCGTGAACATGGGCCCGGCCCGCGCCGTGCGCCAGCTCCAGCAGGCCATGAACCAGGTGGGCGAGGCCGAGCTCGACCACTGGAGCCCCATCGCCGAGGACGGCCTCATGGGCCCGCAAACGCGCGAGCTCGCCGCGGCGCTGGCCGAGGTGGACCTGGCCTATCGCGCGGCGCGCCAATCCCTGCGCAGACGCGAGGCCTTCTANCGCGACCTGGCGGCGCGGCGNCCCTCCATGAAGGCCTTTTTGCAGGGCTGGCGCAATCGCGTGGCCGCGCTGGCCGACTATCTCGNCGAGCTGGAAAGGGGGGCCTTCTGATGTGGGCCATGCTTGGNAAGGCGCTCTCCACNGTGGTGGGCGGCGCGCTGGGCGGTCTTTTCGGCGGCAAGGGCGGCAAGGGCGGCAAGGACGACGCTGCGGGCGGCCTCGCCGGGGAGCTGGCCCGGGCCTCGGAGCGCGTGCTCACGGGCCGCGCCAGCCAGAACGAGGCGCAGGGCCGCATCAACGGCATCGAGATCGAGGGCGCGCCGCCAAGCCGGCTCAGGCTCTGGCGTTCCTTTCTCGGCTGGGTGCTGGCCTTGCTCTTCGCGTGGGAGGTGNTGGGGCGGCTCATCGTCATCCCGCTGCTGCTGCCGGGGCTGGAAACGCGGCTCCCGCCCTCGGCGCTGGACCAGGTGCTCACGGTGCTGCTCGGGATGCTCGGGCTCGGTTTCTGAAGGAGGAATGGCATGGTGACCGGACAGGCATGGCAGGGGCTTTTCGGCGGCGGGGGCGCGTCCCTGCTCATTCTCGCCGTGCAGGGGCTCTTTGCGCTGGCNCTCTGGAGCCTTCGGCGCGCCTTTGTGCGCTCGGACGAGTGGCTCCTGCACCTGCAGCGCGAGGCGCGCGACGGGGCGGCGCTGGAAGGGCGCCTTTCCGCCCTGGAGGAGCGGGTGCGCGAGCTCCCGGCCGCGGCGGACATGGCGGCGCTCCACGGGGAGCTGGCGGCGCTGCGCGGCGAGATCCAGGCGCTCAACGCCCGCATTTCCGGGCTGGACCGCCTGCTCGCCCGGCTCGAGCACGGCCTTGACCGCCAGGAGGACAGGCTCGGGCTCCTCCCGGCCGAAGGCAGGACCCGCTGATGGCCGCCCGCGTGACGAAAAAGAGCCTGGAGCGCCAGCTCCTCGCCCGGCTGGAGCGGCGGCTCGACCTCCTCGCGGACACGCTGGACGCGGCGCCCGTGGCGGACAAGGGCATGGATGTGGTGCGCGAGATCAAGGAAGTCCACGCGCTCTTGCACGCGCTCGCCGAGGCGGACGGCGTGAAGGCGAGGGCCGAGGCCCCGCGCCTCGTGGTGGTCTGGGCGGACGCCGCGCAGGCGCCCGTGCAGTGAGGTGGCCCATGCCCTGCGTCATCCCCTATGCGCCGCGGCCGCTTCAGCGCCGATTCCACGAGGAGCGCACGCGCTTTTGCGTGCTCCTCTGCCACCGCCGCTTCGGCAAGACCGTGGCCGCCATCAACGACCTCATCCGCGAGGCGCTCAGGCGCGGCGGCGCGGACTGGCGGGCGGCCTATGCGGCCCCCTTTCTCGGGCAGGCCAAGGCCGTGGCCTGGGACTACCTGCGGCGTTTCGCCGGGGCCGTGCCGGGCACGCGTTTCCTCGAGAGCGAGCTCGCCTGCATCCTGCCCAANGGCGCGCGCATCCGCCTTGCGGGCACGGAAAACGCGCAGGCCCTGCGCGGCCTCTACCTCGACGACCTCGTGCTCGACGAGCCCGCGGACATGGAGCGCCAGGTCTGGAGCCAGGTTTTCCGGCCCATGCTGGCCGACCGCGGGGGCAGGGCGCTCTTTTGCGGCACGCCNCGCGGCACGGACAATCTGCTTTATGACGTGTGGCAGGAAGCGGGCGCCGACGGCACGGGCCTGTGGTCGCGCTTCCGCTTTCCGGCCTCGGCCACGGGCTANNTGCCCGNGGCGGAGCTCGCGGCCGCGCGNCGCGCCATGGAGGAGAGCGAATANNNNCAGGAATTCGAGTGCTCCTTCGCCGCGGCNCTGCGCGGGGCCTATTACGCGGCCCTGCTGGACCAGGCGGAGAACGCGGGCCGCATCACGCGNCTTGCGCCCGACCCGGCGCTCCCCGTGCATACGGCGTGGGATTTGGGCATGGACGANGCCACGGCCATCTGGTTCTTCCAGGCCGAGCCCTCGGGCGCGTGGCGGATGCTCGACTATTACGAGGCNGNNGGCGANGGCCTCGCGCACTATGCGCGGGTGCTCCGGCTCAAGGCNCAAGCCNGCGGGCTGCACCNGCCCCNGCGGACCTNCCNGNNATTTCCGGGCGNGGCTTCANCTACGGGCAGCACATCGCGCCGCGCGACATCCGCGTGCGCGAGCTCGGCACGGGCCAGAGCCGTCTCGAAAGCGCGGCCGCGCTCGGCATCCGCTTCAGCGTGGCCCCGGGTCTTTCGCTCGCCGACGGCATCGACGCCACGCGCAGGCGCATCACCCGTCTCTGGTTCGATGCGGAGCACTGCGCCCAGGGCATCCGCGCGCTGCGGGCCTACCGGCGCCAATGGCGCAGGGGCGCCGAGGCGCAGGGACCGCTCCATGACTGGACGAGCCACGCGGCCGACGCCCTGCGCTACGCGGCCACGGGCTTCAGGGCGGAACTCGCGCAGGGCGCGCCCGCGCCGGGCCGGGCCCGCACGGGCTATGACATGTTCGGGGATGAGGGAGGGCGCCTATGAATTTCGTCTATCGCGTAGCGGACACGGAGGCCGGGCGCGACGAGCCCTTTCACCGGATGCGGCAGGAGGGCCTGCTCGGCTGCGCCATGTACGCCTTCGCCGCGCCGACGCTGGAGGACTGGCGCCGGGTGACGGCGCAGGGGCTGCTCCTGCGCTGCGAGGACGCGGCCGGGCGGCTCCTCGCCTGCGGCCTGTTCACGCCCTGGCGCGGGAATTTGCTGGAATTCGACTTCACGACCTTCCGGGAGAGCGCGAGCCTCGCCCCGGCCATGGCGCGCGGCGGCTTTGCCTGGATATTCGGGCACACGGGCTGCGCGGGCATCGTGGGCCTCTGCCCCGTGTCCAACCGCCATGCCTGGCGGCTGGCGGGAGCCTGCGGCTTCCGGGTGCTCGGGCGGCTCGCCGGGGCCTGTTTTTACGCCCGCAAGGGGCGGCATGTGGACGGCGTCCTCGTGGCCCTTTCCCGCGCGGAGTGGGCGGCGGACGCGGCCAGGAGCGAAACAAGGGAGGAATGTATGGGATTTGGCGGAGGCATGAGTTCGAGCACGCCCAGCGTGCCGGAAGTGAAACCCGCGCCCAAGCAGGAAGTGGCCAAGCCCGTCACCGAGGCGGCCACGGCGGCGCGGCAGGACCAGCGCGACAAGGCGGCCAAGGCCGCGGGCATCACAGGCTCGGTGTACACGAGCCCGCTCGCCCGCGCCCGCGGCGAGGAAACCAAGACCCTGCTCGGCCAGTGATGGGGGGCATCATGCGCGCATATCCCGGCGGGGAAACACAGGACGGCGGCGAGAGCGGCGAAGCCCTGCGCGCCGAAGTGGCGCGGCTCTCGCGCCGCCACCGCGAGCTGTTGCGGCGCCGCGCCCCGTGGGAGGGGGCGTGGAGGAGCCTCGCCGAGCACTTCCTGCCCACGCGCTTCCGGCTGGACGCGGAGCAGAACGGCGAAGGCCGCGGGCCCATGCTCAACAGCCGCCTCGTGGACGCCACGGGCATCCTCGCCATGCGCGTGCTCGCGGCGGGCCTGCAGGGCGGGCTCACCAGCCCGGCGCGGCCATGGTTCCGCCTTTCGCTCGACGATGCGGAGCTCGCGAGGAGCAGGCAGGGGCAGGAATGGCTGGACGAGTGCGCGGCCCGGATGCGCGTGGTTTTCCACCGCTCCAATTTCTACAACGTCATGCACACCCTCTATGCGGAGCTCGGCACCTTCGGCACGGCCTTCGCCTTCGAGCTCGCGGACCCGCGCCACGGCTTCAGCTTCGTGCCGCTCTGCGCCGGGGAATACGCGCTCGACGTGAACGAGCGCCGCCGGGTGGACACGGTGTTCCGCCGCGTGTTCATGAGCCTGCGCCAGATGGCCGCGGCCTTCGGGCCGGAGGCGCTGCCGGAGGAGCTGCGCGCACAGCTTGAGCGCAACCCGGACGCGCGCTTCGCCGTGGCCCAGGCGGTCTTTCCCCGGGCGGAGCGCCGCCCCGGCCGCGTGGATGCGGCGGCCATGGCCTTCGCTTCCCTGCACTGGCTGGAGGGGCGGGAGGGCGCGCATCCGCTGCGCGTGTCCGGCTTCAGGGGCTTTCCGGGCTTCGGGCCGCGCTGGGAGGCGGCGGGGGCGGATGTCTATGGCCGCTCCCCGGCCATGGACGCCCTGCCGGACTGCCGGATGCTGCAACAGATGGGCATCACCACGCTCAAGGCCCTGCACAAGGCCGTGGACCCGCCCATGAGCGTGGCCGCGGGGCTGCGCTCCGTGGGGCTCGACCTCACGCCGGGGGCCATCAACTATGTGGACAGCGCGCCCGGCCAGAGCCCGCAGGCGGCCACGCCCCTCTTCCAGGTGCGGCCGGACCTCGCCACCGCGCGGAAGGCCATGGAAGCGGTGCAGAACCAGATTCGCCAGGGGCTCTACAACGACCTCTTCAAGTTGGTGCTGGAAGGGAGGAGCCAGGTCACGGCCAGCGAAATCGCGGCCCGCGAGGAGGAAAAGCTCGTCCTCATCGGGCCGGTTTTGGAGCGCCTGCACGACGAGCTCTTCCTGCCGCTCATCGACCGCACCTTCGAGCTCATGCGCGAGCTCGACATGCTGCCGCCCACGCCGCCGGAGCTCGCCGGGCGCAGGCTCAGGGTGGAATTCGTCTCCCTGCTCGCGCAGGCGCAGAAGCTCGTGGGCATGGGCGCGGCTGACCGCTACCTCGACATGGCCCGGCGCGCGGCCGCGGCCTGGCCCGAGGCGCTGGACTGCCTCAACGTGGACCGGCTGCTGGATTCCTACGCCGACAGCCTGGGCCTCCCCGTGAGCCTCACGCGGCCGCAGGAAGAGCGGGACGAGATAAGGCGCGAGCGCGCCAAAAGCGCGGGCCAGGGCGAGGCGCTGAAGCTGGCGACCGAGGCCACGGGCATGGTTGAGCGCCTTGCGGGAAGCCCGCTGACGCTTGCCGACGGCACACAGGGGAACGCGCTCGACGCCGTGCTGCGCCTTCTGGGCGCGGGCGCTGCCGGGGCGCAGCCATGAGCGGCATCTGGGACGAGGTGGAAGCCGGGGCGAGGCCTGCGGCCGACAGGGTTCAGGCGCGGCTGGCGGCGGCCGTGACCGGCCTCATGGCGGCGCCCGAGGGCCGGGCCTTCCTGCGCTGGCTGCTCGCCCTGTGCCGCTGCTTTGAGGCGGAACTGCCAGGCGCGGCGAGTGGCCCGCTCGCCGAGCGGCTGATCTTCGCCGAGGGGGCGAGAGAGGTGGGGATGCAGGTGCTGCGCCTGCTGGAGGCCGCGGACCCGGCGCATTTTCCCAAACTTTTACTCACACGGGAGGACGATGATGAGCGAGACGGAAGTGGCGACCGCGCCGGAGACGCCCGCGGGGGACATCCCGCTGCCGGGCTTCGTGCCTGAGGGGGCGGACGCGGCGCCGGAGACGCCCGCCGGATCAGCGCCCGAAGCAGCCCAGCCCGAGGCCAACGACGCGGCGCGGCTGGAGGGCTTCCTGCGGGAGCATGAGGAGGCGCAGCGCGTCGAGTGGCGGGCCCGCGTGGAAGCGTGGCGGGAGGAGGTGGCCCGCGACCCGGAGCTCGGCGGCGCGCGCTTCGAGGCCAGCGTGGCGCGGGCCCAGCTCGCCCTCGGGCGCTTTGACGAGGGCGGCCGCATCGGGCGGCTGCTCGAGGCCTCGGGCTACGGCAATCACCCGGACATCGTGCGCTTCTTCAACCGCCTCGCCGATGCCGTCATGGAGGACGTGCCCGCGCCCAGCACGGCCGAAGGCGGCCTCGCGCCGTTGGAGGAGCGCATGTATCCCGGCTGGCATTCGTAAAAGACCAAAGCGGCGCTGTTTCCCCGAACCACAACCTCAGCAGCACACAAAGGAGGCTACATGTCCCAGACGCTCGGTTTCGTGGCGACCCTCGCCGAAATGGAGCAGTTCTACCGCGGCGGCAAGGCCGGGCAGATCATCGAGCTCATGAACAGGACCAACGACATCATGGACGATGTGCCGTGGATGGAGGCCAACCAGTCGGACGGCCACCTCACGCGCATCCGCACCGGGCTCCCGGCGGTGTATTGGCGCAGGCTCTACCAGGGCACGCCGCCGTCCAAGTCGCAGTGGAGCCAGGTCAAGGAAGGCTGCGGCATCCTCGAGCCCATCATGGAGCTGGACGTGGAGGAGCTGCGCCTCTACGGCAGCCGCGACCGCGCCTTTCGCATGAGCGAGGGCGTGGCCTTTGCCGAGGCCATGCGTCAGAAGGTGGCCGCGACCCTGTTCTACGGCGACAGCAACGTCAACCCGGACGAGTTCAACGGCCTCGCCATGCGCTACCCGGCTGCGGACGCCAACAATGTGCTGGACGCGGGCGGCCGCGACACCGCCTGCACCTCGCTCTGGCTGGTGGCCTGGGGCGCGCAGGCCGTGCACGGCATCTATCCGCGCGGCAGCGCCGGGGGCCTCTCCCACGAGGACCTCAACGCCTACATGACCCAGGACCCGGACGGCCGCAAGTACCAGGTGGTGGGCGACAAGTACAACTGGCGCTGCGGCCTCGCCGTGCGCGACTGGCGCGGCGTGGTGCGCGTGGCCAACGTGCCCGTGGCGGCGCTCGGCAAGCGCAAGGGCCAGAGCGGCTTTGTGGATTTGCAGAAGCTGACCATCGAGGCCAAGAACCTCATGCCCCAGCACCTGCGCCAGAAGGCCGTGTGGTACGCCAACAGCGACGTGCTCACGGCGCTGGAGCTCCAGAACTCCGATGCGGGGAACGTCCAGCTTCAGTACGGCGAGTTCTTCGACGCTTCCGCCGTGCCCGTGCTCCACGGCCGGCCGGTGCGCCAGTGCGACGCCATCTCCTCGGTAGAGGCGGTGATCTAGCTCCATTCACCTAGCAAAAGGAGGCCATATGGCGATTATCGACCGCAACTGCATCTTTTTCGAGGGGCCGCTCACGGCGCCGGCCACCGGCCCCGTGGTGGCCCTCACCGCCCTCACCCTGCCGGGCAGGATGGAGCCCATGCCCCTGCGCATTTCCGTCACCGAGGTCTTTGACCCCGCCGAGGTGGCGAGCCTCGGCCTCACGCTGGAGGAGGCCGCCACGGCGGACGCCGCGGACGCGGACTGGACGGCCGTGCCCGGCGCGGGCTGGACCGTCCCCGGCGACGCGCTCACCCTGGGCAGCCGCCTCGGGCCGCGCTTTTTGCCGCAGGGCGTGCGCGAATCCTTCCTCAGGCTTACGCTCACGCCCGTGGCCAAGGAGGGCAAGACTCTCGGCAAGGGTCGCATCTTCGCGGCCCTGATGCGCGAGGACGAGCAGCCCTGGGAGGCCGCGCTCCAGAAGAAGTAGGCGGCCGCTTTCCAGGCCCGGGGCAGGTCACGCGGCCGCGCCCCGGGCTTTCCACCCTGCAAGCCGCCACCAGCGGAAAGGAGCACCATGACCATCACCCAGATTTCCATCTGGAACCACGCGCTCGGTTTTCTGGGCGCGCGCACCGTCGCCTCGGAGCGGGAAAACACGCCCGAGGCCATCCAGTGCCGCCTCTACTGGGATTCGGCGCGCCGCCAGGTGCTGCGCGACTTCCCGTGGAGCTTTGCCCAGCGCCGGGCCTGGCTCGGGCGCCTGCCGCTCCCGGCGGGCTATGAGGCCGAGTTCCGCTTTGCCTATGCGCTGCCGCGCGACTCCCTGAAAGTCCATGAGGTCCGGCACGAGGGCATCAGCGTCAGGCCCTTCGCCGTGGCCCAGGGCGCGGACGGCGCGCCCTGCCTTCTGACCGACGCCTCGCGGGCGCTGTTGCTCTACACGGCGGATGTGCGCCAGTGCGCGCTCTTCGACGACCTCTTCGCGCACACCCTGGCGCGGCGCCTGGCCTCGCTCGTGGCCGTGCCCCTGCTCAAGAACAACAGCCAGAAGGTGGCCGAGCTCGAAAAACTCTATGCCGAGAGCCTGCCCCGCGCGCGTGAGGCCGCGGCCGCGGAGCTCGGGAAAACGCGCGCCGACGACGCCTGGATCGCCGCGCGCCGGGAGGTCGCATGACCATGCCCCGCGGCGTGAGCCGCGCCCTCTATTCCGGCAACGGCCAGGCGGTGGACTTTCCCTTCCTCTTCAAGGTGTTTGAGGAGGACCAGCTCTCGGTGCTCGTCACGTCGCCCGAAGGCGTCACCACCGAGGCCGCGGGCTGGAGCGCGCAACTGGACGACGGCGGCGGCACGCTGACCTATCTTCACAACGGCGCGCCGCTCCCCGAGGGCTGGAAGCTCGCCATCGTGCGCGACATGCCCTTTGTGCAGGAGGTGGACCTCATCACGGGCACGCGCTTCGACCCGGAGGTCATCGAGACCGCGCTGGACGTGGCCACGGCCGAGCGCCAGCAACTCCTGGAGCGCCTCGCCCGGGCCGTGGTGGTCGAGCCCACGGACGAAGCCGGGCCCGAGGCCCTTTTGGCCGACATCAGGGATGCGCGCACTTCGGCCGCCGCCTCGGCCACGAGTGCGCAGGCCAATGCCAATGCCGCGGCCGAATCCGCCCGCAGTGCAGCGAGGAGCGCGGCCATCGCCACGGAGGAGCGAGAGGCGGCCTGCATCTGCGCCGGGGAGGCGAAAGACGCGCGGGATGCGGCTATCGCGCAGACGGAAGCCGCCAACACCCTCATGGAGGCGGAGCTCGCCAAGGTCAACGCCATCGTGGCCGCCAACCGAACGGACCAGCAGGCCGCAGTGACTGCCGCCCGCCAGTGGGCGGAGAAAGCCCCGGACACGCCCGTGGACTATGACGAGGACGGCAACCCGCGCTATTCAGCCCGCCACTGGGCGGAAAACGCGCAGAAGATCGCCATCGAGCCGCCCACGGCGGAGCGCCGGGGCAGCATCCGCGTGGGCGCGGGCCTGCACCTTGAGACCGGGGAAAACGGCGAGAAGGACGTGCTGGCCGTCAGCCCCGACGGGGTGACCACCACGGTGGACGAGGCAGGCCTGCTCTCGGCCCTCGGCGGCAACCTGCTCCTGAACAGCGAGGAGTGGATCACCGAGTCCGGCATTTTCACCGCGCGGGTGACGGGGTGGCATAGTATACTCGCCATTGACGGGGGTAACGGTGCCTACACTCACTCCAGTATGGAGCAAACGGTAGGCGGGGCGAGCGGCGCTTACAAATTCGCCAACGTGTATCTTGAAGCCGGTCAGGAATTGGCAGTAACAATCGGTGCTCCCGGCATTGGTGTTGAAAAATCCACAAGTCTTGACCCTGAACAAACTCATGGCGGCAAAACTACTGTTGATGGCGTTGATTTCAGCCGTTGGGAAAAGTGCAACTTCCCAGGGATTATCCTCAGCCGGGCTACCGGTGGCCATCAAGTTGTTGTTTGTGGGTCAGGTTTGGGGGGTGCACAGGGCGGTACTCGTGGTAATTGGTATGGCAGTGGTGGGGGCGCAATGATTCAGCCGGCAGCAAGTACCGCTTATAAAGGGTCTCAGGGAGTGGTGGTATTCCGCTATCACGACCCGGCCAAGGCCGCCGGCCGCCTGCCCGAGCCCGCACTGCTCTCTGCCCGGCGCATGGCTCCCCGCGCCGCGGCCGTGCCCGTCACGGTCAACCTCTATGACCCGGAGACCGGGCAGGGCTCGGTGTGGCGCGAGAAGGATGCTCCGGCGAAGCTCGCCGAAGGGCTGATTACGGAGGAGGCCTGGCAGGAGATGTGCGCGGCCAGGGCGGCCGAGGAGTATGCGGCATGGCTGGCAAGCCCGGAGACCGAGGCCGAGCGCTTCGAGCTGCTTCGCATGGCGCGGGACGCGAAACTCGCCGCCACGGACTATCTCGTGGCCCCCGACTATCCGCTCACGAATGAACAGCGCGCAGCCGTGACCGCCTACCGACAGGCGCTGCGCGACCTGCCCGCGCAGGAAGGCGCGCCCTGGGACGNCGGCGGNNNNGCCACGCCGTGGCCCGCGCNGNCCNCCTGCTGNGNGAAGGCGCCGGCCTGCTGCGNGANGGCGCCCGCGGAGGGGGAAAANCCGTGCGCGTAGCCCTGCAAAACTTCACGGGCGGGGAAATCGCGCCCACGCTCTGCGCCCGCTCTGACCTCGCCCGCTACCGCAACTCGCTCGCCTCGCTCGAGAACATGCTGCCCGGCCTCCACGGCGACGTGGCGCGCCGTCCGGGCCTGCGCTTCCTCGCCGAACTTTCGGGCCCCTCGGTGCTCCTGCCCTTCAGCTTCAGCGCCGACGCGGGCCAGAACTTCCTTCTGGTGTTCGGCGAGCGAAGCCTGCACATCGCGGATGCTGACGGCCTNGTGCCGGGGCNTCAGCCCGTCGCCACGCCCTATGCCGCGGAGGACCTGCACGGCCTGAGCCATGCGCAGGTGGGCGACGTGGTTTATCTCGCCCATCCCAAACATCCGCTGCACAAGGTGGTGCGNCGGGACGCGGCGCAGGCCTCCTCGCAGGCCGGNGGGCACCCCTTNGCCTGGAGCCTCGAAAAGGTGGTGTTCAACGCCACCCTGGCCGCGCCCACCGGCCTCAGCGGGAGCTTTTCNGGAAGCGAGGGCTCCTTCACCCTGCGCTACAAGGTGGCGGCCGTGGACGCCCAGGGGCGGCAGTCCCTGCCGTCCGCGGCGGTGGCGCTTTCCGCGGCGCGCCACCCTTCGGACTGGGTGCAGGGAAACAGCGTCAGCCTTTCCTGGAAGGCCGTGGCCGGCGCTTCCGAATATAACGTCTACCGGGAGGAGGCGGGTTATTACGGCTTCATCGGCGTGGCGNGGAGNACGAGCTTCTCGGACCAGAACTACGAGGCCGACACCGCGGACACGCCCCGCGAGGACTGGGACCCCTTCGCCGGNGGCAATCATCCGGCCGTGGTGGCCTTCCACCAGCAGCGCATGGTGCTCGCGGCCACGCCGCGCGCGCCCCAGGCCTTCTACATGTCGCGCAGCGGCGATTTCGAGAATTTCCGTAAGTCGCGCCCGCTTCAGGANGACGACCCCGTGGAATACCAGATCGCTTCCGGCTCCATGGACGCCATCACCTGGGTCGCCAGCTTCGGGGACCTTCTGCTCGGCACCTCGGGGAGCGAATACAAGGCCACGGGGGGCGACGGCGGCGCCATCACGGCGGGGAGCGTGAGCATCACCGCACAATCCTACTGGGGGAGCGCCGGGCTTGCGCCCATCATCATCGGCAATTCCATCCTGCATGTGCAGCGCCACGNNAGCCGNGTGCGCGACCTCTTCTATTCGCTGGAAAAGGACGGCTATGCGGGCAACGACCTCTCCATCCTCGCNCCGCACCTNTTCGAGGGNCA
>JAAUYX010000013.1:3500-3903 GCA_014804905.1 Desulfovibrio sp. | reverse complement strand
TGCGCCAGTGGGCCTACCAGCAGAGCCCCGGCTCCACCATCTGGGCCGTGCGCGACGACGGCCTTTTGCTGGCGCTCACCTATATGAAGGAGCACGACATCTGGGGCTGGTCGCGCCAGGTCACNGACGGCCGCGTGTGGNCCGTGGCCTCGGTGCCNGGCGCGGGCGGGGACGAGCTCTTTGTGGTGACGGAGCGCGAGGTCGGGGGCGTGAAGCGCTGGTTCCTCGAGCGGCTGGCCGAAGTGTGGCCCGACGGGGCGGACGTGGCCGAGGCCTTTTTTGTGGATTGCGGCATCACCGCGCGCCGGGAATCGCCCTCGGAAGAGGTTGCGGGCCTCGACCACCTGGAAGGCCGCGAGCTCGCCGTGCTCGCCGACGGCAGCCCGGTGGAGGGCTGCGTNGT
>JAAUYX010000013.1:0-3495 GCA_014804905.1 Desulfovibrio sp. | reverse complement strand
ANGGCNNNATCGNGCTGCCCTANCCNGCGCGGGTGGTGCAGGCCGGGCTCNNCTATGTCTCCGCGCTGTCNCCGCTGCCGCTGGAAGCNGAAATGCAGACCGGCACNACGCTCGGCCGCAGGCGCGCCTACGGCCGCTGCGCCATGCGGCTCTATCGCAGCGTGGGCGGGAAATACGGGCCCACACGGGAGGAATTGCACGACCTGCCCTTTGTGCCCGAAGCCTGGGGCGAGGCCTGCGTGCCCTTTTCCGGGGATGTGGAATTCTTCCCCGGCGGCACTCCNGACGCGGCGGCCAGCCTGTGGATCGTNCAGGACAGGCCGCTGCCCTTCAGGATATTGGCGCTCATGCTGGACGCGGATTTTGCGGAACAGTGAACCGAGGTGGGGAAATGGCGGAAGAAACCACAGNGGACCTCGAATTCCGTGAGGAAACGGTGGCTTCGGTACTGCCCGAGGCCGCGGAACTCGCGGCAGCGCACTGGCGCGAAGTGGAGGCAGCGATGCACGGCGGCGGGGACTATGTGCCGGACGGCGAGCGCTATGCCGCGCTGGAAAAGCTGGGGATGCTCTCCATCACCACGGCGCGCGACGGNNAGGGNCGNCTNGCGGGCTACGCGGTGTTCACCCTGGCCCCGTGCCCGCATCTTGCCGGGGAGACCGTGGCCGCGCTGGACGGCCTCTACCTCGCGCCCCGTGCACGGCGCGGCTTCACTGCCCTGGCGCTNTTGCACAGCGCCGAGGCGGCGCTGGCGGCGCGCGGGGCTACCCTCATCCAGTATAGCTCCCCGGCCTCGCGGCCCTGCGANGCGCTCTATCGCAGGCTGGGCGCNACGCACACCGAGACCATCTGGCACAAGCGGCTTTCCAAGGATGAGTAGGAAAATTCATTGGCTGTCGTTGAGGGACCTTCCANGCTCCGTCTGGAGCGAAGCGGAAGACGGGTGCCGCGACCGGATGGCGGCGCGAAGCGCCGTGCCCGTTGGCGAGCAAAGCGAGCCCTACGGGCATCGACAGCAGCGATGGTGCCGGATGAATCCTAAAAAATAAGATTTTTTGCTGCTTGCGCGCTAGCCGTTGGCGAGCCTGCGAGCCTTACGGATAGCGACAGTGACAGCGTTGGCTATCTGGCACGCTAACTAACTGCTGTCTTCATCCGTAGCTTCCTTCGTCGCAACGGCTGAAGCAAGGAAGATAAAAATTTCCGCAGGGAGTGTACTTAAGTACTCGACCAAGGAAATTTTTCTCTGACGCAGCAAGCAGCAAAGCGGTAGCCGTTAGCAGGCTCTGCCTGCTTACGGATAGCGACAGCGGCTCCGCTGATTGTCCTACGCGGTAGCTAACTGCTGTCTCCATCCGTAGCTTCCTTCGTCGCAACGGCTGGAGCAAGGCTGTTATTGACGGATAATTTCGGCATTAAAAAAGCAACAGGAGCGCTGCTGCACTCTCACAAGGCACGACAGAACCAGGCACAACATGGAGGCACCATATGGCAATAGCCACGGGCACGGCGGCGGCCATCAGCGCGGCCATGGCGCTGGCCGGCACGGCCGCGGGCGTGGTGGGCGCGGCAAGGCAGGCCCAGGCCCAGCGTGAGCAGGCGCAATATCAGGCAAAACTCGCCGAGCGCTCGGCCGCCATCGCCGAGCAGAACGCCCAGGCCGCGGACGATGCCGCCGCTGCGGAGCGGCGGGAAGGCACGGAAAACGCGGCCAAAAAGCGGCAGGAGGCCGCGCGGCTCGTCGGGATGCAGCGGGCGCAGGCGGGCGCTTCGGGGGCGCGCGTGGACGAGGGGGCGGCGCTCGACCGGGTGCTCGACACTGCGGAACGCGGCGAGCTGGACGCGCTGGCCGCCCGCCAGAAGGGCGAGGACGCGGCCCACAACCAGGACCTGCGCGCCTGGGGCTACCGAAACCAGGCGGAGGCCTCGGAGCTCACGGCGCGCGCCCTGAAGGAAAAGGCCGAGACCGACTATATGGGGAGCATCCGCACGACCCTGCTCAACGGCGCGGCGCGCACGGGGCGCAACTTCTACAGCCTCGGGGTGCAGGGGCCGCGTATCTGAATAAAAGCGGCCGGGGGGCCTATGTCTCCCGGCCGCAGAAAAGCACCTGCTAGGCTTCCCGGTAGGCCACGCAGTCCACCTCCACGCGGATGTCGCTCATCATCCGCGCCTGCACGCAGACGCGCGCGGGTGCGTGCTCGGCCTCGAAATAGCGGGCATAGACCTTGTTGAAGCCCGCGAAGTCGCGCGGATCGTCCAGCCACACGGACACGCGCACCACGTCACGCAGGGAATAGCCAGCCGCTTCCACGGCGGCCTTGAGATTTTCCAGCGCCACCGTGGCCTGCACGGTGATGTTGCCGGTGACGATCTCGCCCTCGGCGTCGCGCGGCACCTGGCCGCTCACGAAGAGCCAGCCCCCGGCCGCCACGGCCCTGGCAAAGGGCAGCGCGCCGGGCTTTGTCGGGGTCCCGTATCTTTGAATGGGCATGGCGTTCAGTCCAGCTTTCCGGCAGCAAGGCCGTCGATGAACAGGGCGAGATTGTCGGGCTCGCCGGGCTTGTGCTCGTCGGGATAGAGGAGGGCCCACATATAGAACACGGAGCCCAGCTTGAGGCCCGTGGCCGCGCTTTGCGAAAAGCGCATGAGCCCGCGGAGGATGCGCTCGCGCTCCGCTTCCGGCAGGGGCGCGAGCACCGGGGCCGCGTCTTTGGCGAGCGCGGCCACGCTCTCGGCCTTGGCGCGCATTTTGGCCGTGTAGCCTTCCTTGTCGCCCTTCCCGAGCAGATCGAGCCCCTCCTGCTCAAGGGCCATGATGGCCGCATGACGGACGGAGAGCCAGTCGATGACGGGCGTGATGTCGTTGCTCATATTCTCTCCCCTGTCTTTCCCGAAGTTCGCGTTTTCGAGATTTTTCGCTCAACTTGCAACCGCGTTCAGGCCTGCGGCAATTTTGTTCTCCGCCAAGGAAAAACGCCGTTTTGTGGAGGGAGTGTACTCTTCTCGTACATGACCGCAGCAAAACGGCGTTTTGACACAGGCGGAGGGCAAAAGGGCCCGGGCCCGGACGCGGTTTAGTCCCAGTGGCGCTTGTCCTCGATGGGCCTGATCTGCGGCGGCAGGCTGCCCGGCGCGAGTATCTTGAGCTCGGGCCGGAGCTTGATCTTTTCGCGGAACTGGTGCAGCAGCTCCTCGCCGCGCTTGAAGCCGCTCGTCTCGATGAAGAGCGTCATCTCGTCGATGCCGCCGGGATTGGTGACCTCGATCTGCCAGCGCTTGATTTCCTCGAAGCGGCTCATGACCTGCTCCACCTGGTGCGGATAGACGAACATGCCCATGATGCGCGCCGTGGTGTCCACGCGGCCCACGATGTTGCCAAGGCGCGGGCTCGTGCGGCCGCAGGCGCAGGGCCCGCGGTCGATATAGGAGAGGTCGCCCGTTGCCAGGCGGATGAGCGGGTAGGTCTTGTTGAAGGCCGTGACCACGATTTCG
>JAAUYX010000012.1 GCA_014804905.1 Desulfovibrio sp. | reverse complement strand
CCCACGGCCTTGATGAAGGCCGGCATGGCAATCATCATGATGGCGGTGAAGGTCATGGAGAGGCCGAGGGAGAGGGTGAGCTCTTCCTTCTTGGCGCGGGCCGCGGCCGCAGTGGCGATGGCCGCGGAGGTGCCGCACACCGACATATCGGCCGAGATGACGATGTTCAGGGTGCGCGACGGCATCTTGAGCACCTTCTGGCCGAAGATGAAGGTGGAGATGAGCACGATGGGCGTCACCACCCAGGCCACGAAGATGCCCGGGATGCCGATGGCCATGATCTTGTGGAAGAGCACGTCGGCACCAAGCAGAACGAGGCCGATCTTGATGTAGTATTCGACCTGCGCGCCTTCCTGGAGCCATTTCGGCGTGCCGATGGTGTTGGCGATGATCATGCCGATGGCGATGGACCAGATTTCGGCATTGGCGCCGTAGCGGCGCATGGTCACCTGGTTGCCGAGGATATTGGCGATGATGCAGAGCACATAGACGCAGAGGAAGGCCACGAAGAAGCGGCCCACGTTGAAGCCCATGACCGCCGCGCCGATAGTGACGAGCACACCGAGGCAGAGCCCGAGCACGATGAGCGTGGGAATGCGGTTGAAGGGCTTGACGAGCTTCTTGGAGGCGTCGGCGGTGGCCTTCTTGGCGCCCTGCCACATTCCGATGAGCTTGCTGGCCGCCTCGTTCAGCGTGGCATCCTGATAGCCGGCCTCTGCGGCGATGGCCTGGGCGGCCTGGGCGGCCTCGAGCGCGGCTGCTTCGGCGGCCTTGGCCTCGTCCACCTTGGGCTGGACGGAGGCGTTCATCTTGTCGGCGTCAGCCTTGCTCAGGATGAGGGAGTCCATCGGGTTGGAGCTCCAGCGGGCCGGCGTCTTGATGTAGTTGATGAGCGCGGCCACGGCGGGGAGCTTCTGGCCCTGAAGGCCCTTCTGCGCGGCGGAAGCGTCGTACCACTCGATGGTCTTGAAGGGCTTTTCGGCCTCGCCCTTGAGCGTGGCCGCGTACTGGTCATACTTGGCTTTCAGCTCGCTCTGGCCGCCGAAAACCAGGCAGATGGCAACGATGATAAGGAAGAGGCCGATCCAGATGGCCCAGTAGTCTTCCTTCTTCCAGAGATCGGAGAATTGCGATTTCCCCCGATCAATAACAATGTCGGAGTTTGCCTGAGACATCCTTTCCCTCCTGTGGAAAATCCCGTTTTGGCCCGGCGCAAGCCGGGTCGGACATCAACCATCGGCCCCCATCATTCCCGGCGGATGGTGTTGTGAGATGCCACACTACACCAAAAAAATCCGGCGTTCAAGCCATCGTGAGGCCCATATGCCATTTTCTTCACAGCCTGCACAGGCCGCTGCGGGAAAAAATCCCGCGCAAAAGCCGCCATTGGACTTTTTCCAAAAAAAATATAAAATTTTTCATGACTCCCCGCCGCCCCCGCGGTCCACTCCAAGCCAGCGAGGAAATCCATGCACGCCATCCGTCCGGTCCTTTTTCTTGCCGCCCTCCTGCTGGCGGCCCTTTGCCTTGCCCCCGCGCCCGCATCCGCCGCCGCCCCGGCCGTGCCCCAGGCGGGCAAACCCGTGCAGGACGCCCCGCAGGCGGGCGCCGACCGCACCACCGTCGTCAATGTGCAGCTGGACGGCACGGACAGCCTGGGCGCGCGGTTGAGCACGCGCCTCAAGGAGCGCTTCAACCAGAGCAGCCTGTTCCGCCTCAATGCCGACGAGGAGCGCGACGCCCCCGAACTGCGCGTGCTGCTCAACACTGCGCCGGAATTTCCTGGCCGGCCGGGCGTGGGCTCGGTCTACGGCGTCTGCTGGGTGTTCAGCCAGGGCAAGGGCTATCTCGGCTACCTGCTCGCGCGCGAAGTGGGCACGGTCAACGCCGAGGACCTCGACGCGCTGGTGGACAAGCTCGTGGAGCGCACGGACGGCATCGCCGCCAAGTACGGCAACCTCTGGAAATAGGCGCCGGGCGGGATGATGGCTGACGTCATCCTGCGCCTGACGGCAGCAGGGCCCGGCCCCCGCGTGGCCGAAGTCCGGGCGCGCCCCGGCGAGGACCTCGCGAGCGCCATCTGGCTCTCCGGGGCGCTTGCGCCGCGGCCGCTCTGCCTGGGCCTCGGGCGCTGCGGGCGCTGCCGCGTCCGCTATCTCAAGGACGTTCCGCCGCCTCTGTCTGAGGATGTGGCGGTGCTGTCTCCGCAGGAAGTGGCGGCCGGCTGGCGGCTCGCCTGCCGCCGCACTGTCCCCGAGGCGGGGGCAGAAGCCTGCGCGCTCGAACTGGAAGTGCCCGAGGAGGCTTTCGCGTCCGCTCCTGATGCGGACGCACAGCCGGAGCCGCAGGAACCTCTGGGTGTGGGTGAAAGCGTCGTCCTGGGCGTGGACCTCGGCACCACCTCCCTCCAGTGGCGGGCCGTGGCGGTGGAGGCAGAGAGCAACGCCCCCGGCCGCGTCCTTGCCGGGGGGAGCCTCCTCAATCCGCAGGCCGGTGCCGGAGCGGATGTCATGTCGCGTCTCGCCTGTGCGCGCACGCCCGAGGGGCTCGCTAGGCTGGGGCAGCTTGTGCGGGATGCCGTGCGCGCCATCGTGGAAAGGCTCGGCCGGGACGACCTCGCGCCCCTGCGCGTCTGCGTGGCGGCCAACACCGCCATGACCGACATCTTTCTCGGCCGCGACGTGGCCGGCCTCTGCGCGGCGCCCTATCGCCGCTCCCATGTCGGGGCCTGCACGGTGGAGCTGCCGGAATTGCCCCCAGTCATCATCCCGCCCTTGCCCGCGCCCTTTGTGGGCGGGGACCTCAGCGCCGGGCTGGCCGCACTGCTTCAGGAAGACACGCCGCGCCCCTTCGTGCTGGCGGACCTCGGCACCAATGGCGAGCTCGCCCTGCTCACGGAAGATGAGCGCCTCATCCTCGCCAGCGTGCCGCTGGGGCCCGCGCTGGAGGGCATCGGCCCGGAGCGAGGCAGCATGGCAGGCCCCGGCGTTGTCACGGAGTTCCGCCTCGGCCCGCAGGGGCTTCTGCCGGTGCTTTTCGGGGAGGAAAGCCCGGCTTTTGGCGACCGGGATGCGGCGGGCATCAGCGCCACGGGCTACCTTTCCCTCCTGGCCCTGCTCTTGCGGCTGGGAGTGCTGGATGCGGAAGGCCATTTCGCCGCGCCCGGTGCCCTCGCGCTGCCCCTGGCCCGCACGCTGGCGGGGAAGGTCGAGTCCGGGCCGGGCGGCGCGCGCCTGCCCTTGCCCTTGGGGCTCTGGCTTTCGGCCGCGGATGTGGAGCTGCTGCTCAAGGTCAAGGCGGCCTTCGCCGTGGCGCTCGCGGCCGTGTGCGCGGCGGCGAACCTTCCCCCTGCGGCACTGCGGCGGCTGGCGCTGGCCGGGGCCCTCGGCGAGCATGTGCGCATTGCGGACCTCAAGGACCTGGGCTTTGCGCCGGGAATCGCCGAAAGCAAAATCCTCGCCGTGGGCAATACCGCTCTTGCCGGGGCTTTGCTGCTTGCCGCGCGCCCGCAAAGGCTCAATGCGCTCGCCGCCCTCTGCGACCGGGCCGAAGTGCTCGAGCTCACGGAAGCGCCGGGCTTTCAGCAGGACTATCTCGCCCACATGCGCCTCGGGGAATAAGGGGAAAAGATGGCACGCCGTTCCGCATCCGCAGCTTCTGCCACAGGAAAAGCTCCCCGGCCGCCGCGCCGCGGGGAAAAAACAGGCGCGTCTCGTCCGCGCCCGCAGGGGCAGGAACGCCAGCCCCACAGACCCGCGCCCGACTGGCAGGTGGCAGCAGAGCTTTTTCCGTCGCTGGACGCCGCCGCACAGGCCGCCCTGGCGCGCCTGCCCGAGGCCCTCGCCCGGGTGCGCCCACTTTCCGCGGCGCACCGCCGAACCCTCCCCGAGGACATTGCGGAGCTTTCCCGCGCCCTCACGGCGGAGCGCGCGGAGCTGCGCCGTCCCTACTGGAGCCGTCCGGCCTTTGTGAGCGCCTATCTGCACTATTTCCTCCCCTGGAACCTCGTGCGCCTCGCGCGGCTTTTCCGCGGGCTCCCCTTGCCCTCGCCGGAGGGGGAGGGCCCTGCCCTGCTGCTGGATGCGGGTTCTGGTCCGCTCACCGTGCCGCTGGCGCTCTGGCTCGCCCGGCCCCAATGGCGCGGCCTGCCCCTACAGGTGCTTGCACTTGACAGCGCAAGCCAGCCGCTGGAACTGGGGCGCGCCCTCTTTGCGGCCTGGGGCGAGGCGCTGGGCGAGCCGGTGTGGCCTGTGCGCCTCGCCAAGGGGCCGCTGGAAAGCCTTGCCGCCCGCGCCCAGCCGCTCGTAGCCTCCGGAGGGCGGCCGTGGCTCATTACGGCGGCCAATGTGCTCAACGAGGTGCGTCCCGCCCGTGGCGGCCGGGGCGGAGCAGTCGCTGAAGATGTGGAAGATGGGGAGGAGGACGGCGGGAGCGGGCTCCTCGAAGAAAAACTGGACAAGCTGCTCGCCGCGTGGTCGCCCCTCTTCGCGCCGCCTGCCGACGCCGGGGTAGCCGGGTCGGAGGAAGGGAACCTTCCGACCCTGCTCTTTGTGGAGCCGGGCACGCGCCTTGGCGGGACGACCCTCATGCGCCTGCGCGAGCTGGCTCTCGCGGGCGGCCTCCATGCCGTCGCGCCCTGCACGGCCGACACTCCCTGCCCGCTCAGGCGCGGCGCGTGGTGCCATTTCACCTTTTCTCCCGCGGGGGCTCCGCGCTGGCTGGCCGAGCTTTCCGCCGCTGCGGGCCTTGCCAAGCGCAGCCTCTCGCTGTCGCCGCTTATGCTCAGGGCCGGGGCGGCAAGGGTGACTGACGCTCCTGCCGCCGCAAGGGCGCGCGTCCTCTCCTCCCCCTTCGAGGTGCCGGGGGTGTGCGGCCTTGCGCGCTATGGCTGCGCGCCGTGCGGGCTCGCCCTGCTGGCGGAGGCGGGGGGGATCGCCTCGGGGTCCCTCGTGGAGCTCGGCGAGGCGGGGACGGCCCGGCCCCACGGCGAGAAGCCCCGCCGCGATGCCCTAAGCGGCGCCCGTATCTTCACGCCGCCGCAAAAGCAGGCACCCCGCGGACTCAAGAAAAAATCATAAAAATTTCCTTCGTAAATCCGCACTCTTATCCGAAGCAAGCGGGCTGGCGGCTCTTTTGTTTCGCGCCGTCCTGGCGTATAGAGCCGCCTGGTTCCGGTTCTGACCCTCCCTCCACGGACTCAAGCCCACGGATTTTGCGCCATGATGCCCATGCCCAGCGACCTGCCCCGGCCCTCCCTCAAGCCCAACACCGAAGTGGTGCTGGAAAAGCGCTATTTGCGAAAAAATCTCGATGGCACCCTGGCCGAGGACCCGCGCGGCCTCTTCTGGCGCGTGGCCAGCGCCGTGGCGGCCGAGGAGGCAAAGTATCCCGACTCGCCCTATGCGCCCGAGGCGCTGGCGCGCGAGTTCTATGACCTTATGACGAGCTGGAAGTTCCTTCCCAATTCGCCCACGCTCATGAACGCCGGCACGGACCTGGGGCAGCTTTCGGCCTGCTTCGTGCTGCCCGTGGGCGATTCCATCGAGGAGATTTTCGACGCCGTCAAATACGCGGCCATGATCCACAAGTCCGGCGGCGGCACGGGCTTTTCCTTCTCGCGGCTCAGGCCGCGCGAGAGCCGCGTGGGCTCCACGGGCGGCGTGGCCTCCGGGCCGGTGTCCTTCCTGCGCATCTTCAACACCGCCACGGAGCAGATCAAGCAGGGCGGCACGCGCCGCGGCGCCAACATGGGCATCCTGCGCGTGGACCATCCCGACATCGTGGACTTCATCCGCGCCAAGGAGCGCGAGGGCGAGTTCAACAATTTCAATCTTTCCGTGGGCCTCACCGAGGCCTTCATGCGGGCGGTGGAGCGCGGCGAGGACTATGAGCTGCGCCTTCCCGGCACGGGCGAGGTTGCCGGACGGCTCCCCGCGCGGGAGATTTTCGACCTTCTGGTGAAAAAGGCGTGGCAGTCCGGCGATCCGGGCATCGTCTTTCTCGACCGCATCAACCGCGACAACCCCACGCCCGACCAGGGCGAGATCGAGTCCACCAACCCCTGCGGCGAGCAGCCGCTCCTGCCCTTCGAGGCCTGCAATCTCGGCTCCATCAACCTCTCCTGCTTTTATGTGCCGGGCCACAATGCCGACGCCGACCCGGCGGAGAAGGGCGTGGACTGGCAGGCGCTGGCGCGCGCGGTGCGGCTCGCCGTGCGCTTCCTCGATAATGTCATCGACGCCTCGCGCTTCCCGCTGCCCATGATTGACGAGACCGTGCGCCGCAACCGCAAGATTGGCCTCGGCGTCATGGGCTTCGCGGACCTGCTCTACGAGCTCGGCGTGGCCTACGACTCGCCCGAGGGCGTGGCGCTCGGCGAGCGGCTCATGGCCTTTGTGGAGGCGGAGGGACACAAGGCCTCGGCGGAGCTCGCCAGGGAGCGCGGCCCCTTCCCGGCATGGCCCACCTCCACCTACGCGGCGCGCGGCGAGGCGCCCCTGCGCAACGCCACGGTCACCACCATCGCGCCCACCGGCACACTCTCCATCATCGCGTCGTGCTCGTCCGGCGTGGAGCCGCTCTTCGCGCTCTGCTTCACCCGCAATATCCTCGACGGCGAGCGCCTTGTGGAAATCAACCCCTATTTCGAGGCCGCGCTTGCCGATGCGGGCCTCGCCAGCGCCGAGCTCATGGAGAGCGTGGCCGCCACGGGCTCCATTCAGGGCATGGATTTCCTGCCCGCGAAGATGCGCAAGACCTTCGTGACGGCCATGGACATCGCCCCGGTGTGGCATCTCAGGATGCAGGCGGCCTTTCAGCGGCACACGGACAATGCGGTCTCGAAAACGGTCAACCTGCCTAATTCCGCAACGGAAAAAGATATTTACGATATTTACTGGCTGGCCTTTCAGGAGGGCTGCAAGGGCGTCACGGTCTATCGCGACGGCTGCAAGAGCGTGCAGGTGCTCGCCACGGGCGAAGGCCAGAAAAAGATGGACGGCGCGCAAGGGGGCGCCGGGACCGCGCCCGCCGCGCCCGCGAGCTCGGTGCGCAAGCGGCCGGACGTGGTGCAGGGCTTCACCCAGAAGGTGCAGACCGGCCTCGGGGCCATGTACCTCACGGTGAACGAGGTGGACGGCCAGCCCTTCGAGGTGTTCGCCACCATCGGCAAGTCCGGCCGCTCCATCACGGCCAAGGCCGAGGCCATCGGCAGGCTCGTCTCGCTGGCCTTGCGCTCTGGGGTGGCCGTGCGCGACGTGGTGGCGCAGATCAAGGGCATCGGCGGCGAGCATCCGGTGTTCCGCGGCAAGGGGCTTTTGCTCTCCATCCCGGACGCCATCGCCTGGGTGCTGGAACGCCGCTACCTCAAGGACGAGCACCTGGGCGAGGTCACGGACCTCGAGGGCCAGAAGTGCCCGGAATGCGGGGAGGCCCTGCTCTTTCAGGAGGGCTGCCTCATCTGCCCGGCCTGCGGCTTTTCCCGCTGCGGCTAGAGTTTCGCCGTCCCCCGGCGAGCGGCCTAGCAAGACCACCTGCCTTGGCGGGTGGTCTTGTGGTTAATCGGGTATTTCCAGCCAGGCGCGGACGCGCCGATGCGCCTCGGCGGGGAGAAATTCGTCGAGCCAGTCCCAGGGAGGAACTTCCGTGCAGCGGCCACCCGGCCAGGCGAGCAGGCCGTGGTGGAGGAAGAAGCGCGGTGCGGCTGGCGCAGGTTTTCCGGTTCCCGCGGGGGGACCATACTGCGTATCCCCGAGCAGGGGATGGCCAATGGCCGCGGCATGGGCGCGAATCTGGTGGCGCGCCCCGAGCCGGATGCGGCAGGCGGCCAGCGTGAGGGCGGCCGGCTCGGCTGCGGCGTCAAGCACGGTGCGGAGGCGGCAGTTGGCCTCGCCCTCCCAGACATGGAGGGGGAGGAATTCCGTCTCGCGGAAGGGTTCGGCCACCGCATCAAGGACGCGCGTGCTGCGGCGATGGGCAGTATCCAGCCGCCGGCGGCAGGTCAGCGGAGTGTCAAGCCGCCCCGTGAGCAGGGCGAGATAGCGCTTTTCGCAATGCCCCGCGGCCTCGGCGGCGCGGAAGGCGCGGGCGGCTCCTTCGGTCAGGGCGGCGCAGACGATGCCCGAAGTGGCGCAGTCGAGCCGCTGAAGCAGTCGGGGCTGCTCGCCCGGTTGGAGGACCGGGGCGCAGAGGCCGGGGAGGCGCGCTTCAAGGCTGTCGCCGTCCTTTCCGGCAAGGGCCGCGCTGGGGAGCCCCACGCCCTTGAACAGGAAGCAATAGTCGCCGCTGCGGCCGAGCAGGCGCGCCCCGGCGGGATTTGGCGACGGCGGCCTGTCCGCCAGCGCGAGCATGTCGCCCGGCTTCACGCGCCGGGCAGCGTCACGGCAGGGCGCGCCGTTGAGAAGCACCCCGCCTTCGCCAATGCGGCGGCGCCGTCCGCGCAGGCCCTCGGGCACAAGGCATGCGAGGGCGCGGTCCAGCCGGGCCCCGGCAAGCTCCGCGCCGACGGCGAACTCGCGCGAGGCCACATCTTCTCCGCATGTCCCCGGCTTCATCCCTCGGCCACGCAGATTTCCAGCACGGCGCTTGCCACGGCCTCGGGGTCATGGCGTCCGGGCTCGGCCTCGGTCACCATGTCCCGGTCCAGCACGCGCACGCCCAGTGACTCGAGCTCGCGCATGGTCTCCGGCCCGAGGCCGCCTTCATAGCGGCCGTGGCGGCTGTCCACGAGCACAAGATGCAGCAGTTCCTCGGTGCGCGCCCAGGGCGCGTCCTCCCGGAGCGTGCGCAGGATGGCCCCCACCTGCCCGGCCACGCCGAGCCCGCAGAGCTCCGCGTCGTGGCCGGAATTGGGGATGAACACCTTGGGGCAGGCGCGCCGGGCCACGGCGCGGCCCACGCCACTGGGCAGGAGATTGGCGAGGACGCTGGAATAAAAGCTCCCCACCGGATAACAGATGAGGTCGGCCGTGCGCAGATGTTCCGCCGCCACGGGGGAGAGGCGCGGGCGGCAGGGCGTGGCGCCTGCCGGGGTGGCTTCGGCGTTTTCCGCGGTACGGTCCGGCTCGTGGACGGTGAGCAGCAGCCGGGCCACGGGCGCGGAGAGTTCCTTGAAGCGGTGCTGGCCCACCACGAGGCTGCCGTCGGTGAGCTCGCAGGCCAAGTGCAGGCTTTCCTCCACCGTGGGGAGCACCGTGCCACGCACCTGCAAAAGCTGGCTGAAGAGCGCTATGGGCGGCGTGAGGTCGCGCTTGTGGCGCAAATAGCCTCCGGCGAGAAGCAGGTTCCCGAGCGACGCGAGGCGCGGGTCAAAGCCCGGCGGCATCCGGCGCAGGAAATGCCCGAGATGGAGGCGGAAGGCCCGTGCGTAGTCTTCCGGCATGGTGCGCCACACGGGATGGGCCGACTGGCCGAGTGCCATGAGCTCCTGCCGGAGCGCCGCCGGGTCCCCGTCGGCCGCAAGGCGGCCGCTGAAGAAGTCCAGCGCCGCGGCGGGCACGGCGTCGGCGTCGGCGAGCGCCACGAGGCGGTTGCGGATGTCGCCCACGGCGGGCATGGCGAAGGCGCGGCGGAGCGCCGCGGAGCTGCCGCCGGAATCAAAGGTGGTGAGCAGGTGGACGGAATGGCGGCTCTTGCGGGCAAGGGCGCGACTCGTCTCGCGCAGGGCCGTGCCGCCGGAAAAGAAAAGCGGGCGCGCGTCGGCTTCGGGCTTCGGGTGCTGTCCGGCCCCGGCAGGGGGAGGGACGTCCCCGGCGCTCATGTGGAGCGCCCCCGGCGCTTGCGCGGCGCGGCCGGCTCCGTGGAGATGCCTTCGGTGAGGCCCAGCTCGCGCAGCCGGAGATAGATAAGGCGGCCGATCCAGGCGTCGGTCGCCGCATACTCGATTTGCCGCTGGGAAAGGTCCATGAGGCTCCAGTTGGAGCATTGCGAGCCCTTGGAAATGCGCCAGCCGAAGAGGCTCGCCGCCAGCGTGCGCAGGCCCTGGTTGGGCAGCTTGTGGGCGCGCGCCACCTGCCCGAGGTCCACGAGGCCCGCGGGCGTGAAGGGGTGGAGGCGCGCCAGCGCCAGCATGTCGTCGCCGATGCTCACGCCCGTCTTGATGATGTCCGGCGAGGCGAGGAGATGGGCGCAGGCCTCGCCGAAGGGCAGCCAGCCGAGCTGGAGGAGATAGACGCGCTCCGCCGTGGCGATCTGGATGAGCGAGGGCGCGTTGAGCTTGCCCTTGCGGAAGGTGGGCCGCGTCTCGGTGTCGAAGCCGAGGATGCCGTCGGCGCGCATGTCCGCCTCGGCGCGCGCCCAGGCCTCGGGGGTGCGCACCACCTCCACCGGCCCCTCGTAATGGCGCAGGGGCATGGCGTTGATTTCTTCGCTCGTGGGGCGGCGGGAAAGTTCCGTGAGGTCCATGTCACTTGCCGATGCAAAAATGCTCGAAAACCCGGTCCAGTACCTCGGCGGCCGTGCCCACGCCCGTGACCTCNCCNAGGGCCGCGGCCGCCGTGTCCAGCCGGGCNAGGCAGCAGTCCTGCGGTTGGCCAGCGCGAATGTCCNCGGCAAGNGCNGTGAGCTCGGCGAGCGCGCGCTCAAGNGCCACGGCCTGCCGCGCATTGGGGGCGAGGCTCCCCTCGGCGGGCGGNGCATCNGCGAGGAGCAACGCGCGGGCGAGCGNCGCGAGCTCCTCAAGGNGNTCNCCCGTGNTGGCGCTCACCTGACAGGCGGNNCGGCNNTCCGCCCAGGCGGGCGGCCAGGCNGGGGCTCTCGGGCGCNNCNACATCGCACTTGTTCCAGACGANGAGGNCCGGAACTTCCGCTTCGGCCGCAAGCCNGAGNATTTCNNCCGCCACGGGGTCCGGGCAGGCCGGGGCCAGCGCGCCGNCCTCGCCGAGGCGNCCGCCGTCCACCACCACAAGGACGAGGTCCGCCCGGGNGAGCCGCTCGCGGGTGAGGGCCATGCCCAGGGCCTCTACCGGGTCGGCCCCAGCCTCCTCCGCCCGCAGGCCCGCGGTATCCACGAGGCGCACGGGAAGGCCCCCGAAATCGCANTGCTCCTCGAGAAANTCGCGCGTGGTGCCCGGAATGTCGGTGACCANNGCNCGGTCCCGGCCGAGNAGTGCGTTGAGCAGGCTNGACTTGCCCGCATTGGGCGCGCCGGCGATGACCACCTGCGCCCCCTCCTGCATGAGGCGGGCGCGGCGCTTGCCCGCGAGCAGGCGGCGCACGGACGCGGCCNCCGCGTCCACGGCGCGGGCGAAATCCTCCGGCGCGAGCGCGGGCACTTCGTCATCGGGAAAGTCNACGCCGAGCACGGCATGGGCGCGCAANTCGTCCAGTTCCTCGCGCAAGGCCGCGGTCTGGCGGCCGAGCTGGCCGTCCAGCCGCCCCANGCCGNGGCGCGCCGCCTCGCGCGAGGAGGCCCCGATGAGCTCGGCCACGGCCTCGGCCTGCGAGAGGTCGAGACGCCCGTTCTCAAAGGCGCGGCGCGAGAACTCGCCGCGCTCCGCCTGGCGCGCGCCCAGCGAGAGCACGCTCAGGAGCGCCTCTTCAAGCAGGAAAGGCCCGCCGTGGCAGTGAATCTCCGCCATGTCCTCGCCGGTGAAGGTGCGCGGGCCGGGCATGAACACGGCGAGCACGTCGTCCAGCTCCTCGCCGTGCCTGTCCAGCATCCGCCCGCGATGCAGCCGCCAGGGCCGGAAATTCTCGAAATCGGGCGACAGGGAGAGGAACACGCGCGCGAGCACCTCCTTGGCCCTGGGCCCGGAAATGCGCACNATGCCGATGCCCCCGGCCCCCGGCGGCGTGGCGATGGCGGCGATGGTGCCCATGCGCCTGCCCCCCCGGCCTAGGCCTCGTCGGGCCTGCGGCGCGAAATGACCACCCTTTTCAGGGGCCCCTCCCCGGAGCTGCGGGTCTGGAGGTCCTCCGCNTCCTGAAGCGCCAGGTGGATGATGCGCCGATGGTAGGAGGANAGCGGCCGCGTGGAATAGGGGCGCCCCGTGGCCCGNGCCTTTTCNGCGAGGCCGAGGGCGATGGAGCGCAATTTCTCGTCCTGGCGCAGGCGGTAGTCGCCGATGTCCAGCTGGACGCGCACGGCAGCGTTCATGCCGTGCGAGACCATGCGCGAGGCGAGATACTGGAGGGCCGCCAGGGTCTGCCCCTCGCGGCCGATGAGCAGGCCCGCGTCGCCGCTCCAGTCCACATTGGCGCGCACGCGGCCGTCCTCCACGCGCACGGTCACGGGCACGCGGCCNCCGGTGATGGGGCGCACCAGTTCCTTGACCGTGGTCTCGGTGAGGCTTTNGAGTTTCTCGGGGTCCAGGTCCTCCACCGGGGTACGGGGGAGGCCCTCGGGCGCGTCGTCGGCGTCCAGGTCCTGCACGGGGGGGAGGTCCCTGGGCGGCCGGCGGNTTTCGGGGGCGCGTTCCGCCGTATCCCTGTGCGCGACAGGCTGCCCGGAGGCTTTGGGCGAAGGCGCGGCCTGGCCCCGGTGCGCGGCGGCATGGGGCCTCGCGTGGCGCCCCTTGTCCCCGCCGGCGTCGCCCGTGGCGGCCGCAGCACTTTCTTCCGCTGCCTCGGGCGGCGTAGCCGGGGCTTCCGCCGTGGCGGGGGCTGGCTGCGGGCGAGCGGCGGACTGGGCGGCCTCGGGGGCTTGCGCGGCGGCTTCGGGCTTCTCCGCTTCTCCCGCCGGGGTTTCTGCGCGGGCCGGTTTGCGCTCGGCGCGGGCCTTTTGGGGCTGCGGGTTCCTGCCGTTATGGCTCTCCGTCTCGCGGCCGGGCGTCTCGGCGCAGGCCGCCTCGTCCTCCTGCGCGGCGGCTTTCGGACGCCGCCCGCCACGGGGGCCGAGCACGCTTTCCACGGCTTCGCGCAACTGCGCGCGCCGTGCGCGCACCTTGGCCTTGCGCGCGCCCACGATGCCGAAGATGCCCGTCTTGGCGTCCTGGAGGATTTCAATCTCCAGTTTTTCGCGCGGCAGGTCGAAGTAGCCGCAGGCTTCCGCTATGGCGCTGTCCAGGTCCTTGCCCTGGAATTCCTTGAATCCGTCCATGTTCGAGCCTCGCCGGAACGGCCGCGGGGCCGCCCCGCTTTCGCTATTTTGCGGCGGGCGCAGCCTGGGGGGTCTTGCCGCCGCGTTTGAGCTTCCGCATCATGAGCCACTGCTGGAAGATGGAAAGGATGTTGTTCACCAGCCAGTAAAGCACCAGGCCCGACGGGAAGTTGAGGAAGAGCACCGTGAAGATGAGCGGCAGGAAGAGCATGATCTTCTGCTGCATGGGGTCGGCCGGGGGCGGGCTCATGCGCTGCTGGAGGAACATGGTGATGCCCATGATGATGGGCGTGATGTAGAGCGGGTCCTTGGCCGAGAGGTCCGCGAGCCAGATGATGTCCGTGCCCGGCAGATAGGTGATGAAGGAGGCGTGCCTGAGCGCGATGGACGTGAGCAGGGCCTGGTAGAGGCCGAAGAACACCGGGAGCTGGATGAGGATGGGCACACAGCCGCTGGCGGGATTGACGCCATAGGTCTTGTAGAGCGCCATGACCTCCTTGTTCATCTCCTCGCGGTTGCCCTTGTACTT